>NZ_JBWYIY010000005.1:0-169793 GCF_056779975.1 Acinetobacter sp. ANC_7511
ACAATGAGGAATTCTTGATCAGCTCCGCTGTGTTGTGCAATTTCTGGGTGTCCATCGAGTTTGAACCAGTAGCCGACTTGGCTGTCTCTGACGCTGGCTTTGGCGATGAATTGTTTGCTTTGTCCAGCGTAGTAGTCGCTAAGGTGTTGGTTGAGTTTTTCGACTTGGCTGTTGCCTGAGGCGGTGGCTTGGTCTTCACCTTTGAGGTCTTGGATCCATGCAGGGCTGATGTGCCATGCTTGTTCGAGGCCTAGGCTGGCATTGTCTTGGTGGTCACTGTGTTGGTGTTTGCTTTGGACTGACCCTGCGCCTTCTTCTTGTTCGAGGGCTGTGGCTTGCCAGCGTTGTAGGTGGACTGCGGTGGGTTGTAGGCTACGTTGTCCGATAAAGCTGGTGATGCTATCAAATTGTTCTGTCGCATCACTACGATGGTAGCGGATGTTGCGTCGGTTGAGGGCTTGGTATTGGCTGTTGTCGTCAATCAGGCGGAGCTTTTGTGCTTCGATCGGGCTGTTGTTGCTCGGTACAATCGGTTGCGCTTCATCAATGAGCCAGTTAATGCCTTCACTGCGTAGTAAGCGAGTCAGAAAGTCGTAGTCGCTTTCGTTGCTTTGCATGATGAAGGGTCGGATATCGTATTGTTGTTGTAATCCACTGTGGTCTAGGCTGAGGCTAGAGGCAAAAAGTGGGCTTTTGTTTTGCCATTCTTCAAAGAGGATTTCCATCACTTCGACCACGGATTTGTTCATAAATACGCGGCTGTTGCGGCGTTTGTGCCAAAGTGAAGTTGCATCGTTAAGCGTGAGTTTGTAGAGGGTCAGTGCCCCATCGCTTTGTCCTTGTGAGGCTTCGGTGATGATGCCAGTGGTTCTAAACAGGGTGCCTTGATCGGTGACTTGATCGACGGCCACTTGTGTGCCGATGAATTGTTTGAGTGGAATTAAGGCATTGGTCGAGAGACAGATGAGTTCTGCTTGCACGCCTTCGTTAAGGGCATGGCTGCCATCGATGCGTTGGAGGAAGACTTGGCTATTCAGCTGTGAATGACTGAATTGGATGTGGAGGGCTCTGTTTTGGGCGGTTAGACCGAGCTGTTCAATCGTACGCTGAATATTATTGATGAAATTCTTCATGTCAAAATGAGTTAATCATTATTATTTAGATATTCTTAACCCAAATTGTACACGAAAAAATCAATTTTAAACGATATGAATTGTTTCAACCGTTAATTCACGACGGGCTAACCTTTTTTTACCAAATAATGAAATTCTTTGTTCCCATTGTCATCTAAACGTTCTTCTTGCAACAGCAATTCATGACCAAGATGCATACAGAATTTAGGAATATCCCAAGAAGTTGAATTATCTGTTGCAAATACTTCCACCACATCACCAGACTTAGATTTACGAATGGCTTGATGTAACATCATCACCGGTTCTGGACAACGTAAACCACGTGTATTCAACTGGATTTGAGGTTGAACTTGAGAATCAGACATTCAATATCGCCCTAAAAAGATTGGGCGATTATTTTATCATAATTCAATCTTTTCACTCCCAAATTCAGAAAAAGACTCCAAATACAGTGGTCTATGATCAAATAGATCATTAGGAATCAAAATTTTACCAATAGACAAGCGTATTTTCTTCGGTATGATTAAAACTTATTTTTTCAATTGAAGAGTCTTTAGGAAAGATCATGCAAGAGGAATCAGGTACATCGTGGGGTATGCGTGGCTTACGCAAATGGTTAGGCACAGCCCCAGAAACCCGAGATGAACTGTTAAAAATTGTACAAGATTCACGTCGACTACTCGAACCAGATACAGTAGCGATGCTCGAGGGAATCTTTGACCTTCCAGCGACTAAAATTCGTGAAGTCATGACGCCACGAACTTCAATGGTCAGCTTACAAGAAGATGATGAGTTATTGGATATTCTTGATGTTCTCATCGAGTCAGCGCACTCACGTTTCCCTGTATTTTCAACAGATCAACCTGATAACGTCATTGGTATCCTTTTGGCAAAGGACCTCTTACCTTTCTTAAAAGATCGTGATTCGAAAGTAAATGTACATTCGCTGATGCGCCAACCGATTTTTGTGCCTGAAAGCGCGCGTTCTGATCAAGTGCTCCGAATGCTAAAAAACACTCAAACACATATTGCGATTGTGATTGATGAGTACGGTTCTACTTCGGGTTTAGTGACACTTGAGGATATTCTTGAAGAAATTGTGGGTGAAATTGAAGATGAACATGACAATGTCGATGAAGAAGCCAATTTCATTGTTCCAGATCAAACCAGCAACAGCAGTAACACGTGGTTAGTTCAAGCACTTACACCAATTGAACATTTTAACAATGTTTTAAATGCTGAATTTTCTGATGATGAAGTGGAAACTGTGGGTGGACTATTACTGCAAGAAATTGGTTTAGTCAGCGATCTTCAAGGCCAAGTGATTGAATTGGGAGATTGGGAATTTACCATTGTGGAAGCAGATGTCCGTACTATTCATCTGATTCGAGCTGTGCGTAAATGAGAGCCTATTTTCAAAAATTATTGAGTCCTTCAGAAAAACAAAAATCATTACCTTTCATTTATCCACTCCTTATTGCTTTAACAGCAGGTGCGACTTTTAGTCTCGCACTTGCACCTTTTTATTGGTGGTGGCTGGCAATATTATCGCCAGCATTGCTATATGCCACACTCAGTAAGCGAAATCCTAAACAAGCATTCCTCATCGGTTGGACTTACGGTTTTGGTTTATGGTTTGTTGGTGCATTCTGGTTATACACTTCTATCCATGTGTATGGTGATACATCTGCGTTTTTAAGTGTCATCATGATTGCGATTATGGCCTTGGTGATGGGGCTATTTACTGCAATACAAACTTGGATATATCGTCGATTCTTTCCAGAAACACCACTTACTTTTGCCCCTTTATGGGTATTCTTTGAATGGGCAAAAACTTGGGTATTTACTGGTTTCCCTTGGTTATTTGCAGGTTATGCTTTTACCGAGCGTTTCTTAGATAGCTATGCACCTTTATTTGGTGTATTTGCAGTTTCTTTCGTGGTCATTCTCATTGCATCTGCACTTGTTGAACTCCTACGAAAACGCTACTTTTGGGCTATTCCAGTTTCAATTGTATTGCTAGGTGCATGGGGCGCATCCTATTTAACTTTTGTAGAAGAAAAAAAATCAGCACCGCTGAGCGTTTCTTTAATCCAAGGTAATATTCCTCAAGATTTAAAGTGGTTAACTGAGTATCAAGTAAAGACACTTGAAATCTATGCACAATTAACGCGATCAGAATGGGGACGTGACTTGGTGGTTTGGCCTGAATCATCTATCCCAATGTTTCAATCAGATATTGAACTATTTTTAGATGCAATGGATCAGCAAGCCAAAAGTACCAACACAGCTTGGGTAACAGGCATTCCATATTGGGATTTAAATGAATCTAAGGCATTGGGTTATCCGCGTTATTACAACTCCATGATGGCATCTGGTGATGAAGCTACAGGCTTATATAAAAAACAGCGTCTCGTTCCTTTTGGTGAATATATTCCGCTGTCTGGCCTGTTAAGTTGGGTGTTACCTGCGCTTCAAAATGATCCTTCAATGAGCGGTTTTTCACGTGGTCCGCAGGATCAAGCTCCTTTTTCAATTCACAACCACAAATTAGCTGCTGCGATTTGTTATGAGGTTGCCTATCCGAACCTAACCCGACGCAATGCACTAAATAGTGATTTCCTCGTCACCGTTTCAAATGATGCGTGGTTTACGGGTACGGCTGGTCCGTGGCAACATTTACAAATGGTACAAATGCGGGCAAAAGAAAATGGACGCTGGTTTATTCGTGCAACCAATACAGGTGTAACTGCTTTTATCAACCACAAAGGGGAAATCGTCAGCCAAGCCCCAATTGATCAACAAGCGGTTCTTCGTGGTGATCTACCTGCAATGGAAGGGCAAACTTGGTATACGAGATTCAGTGATTGGCCAATATTGGGATTGTCATTGATTTTATTGGTGATGGGTTGGTTCTTTAGACCACGTGTTGTCGATGTCAGTTTTAAATCTCGTCGATAACACTTGGTTTCAAATCAAATATATGTTCTATATCAAAAAACCGAGCAAATATGCTCGGTTTTTTTAAATTTGTGTTGTGAGGTAAGACAGCATTGCCATCAAACTCAACATCGGAATAGATCGATAAATTTTAATGAGCAGCGCTTCAAATGTTGAAGATACATCAGACAGCGTCAAAACAGATGCCTTAAGTGCACTATAAAAACTTAAAATCGTAATCGCACTAAATACACTAATCGCCATAAATCCGATCATGATTTGACTGCTTGCGTCTGCATTTGACCAAAGATCAATAAATAGATGACTGATAGGCAATAAGCTCAAAATAAGCAGTGCAGACTTGAGCACAGTCCAATGAAATAAATTGATTTCATCTGACAATATTAATGCTTTCATCATTCCCCCTTATTATCAAGCTAAGCTGTTGGCTCCATTATGCAGGGAATAATTAAAATAAAAAGCCTAATTTTCTTCATATTTTCTGTTTCTTGTAACCATTAAATATGGGAATAATTCTTATTATAAATCTCAAAAACCAATTATTTACAAATAATTTAATTATCAATACCTTAAGTCAATATCCATAAATAATAAAGATTATCACTTCACTCAATATTTATTAATTCGATTAAGTGAAGTGATTAATACCATAAATGGTTTTTAATAATGATTTTCATTTATGGTGTGTAAAAGATATCAGCATCATTTCCTTCACCACCCTGCTTTCCATCTGCGCCGAATGAATAAAGATCATATGCACGACCTTCCGAACCGGGAATCACATATTGCAAATCATTATCCCAGCTATCTTTAGGATAACCACCCTTCACATAACCACCAGGTAACCAATTTTTTGCTGAAGCTGGTTGATTGACCAAGGCATCCAAGCCACCATCTTGCATGGATGGATATTGGTTGTTGTCTAATTTGTATTGATCTAATGCACCTGCAACACCTTTCAGCGTAATGATTGTGGTATCAACCTTCGCTTTCTCACCACGCCCCATGACATTAGGCACAATCAGTGCTGCAAGCACACCTAAAATCACAATCACTACCATCACTTCGATCAGGGTAAAACCAGATTGTTTTCGCATTTTCATCTTGTTTCGCATATTTTCACTCGCTATTTCATTCATTATTAGAATTTATTGAATCTGTTTAAATCATATTGTTCATGTTGACGATTGGCAACATGACAGCAATCACGATCACCAATACAATCGCAGCCATTAACACCAACATTAGTGGCTCCAACAACGCCAATAATGTCGAAATTAATGTGGTAACTTCTCGATCTTGCATCGTCGAAGCTCTTTCTAACATTCGATCCAACTCACCCGAGGCTTCACCACTTTTGATCATTTGCACCATCATCGGTGGAAAATAACCACAGCGTTCAAGTTGCGTAGCCAAATTTCCACCCTCTGTGACCTTTTCAGCCGCGACATTGACTGCATCTCGAATAACCCAATTGCTACTTACTGCTGCACCAATTTTCAACGCGTCGACCAAAGGAACACCAGATTGCGTTAAGATAGATAAGGTACTTGAAAAGCGGGCGGCATTAATACCTCGTGATAGTTTTCCAAATAATGGCAACTTCAACGTGAGACGATCAAAAGCATAATGCCCTGCGGCAGTCCTTAAAAAACGCACCAATAGAAAGAATCCCAACGCCGATGCAACCAATACAAATGGCCAAGCTTGACGTATAAAATCACTGGCTTTCATTAAAGCAACCGTAATCCAAGGTAGCGCATCTTTACTTTGGTCAAAAGTTTTAACGATGTCTGGTACTACATAGGTCATGAGTCCCATTACGATACCGAAAGACATCAACATCAAAATAATAGGATAAATCATTGCACCTTGAATCTTCTTTTGCATCGCAAAGCGATTTTCAGTGTAATCAGCCAATTGATCGAGAATAAGATCTAAGTGTCCTGATCGCTCACCAGCAGCAATCGTTGCAATATAAAGTTCAGGGAATCTGCCAGATTGTTGCATCCCTTGAGCCAAGGAATGACCTTCTAAAACCTTTGATCTTACAGATAACATCAAATTTTGCACGTGAGCTTTTTCGCTTTGTTTGGCAACTGCTCTTAATGCTTCCTCAAGTGGGATCCCCGCTGCAACTAATACGGATAATTGGCGAGTCATCAAAGCTAAGTCATAAGCTGTAAATTTTTTTTGAAAAAAACCACCAGTTCGATGCTTGTCTTTTTGTTCTACAGCATCAACTTGTACTGGAATCCATTGTTTATCCCGAAGCTGTTGTCGAATCTGTCGGGCTGAATCACCTTCTAGCACACCCTTTTGCTGCTTTCCTGAAGCATCGATGGCAGTATATTGATATGCGGGCATGATAATGCTCTAATTTTCCTAATTATGATGTCTTAAGAGTTGCCTTAGACCGTTCTCTTCATTCATATTGATCACTTGCAACAACTTGAACACTCTATCACAAGCATTGGTTATCCACGATAAGTTTTCACCATATTGATTGACGACTATATATGACAAATATTTCAGAATTAAGCCAAATTGTTTATCGAGTGCGCATCGCGGTGCCAGTTTATCTATATGATTGTTTTGATTATGAAGTTTCTGCAGAACAATACCAAACTATACACATAGGTTGCCGTGTTCTTGTTTCGTTTGGTCGTCAAAACTTAGTCGGAATCGTACTTGAAAAGATCGCACCGGAAACGCCATTAGATCCGAAAATCAAACTGAAATCCATCACTGAAATCTTGGATCTACAGCCCATACTCAATGCTACGATCATTCAGCTCGCGCAGTGGTCTGCTCAATATTATCAATTCCCCATTGGGGAAGTCATGCATACCACTTTGCCGACATTTTTAAGGCAGGGCAAACCCTATAATTTATTAGCTCACTCTTGGAAAGTTTTAAATTTAGACGCTGAAAAGAAAGTGGCTCGATCTTTAAAACAACAAGAGGCTTATAAAATTTTAAAGCTACACCCTCAAGGGACTGCCGAGACGATACTGAATTTGAGTGGTGTGGAAACAGCAACATTAAAAGCGCTTGAAAAGAAAGAAATCGTCGAATGCAAATTGATTCAGCAGGACTTTAGTCCTGAACCTGTACAGCTGGCTCAAATGCCATTGACTGCAAATGATGATCAAAAAAAAGCAATTCAATCCATTTTAAAAGCACAAAATCGCTATCAAGCATTTTTACTCGATGGTTTAACTGGAAGCGGAAAAACTGAAGTTTATTTGCAAGTCATGCAAGAGGTTTTACAAAAAGGTCAGCAAGTATTGGTACTGGTACCAGAAATTGGCTTAACCCCTCAAACTATCAGTCGATTTCAATCTCGCTTTCACTGCAATATTGTCTTGTTGCATTCCGGACTGAATGACACAAAGCGCCTCCAAGCTTGGCAATATGCTCAAACAGGGAAGGCCTCCATTATTCTTGGTACACGCTCTGCGATTTACACCCCCATGCCAAATTTAGGGCTCATTATCTTAGATGAGGAGCATGACCTGTCATTCAAACAACAAGAAGGTTTTCGCTACCATGCACGTGATGTTGCTCTCTATCGCGCTTATTTAGAGCAATGCCCCATTGTCCTTGGCTCAGCAACACCAAGTATTGACTCATATCATTTGGTGGAGCAAAAAAAATTAACGATTCTGAAACTCGATGAACGTGCCGCAGGTGCAAGCTTACCTAAAATTCATTTAATTGATCTAAAGATTGCTCAAAAACAGCATGGTATAAGCGAACAACTCATTAAAGAAATTCAAAAAAGACTCAATCAAGAAGAACAGGTACTGATCTTTTTAAACAGACGTGGTTATGCACCTGTCCTGATCTGCGAAAGCTGTGGATGGCAAGCCAATTGTCCCCATTGTGATGCACATTTTACGCTTCATAAAAAACCATATGAGCACCTGCATTGCCATCACTGTGGGACAATTAATCGACTGCCTGATCAATGCCCCTCTTGTCAGCAACACACCTTGAAGCCTATTGGAATGGGCACGGCAAAAGTTGAAGAGAATTTACAACTTTTATTTCCAGACTTTCCTGTGGTCAGAGTAGATCGTGATTCCACGAGCCGTGTCGGGAGTTGGCAAAAAATTTACGAGCAAATTCATCAAAGTAAACCGATGATTTTACTTGGTACGCAAATGTTAGCCAAAGGTCATCACTTTCCGTATGTAACCTTAGTTGCAATCTTAGATATTGATAGTGGCCTACTCAGTGTTGATTTCAGAGCAACGGAACGAACAGCCCAATTGATTGTTCAAGTTGCAGGTCGTGCAGGACGAGGTGAAAAAAAAGGTGAGGTTTATCTACAAACTTTACGACCTGATCACCCTCTACTCAACACGCTCATTGATAAAGACTATCGTGCTTTTGCTCGTGAAACACTTCATGATCGTCAAGCTGCTTTACTCCCTCCAATGCGCTATGCAGCATTAATACGTTGTGAATCGCGTAGTCAGGAAGAAAATCTCAATTTTTTAACCAATATGACACAATCGCTCCAACAACATACTGGTGAGCTGATTGAGATTTGGGGTCCAATTCCTGCGCCAATGGAGCGAAAGGCTGGGCGTTATCAGGCACATGTGGTTTTATTGTCATCAGATCGTGCAAAAATGCATTTCTATATACGAGAATGGTGGCCATTTGTGCTTCAACAAAAACCTTCAACGATGAAGCTCAGTATTGATATAGATCCTCAAGAGCTAAGCTAATCATGAATAGAGTTAAATTATCAAAGTCGAAGACCTGAATTAAATTTACACAGCTAAAGCAGACACGATTACAATTTCATCAGTCCAACATTCCACTTTAGGGAAGGCCAATGCCATTGTTGTTACAAATCACAATTTTTCTAGCTGCCGCATTAATTTTTGTTCCGCTCGGAAAAAAAATTGGTATTGCGACAGTCTTAGGTTATTTGTTTACAGGAATATTACTTGGTCCAAGTGCATTGAATGTGACCAATGATGCCGAAACATTAATGAAATTAGCTGAGTACGGCGTGATTTTTTTGATGTTCTTAATAGGCCTAGAATTACGCCCTCAGCGCTTGTGGAATATGCGTCACTCTATATTTGTGATTGGAAGTGCTCAAGTCTTGATCACAGGTATAATTCTTGTCGCAACCATTTGGCTGTTCTTCCAACAGCATCTTGCTGCTAGTGTCGTAATTGGTCTTGCCCTTGCTTTATCATCTACAGCATTTGTCATGCAATTACTTGCAGAAAAGCAGCAGCTGAATACCGCACATGGTCAGCAATCTTTCTCTATTTTACTGTTTCAAGATATTGCCGCTATTCCTTTACTCGCCCTGATTCCCCTACTCGCGGGAAATCAGTCTACACATCATGGTATTGCTTATTTTGCCGCTGTTGTTGCAACGTTTACTGGCTTATTTTTATTTAGTCGCTATGTGATGCGACCATTTTTTAGATTCATTGTACAGAGTGGAGCAACGGAACTCATTACGGCTGCTGGACTCTTCATTGTTTTAGCGGTTGTTCTGTTTATGGATATGCTCGGATTAAGCACCACGCTCGGTGCTTTTCTGACAGGTGTATTACTCGCGGATTCTGAGTTTCGCCATGAACTGGAATCGAGCATTCAACCCTTCAAAGGGTTATTACTCGGTTTATTCTTTATGAGCGTAGGCATGATGACACCGATTGATCTCCTCGTAGATCAGCCGCTATTCATTTTTGGTGGGGCATTCGTGCTGATCATCATAAAAATATTAAGCATGGTTGCAATCGCGCGATATTTTAAATTTCAATGCAAAACCAGTGTATTGATTGCCATTTGTCTTGCTCAAGGAGGAGAATTTGCTTATGTGATCTTAGCTGTTGCGAATACCGAAGGTTTAATTACTCAAGCAGTGTTATCCCCTACGATTCTGATCATTGCAATTTCGATGGCACTCACCCCTGTCATTTTCTGGCTTGCACAACGATGGCTCATTCCATATCTTGATCGAAAGACTGATAGCGCTGAAGATGTCCCATTACCAGACACTCATTCAACATTAATAATTGCAGGTTTTGGACGCGTCGGACAAATAGTGGCGCGCGTTGCTTATCTCAATCATGTCAGCTTTACAGCCATTGATAATAATTTAGAAAAAATTGATTTTGTGAGAAAGTACGGTGGTAAAGTTTATTATGGAGACGCCTCCTCCCCTGATTTATTGAGATCTGCAGGCATCGAGCATGCTAAGGCATTTGTACTTGCTGTAGACGATGTGGAAATGTCGATGAATATTGCTCGCCATTTACGTTTGAATTATCCAACGCTCAAACTCATCGTCCGTGCCCGTGATCGACATCATATGCATTTACTTAAAGACTTAGGCATTGAGCATATTTGGCGTGAAACTTTTCTATCTTCACTCGGTATGGCATTTCGCACCTTAACCGCGTTAGGTTTAAGTCAAGAACATGCTCAACATAGTATTGAAATATTTAGAGACTATGATGAGCGTCTATTAGCTGAGCAACAACGCATCTATACGGATGATCAAAAAGTCTTTGAAAGCTATCGAAATTTCTTAGCGGAACTCGAACAAATTTTTGAAAATGATGCTCAACAACATCAACCACTTTCAGAAAGTTTAGATGAAACCATTGATTCTGAAGTAAGTTCTATAGAACGACGCGCTAAGCACTCGCAAAACCAAATTAATGTTTGTCGAGATGAAGAATTTTAACTTGTGATTTACAATATCGTCACCATCTAGACAGGGATTTGGAGAATTTTATGTCTGATTTACGTCAACGTTTTTTTATTGATAACAGCCCTGTTCGTGGTGAAGTCGTACATCTTGAAGATGCGCTTAAAACAATTTTAGCGCAACGCGCCTATGCACCTGCGATTCAAATTTTATTGGGCGAAATGCTCAGTGCGACTGCATTGTTGGCCAGCACACTTAAAATTAAGGGACGTATTAGCCTCCAAATTCAAGCTTCTGGCACCTTAAAATGGGCTATGGCTGAATGTAATCACCTCGGTGAAGTACGCGGATTAGCTGAATATGAAGCTGATCCACGTTTTGAAGAAGCATCAGACAGCAGCATCGTTCTGAAAACTTTGGTCAGTCCAGTTTTATTTATTAATATTGAACCTGAATTTGGCGAACGCTATCAGGGTATCGTGCCTTTAGATCAGCCGAATTTAGCTAAATGCCTCATGCAGTATTATGATTTATCTGCCCAAATCCCAACCAAGATCGTTTTAGCTAGTACTGCTCAACGCGCTGGTGGTCTTTTGATTCAATTATTACCGCGTAACAATGATGAAGAGCAGCAAAAGGTTGATGAAGATATCTGGCCTCGTCTAACCATGCTCACTGAAACTTTAAAAACAGATGAACTTACTGAGCTGGATGCGCAAGAAATTTTGTATCGCTTATATAATGAAGAAGAAGTCAGACTACCTGAAGCTGAACAACTTCAATTTGGCTGTACATGTTCTAAAGAGCGTTGCTCTACAGCATTAATTCAGGTGGGTGCTGAATCTGTGCGTGAAATTTTAGAACAACAGAACCCTATTACCATGGACTGTCAATTCTGTAACACTCAATACAGATTTACTGCTGAAGAAGCTCTTGGTCTATTCGGCGAGCACCTCAGTTAATCCTAAACAGTTCTCTTCGAAAATCAGCAAGTTTTACTTGCTGATTTTTTTTGTTGTAAGAAATTGAAACAATTATTCACCATCTGAACATATTGTAGTCTTCGAAAGTCTGCTCATAATGATTAAAAGTTAATCAACGGTTATTTTTGCTTAATGGCAAATAATTATTATGAGGAACTCGGACTAGATCGCGATGCGAGTCCTGAGGAAATAAAAAAATCATATCGAAAACTGGCTCGGAAATACCATCCCGATATCAGTCAAGCACCTGATGCCGAAAAAAAAATGCAGGCGATTAATACGGCTTATGACACATTAAGTGATCCTTTAAAAAAACAAGAGTACGATCAACAACTCGATCAGTTGAATAGTCAGTCTCCTTTCTCGGATAGTGAAAACCATACAAATCATGAATTTTCTGGCTTTGAAGATTTGTTTGGGCGTTTTGGAACAGGTTTTGGTGGAGGTTATGCACAGCGCTCACACCAATATAAATCCCAGCCGATTCGTGGTGAAGATCAACATGCCAGTATAGAAGTGCCCTTACAAGTCGCTTTTGAAGGTGTCACTCAATCCATCCAATTGCGTATACCCACTTTTAATGCATATGGACAACCTGAAGTTCAGCGAAAAACCCTTGAAATTAGAATCCCGAAAGGGATGAAAAACGGTCAACAAATTCGACTCAAAGGTCAAGGACAAGCTGGTTTATCGGGCGGTGAAAATGGAGATCTTTATATACAGATCCATTATCAAACCACTGACAGCATATATGTCGATCAGGCAGACATTTACTATCACATTAACATTAGTCCTTGGGAAGCTGCTTTAGGCCAAGACATCGAGCTAAAAACCCCCTCTGGAAAGATCAAAGTCAGCATTCCTCAACATACAATTTATGGCAAACAACTCCGTATTAAAGAAAAAGGGATTCCCTCTTCCCCCCCGGGACACCTTTATATAATCCTGAATATTGTTTATCCAAGAGCAGAATCCCCGCAGCAAAAACAGGCATATGAGCAATTTGCTCAAGCATTTACACATTTCAACCCTCGTGATGAAGGAGGTGAATCATGACAACGATTCAGTACCGAGAAGTGTACAAAAATGGATATTTAGAGGCTGAAATCATTGATGACCAATGTATTTTTGATTTAAAGCATTTTGCCCAAGCATGCGGACAAAGTCCTGAATGGGTTTTGCAATTACTTGAATATGAAATTCTACCAGCTCGTTCTGAGCAAAAAATCCATCAATTTTTTGGTGAAGAACTTACTCGAGCACGGAGAGCTTATCGCTTGCAACGGGATTTTGAAGCAAGTCTCCCTGCCGTCGCCATGATGATGGATCTGATAGATGAAGTACAACAATTGCGCAAGCAAGTGAAATACTTCAAATAAAGCAAGCCCACATAAATGCATGTACTGTTACATGCATTTATTTTTTATTGATTAGAATGAAAGGATTAAACCATCAATGAAAGTTAAAGAATGCAATAAAAAGCTGAAAAACCTTTTCCCTGAGTTCCGTGAACTTATTCAGCCTTTAAGAGAAGAAAACCCTCACTTCGCTAAAATTTTCGAGGAACATGAAACGCTAGATCATGAAATTACGCATTTGGAACTAAATCCAGTTAATGTAATTAATGATGATATTGAGTTTCTAAAGCGAAAAAAACTTAAATTAAAAGATGAAATGTATCGTTTGCTCAAACAAGCGCAGATGAACCTTACCCAGTAATTTCAATTTAATATTATAAAATAACGGTGAATCTGGCACTTATCATTCTGACTTAAAGCATAAGTGCCTTATGTGACGTTGACTATTTTAATCGAGTCCAACGTCCCATTTCTCGGAGCGTACCTTTCAATGTTTTTTGAATCGGTTCATACTCCAAAAATGCAAACAAACCGAGTTGTTGCTGCTGGTTTTGTTGAGCCAACAATTCCATCACACTTTTTTCACCGCGCCCGACCATTTGTCTACGATAAAAATACCAAATTAACAAAAGTGTTGTCACACACATGGCTGTGAGCATATACCAAAAGCCATGCGGTGAGTTTAATCCTGGAATAAATTCAAAATTCATTCCGTAAATACCTGTAAGAAGAGTCAGTGGTGCAAATACAGCGGTGATAATTGCTAAAATTCTCATATTTTCATTGGTTTGATTGGCCACTGCTGAAAAGTGCAAATCGATAGCGGCTTGTACTGCATGGTTTAACCGAACACTGTGCTTTTGTATTCTTTCAATATGGCTAATTAAATCATCCATTCGGACGAGCATTAAATTTTGCTTCTCTGCCTTACGTTTAGCTTTAATATGATGATAATTTTCGACAACTTCATCTCTTAATTCTTGTAGGCATTCAACCTGTTCTTCACACAAATTTTCAACTTGTTGAAAAGCCGTGATCTCTTGCAGCAGTTGATTCCATCGATTAAATTTTTGATTTCCTTGTAATAGTTCTCTTTGCCAAAATTCCACACGTTTGGTTAGTGCCACACGTAAACCTAAATAGCCATCCACCATCATATTCAGTAATCTAAGCACAATATCTACAGGGCTCTGTGCTAATTTTCGTGGAATATTTTGTTGCTCTATAGGTCGTGTTTGAATCGCCTGCACTCTTTCAAGATATGTTTCAAATACACGATTACCTCGTTCATGCACTGTGATTAAAACATTTGATGTCATGACAAAACTTACCGGCGTTGTAACAATGTCCGCAGTTTGTTGTGCAGCTGAATGACCATTCTGAATTTGAATGTGGTCATCTGGGGTGATTAATTTTTTAAATATCAATAAATCATAATCATCCAATGCATCAAATACGCAAGGATGCTCAATGTTTTGAATATCTTTAAGATGAAATTCGTTCAACAGAATTCCAGTGTTCTCAAAAATATATCGTTGCCACGTCTCTGTATTTTGAATCAATTCGTGGCGTTCAAAACTCAACCATATAAATTCTGCATCAACATCAGTCGATAATTCTTCACTCAGATAAATATACCCGTCACCTTGATGATAATAATAATTAAACTTTTGCATTTTAGTTATTTTTAAATGAGAACATTTTGATCATGCCATAAAAAAAGCCTTGTGTAACACTCGTTTAAACGAAGCACCACACAAGGCTTAGAATTAGCTTAAATGATTAAGCTTGTTCAATGTCTTTCATTGTAAGTTTGATACGACCACGGTTATCAACATCCGCAACTTGTACCTTAACCTCTTGACCTTCAGTAAGAACGTCTGTCACATTCGCAATACGCTCGTTCGAGATTTGTGAAATGTGAAGCAAGCCATCAGTACCAGGAAGGATATTGACGAACGCACCGAATTCAACGATACGAATGACTTTACCTGTGTAAATTGTACCTGGTTCAATTTCTGCTGTAAGCGCTTGGATTTTCGCTACTGCAGCCATTGCCGCTGCTTTAGTTTCACCAAATACACGTACTGTACCGTTATCTTCGATATCGATCGCTGCTTTGGTTTCTTCAGTGATTTGACGAATAGTTGCGCCGCCTTTACCAATCACGTCACGGATCTTATCAGGATTGATGCTGATCACTTGGAATGTTGGTGCGTGCATTGAGATTTCAGGACGAGCACGTGAAATCACTTGATTCATCTCATTCAAGATATGCATACGACCTGCATACGCTTGATTCAATGCAACTTCCATGATCTCTTCAGTAATACCTTCGATCTTGATGTCCATTTGAAGTGCAGTAATACCGTTTGCAGAACCTGCTACTTTAAAGTCCATGTCGCCAAGGTGATCTTCGTCGCCTAGAATGTCTGAAAGAACTGCGAAACGTTCACCTTCTTTCACTAGACCCATTGCAATACCTGCAACTGGCGCTTTAAGTGGAACACCTGCATCCATAAGTGATAAAGAAGCACCACACACAGACGCCATTGAAGACGAACCATTCGATTCAGTGATGTCAGATACGATACGAATCACGTACGGGAAGCGATCAGCTGGTGGAAGAACTGCTTGAACACCACGACGTGCCAAACGACCATGACCAATTTCACGACGTTTAGGACCAGATTCACGACCAGTTTCACCTACAGAGTATGCAGGGAAGTTGTAGTGAAGCATGAAGTTATCAGTCTTCGTACCTGCAAGGGTATCCACCATTAATGCATCACGCGTGTTACCCAAAGTTGTTGTTACAAGTGCTTGAGTTTCACCACGTGTAAACAATGCAGAACCATGAGCGCGATCTAATACGCCCACTTGTACGTCGATTGCACGAACAGTTTTAGTATCACGACCATCAATACGTGGTTTACCAGACAAGATATTGTCACGAACTGTACGATATTTAAGGTCTTCAAATAATTCGTTAACTTCGTCAGCAATACCTGTTTCGTCATTTTCTGGAACGAATTGAGCAATCGCTTCAGCATGAAGTGCATCAAGTGCTGCATAACGGTCTTGCTTAACCGCAATCGTATACGCTTCAGAGATTTTCGCTTCAAAAGCTGCTTTCAATTGACTACGAAGGTCTTCGTTTTTCGCTGGAGCAACCCAGTCAGATTCCTTCGCGCCAGCAGCTGCAGCAAATTCTTTGATCGCTTGAATTGCAATTTGCATTTCGTCGTGACCGAACAATACAGCACCCAACATTTGGTCTTCTGAAAGTTCTTTCGCTTCAGATTCAACCATAAGAACAGCAGCTTCTGTACCTGCAACCACAAGGTCAAGGTCAGATTGAGCAAGTTGTTCATGACTTGGGTTAAGAACGTATTCACCGTTAATTAAACCAACGCGTGCAGCACCAATTGGACCACGGAATGGTGTACCTGCAATTGCGAGTGCAGCAGAGGTACCTAACATTGCAGCAATATCAGCTTCCATAGTTTTGTCAGATGATACAACTGTTGCAGTCACTTGGATTTCGTTGTAATAACCTTCTGGGAACAACGGACGAATTGGGCGGTCGATCAAACGTGAAATTAAAGTTTCAGCTTCAGATGCACGGCCTTCACGCTTACCATAACCACCTGGGATACGACCTGCAGCATATTGTTTTTCTTGGTAGTTAACAGTCAGTGGGAAAAAGTCTTGACCTGCTTTCGCAGTTGGTTGAGCAACAACAGCAACCAATACAGTCACACCACCCATGGTAATCACTACTGTATTTGCTTGACGCGCCACACGGCCTGTTTCAAGCACAACTTGGTGCTGACCGAATTGGAATTCTTTACGAATAATATTAAACATCGACATGTTCTATTTTTTCCTGATTTTATTCTAGTGGAGACCCCTAAGGTTTGGCATTCACAACACAGGTTTTAAATGACAAAGCTTAGAAGCCGACCTCACTAGAAACACTATTTTTAAACACAAAGAAGGAGCGAAACTATTCGCCCCTTCCCCATGATCTAGTCGAAACTAGATCGCCTTTAGTTTTCAGCAATACAGCATTCAACATGCAATAATCCGAAAATAAAGTTTAAATCGAATTAACGACGTAAACCTAAAGCAGCAATCAAATCGCTGTAACGAGTAGCATCTTTACCTTTAAGGTAGTCAAGAAGCTTACGACGTTGGTTAACCATACGGATAAGACCGCGACGGCTATGGTGGTCGTGTTTGTGCTCTTTGAAGTGACCTTGTAAGTCATTGATTTGAGCAGATAAAAGAGCTACTTGAACTTCTGGTGAACCAGTGTCGTTTTCAGCGCGAGCAAATTTAGCAATGATCTCTGCGCGATCTGCGTTTGTTAAAGCCATTCGATTTCTCCGAGATGCTTATTTAAAAGTATTTGATACAAATCAATGACGCTCTTCAAAGCGGAATTGACTGCCGTGCATCACTACAGCAGCGTGCTATTTTAAAGGAACCCCCCTCAAAAAGCAAAATTATCCGCTCAATAACTTCTGGCAGAAACAATCATCAATTCATGTCGTTAAAGATACTGACTTTTGTTTTTTGGCAGGGCAAACTTGCCTGTTATAAAAACAATGAAACATGGAATGAACGTGAAATTACTCTCTACAAATACGTGCATAGCACCAAAAGACTTAACTACGATCACTCGTCATAAAGACGAAGTTGCGCCAGAACTTGGGGGAATGACGCAACAGCAAATTGATAAAATTTGGCACAGTGTTGAAGCACTTTATCGTACTGGCAATCATCCAATGATCAGTATGTGTTTACGTCGCAAGGGTCAGATATTAATTAATCGCAGTATTGGTTACACAGAACTTGGTCCAAACTATCAAACAGACCCTTCTAAAGTTGCGACACCAGAAACACCGGTCTGTATGTTTTCTGCCTCTAAAATCGTTAATGCCATGTTAGTGCATTTGTTAGATCAACAAGGGAAAATTAACTTACTTGATCCAGTGAGTCGCTATATTCCAGAGTTTGGTGTTAACGGTAAACGACGCGCCACCATATTTCATTTGTTATCACACCGTGGCGGTATTCCTAAAATTGAAACTGAGGTCACTCCAGAGCTTTTATTTGATCGTCAAGGGATCCTGGAGCATCTTTATGCAGCAAAACCGATTGCACCCGTAGGCTCGCAACTCTCTTATCATGCTGTAACTGCTGGATATATTTTAGGAGAATTGGTTGAACGTGTAACAGGACAAGATATTCGTGATTACTTGCACGAACATATTGAAAAACCAATGAATTTACCTTTCTTCAACTATGGTTTAAAACCAGAACTACGTCATTTAGTTGCAAAAAATTATCCAACTGGGATTCACCCTGTCTTGGGGACTGACCTATATCTCAATCGTGTATTAGGCGGAGGACTGCAACTGGCAGTGGATGTCACCAATGATCCCCGTTTTATGGATACCGTCTGTCCAGCAGGAAATATTTACACCAGTGCTGAACAAGCCAATCGCTTTTTTGAAATGTTACTCAATGGTGGTCGTTATCAAGACCAGCAAATTATCAATTCAGAAACGGTTTTCAGAGCAACACTCCCTACATCCAATACAACAATAGACCGTAACCTTTTAGCACCTATGCGTTATGCACTTGGTCCGATGTTAGGCAGTAATCCAATCGGTGTATTTGGCCCAAATACTGGACAAGCTTTTGGTCATCTAGGTTTCTCGAATATTTTATGTTGGGCAGATCCTCAACGGGATATCAGTGTATCGTTCTTAAATACAGGGAAATCTGTGTTAGGCACACATTTAGCCGCTTTAGCAAAAGTGCTATATCAAATATCCAACCAATGCCCAAGTATTCCTAAGGAAAAAAGACGCGCGTTATTTGGAACTGATCAATCTGAAACTGAACGTGTTTAATATCAATGTAAAAAAGGCATCATTTAGATGCCTTTTTTTAAAGTTTTAATCTATTAGCTATTAATTAACCACTACAGATTGTCACAAATAAGAAAGTACGACAGTTACGTTGTGGTGCTGGAGTTGGTGTTGGCGTAGGAGTTGGCGTCACTACAGGTGGCTCAACAACAGGGGGTTGTGGTGCTGGAGTAGATGGAGCACCATTTAACGCAGCAATTAAATTCAAACGAGGTGTGCGAATTGAGTTACGATGATCCGTAACCAAAGCTCCCGTAGACGTCATACGTGCAACAATTTGATCCAATGATTCATTCGGGAAAGCATTATTCGCACGTAACACAGCAACAGCCCCAGCGACGTGAGGTGCAGCCATTGAAGTACCATCCATTGTATATCCGCCAGCGGTAATACGTGAACCAGGTGCCAATAAAGTTAAATTACGACTCGAGTTACTGAAACACGTTACTTTGTCGCTATAAGTTGCACTGTCAGAGCAATTTTTAAATCCAATTGAACCTACATTAGCATCATAAACCGCTCCTACACTGACCGCACCCGCAGTACATGCTGGATAGGATATACCACTCAGATGGCTATCATTACCAGATGCAACAACTGGTAATACCCCATAGCCTCTCAACTTCGAAAAAGAATCTGTAAGTACGGAACTAGTACAAGTTGAGGAATAACTACGTCCATTACCAATGCTTAAGTTTACAGATTTAATGTTTTTGCTTTGGGAGTGGTTCGCCACCCAATTCAAGGCAGCCACTAGATCATAATCGTATGCCGGCCCCCCATCTCTAGAGGTACTACCAGTGAAGACATCAAGCATGACAATTTTTGCACCTGGTGCAACTTTAGAAGCAATTGCTGCAACGTTAGTTCCATGTCCATTAACATCTAACTGATAGTCTTCTCGAGCAACCTCGACAGTTTCTAAAACTTTACAAGTCGATGATGGTACACCTGGCGCTGTACAATTACCAAAATCTGAATGTCGGTAATTAATACCTGTATCTAAGATAGCAATTGTTGTCCCCTCACCAGTATAGCCTTGCGCAGCCGCAGGTACTTGACCAATTAATGGTAGACTTTGAGATGCTGTCGTATAAGAAACATTATTTGGATAAACTGCTTTTACATTCGGGTCATTCAATAAGCTTACGAGCGTGTCACGCTTTTGAACGCGATGAAAGCTATATGGTAAAGCATTATAATCACGTAGTAATTGAATACCACCTAAACGTATAAACCGCGATTGAATCGATTGCTTCTTTTGAGCAAGATGTTCACGAAGTTGAGTGCGATTATTTTCTAAATGATTAGTGTCAACATGATATTCAACGATTAAATCATTTGAACTGTTGTTCAGTAATGCCGACAGATTAATACCACCTTTCGACACTTTTTGTTTTGCCTGATTGTTCAATTGAGCGTTAGCTGCTACAGGACTCATCTGAGCCATCGCAGTTCCGACCATCAAAACACTCAGACATGCGCTTAATGATAAAGTTTTAAACATAATTATTCTCCGTTGTTATGTTTTTAGTGCGCAGGGTAAAAAATTACACTTGATTGGCTGGATCAGTTTCTGGATCAATAGGCTTAATCGAAAAATCGCTCTTCGGATCTACTAAATCTGGAGAATCAGTAACAGGCATCTTCTCAGACTCATTTAAATCTTCGACTTGATCTTCGTTAGGCGATATTGGCGTTTGCTGTCCACTCTCAGGAGCAGATAGAGAATCAATCTGAGCGACTGAGGAAGTGTTTTGATCTGCAGGCTTAAAACATTTATACAACCCAAACAGAACAACACTCACCAAAATGATTAAAATTATGAATTTTTTCATGGTTTTTTTGTAAAGTGATATTTTTTACGCACTTTAATAGAATCGTTAAGTCAAAACAAGTATAAAGATGCCTAAAAATTAAGATTGAGATAAACGGTTAAAAAAGGCCCTATGACAAGTCATAGGGCCTTTTTTGCGCTGTAGATTCTTATATTTTAGTTATGATTCTGTTATTTATATTTTTATTGTAAGTGCTGCACACACATTTATTATTAATACGGTCCTTGTTCTTAAGGTTTCATTTCCTTATATGACTATTTTGCCAGATTCATTATGCAACACAAGTCGCAGTTTTCTGATCTTTATGTAAGAAATTGCGTACATTATGTAATCAATTTAATCTTATATGTATATAAAAAAGCCCTGTAGTCTCTCCCAAAACTACAAGGCTTAGCGGCTGTAAGTTTCCTCTTTTATCACTTACATCATTGTAAGTTCGCAGTCTCTCGACTATAAATTATTGTAATTATGCGATATTGCTCAACTTTCCGTGTTGAACCTTTTATGCAAGCAATCATCGCAAAAAATTGTACGAAGCTCTATGCGCCAATTTCTCGAATCCTTGTAAGATATTTCCTACAAAGGTTTTCTATTTTCAACCAATCGTTAAATATTAGATATAAATAAAGTGTTTAATTTATTCAATAAACCTGTTTTTCTTATTGTTTTAATGTTTATTGCCTCAAATAAAGCATCAGTATCCACCAATAAACTGACTGCTTTTTTTGCCCTCGTAATCGCGGTATACAATAATTCTTGGCTCAATAGACGTGACGCAAACTCATCTAATACAACTGCAGTGTGTTTAAATTCAGAACCTTGCGACTTATGAATGCTCAGCGCATAACAGGTTTGCATTGACTTTGGTAAACGTGATGCTGGAAACCATTGGTCAAGACTTGGAAAATATACTTCATATTGATCAGCAAACTGGCGATGTCTGAGACATATCCCAATATCACCATTAGAAAGCCCGAGTTGATAATCGTTATATGTCATCATGACAGGGCGACCAATATACCAAAGGTCGTGTCGTGATATCCGCATGTGCTGAAATAGCTCCCTTTCAATTTCATCATTCAAACGATTCAATCCCAAATGTCCATGTCTCACTGCAGCTAAGATCCTATAATCATCAAATTTTTGGATAATTTCAGCCACATCCTGCTGCTGATATCCATTTCTGACATAAAGGTTGAGTGCTTTAAAGTAATCCGTAAACCCCGAGCTTAATTTAAGGTAATAGGCTTTTAAATCTTGATCTGAATATTCTTTATTCAAATACTCTAGTTGAACAAGATCCTCTTGAAGCTCAGCTAAATTAATCTGTTGGATTTCAGATGCTCTACAAATCTCCTTCTCAAATTTAGCCAATAGCTCAACTTTCGAGCTTTGTGGTGAGCATTGATGTGACTGGATGAACCTTGCCAAATCACCGATTTTTGCACCTGCTTTGAATCTTCGACTGGTCACTAAATTGACGTGATGGTCATTAAGCGCTTTTACTTGTTGTAAATCCGCCAATACCATCCCCACATCAACCGAGGCCAACTGCTGTGCATCCCCTAACAAGATCAAACGACATTGGTCTGGAATTGCTTCAAAAAGCATCGTCGCGAGATTGAGATCGAGCATTGAGGCTTCATCAATCACCACCACATCATAGGGTAATGGCTTTTTCAGACTGTATTTAGGTTGAGCGCTATGCCCTAAACCCAGAAGACGGTGAATCGTTAACGTATTTTGCTGCTTTAAGTGGGCAATATCCAAACCCATATTGAGCATTGCATCGTCATTTAATGAGTTTTGCAATGCTTCTTTCATTCGCTGTGCAGCTTTCCCTGTCGGTGCAGCCATTGCGATTCTTAACTGATGATTCGACTCATTTAATACGGCAATAATACGCGCTAGAGTATACGTTTTCCCTGTACCCGGACCACCTGTAATCATACTCAGCGCTTGCCTTGATACTATTTCTAAGGCTTGCTTTTGAAATGGATCGATTAATAATTTTTCATATTTTGTGCAATCTACAGGCACTATCGTTTGCTGCTTTAAACGATAAACTTGTTGAGCTAAACGCTGCTCTAATTGCCAATAGCGATATAAATACAAATAGTTCTGATCATAAACAAAAGGCGCGACCTGTTGTTCTGCAAGCTCTGCGCTCACGAGCAACTTACTCAGATCTTGGATAACCTCCCCTTTCAAATCAATACAACTATCGCCGACAGTAGATGCCATCAGAACTTGTTCAATGGTGTTAATGGATTGTTCATTTAAATCATCTGATGAAAGATACTGATTTAGGATATATTCAGCCCAAGTTGTTACCCATTGAGGAACATCAACTTTTTCATTCTGATTAATTTCCACACAGTTATCCTCATAGTTATCTACACATTTATCATCAATATTATCCACAAGATAAATTAATGATTAATAATAAATTCATTTAAATATTCATGCTATTTTGCTGTTTTTATCCTCAGCAAAATAGCCCAATATTGCATCTAATCTTAGAATAAATTCTGAACTAGGACGCCAATAATTAAATCCATATTGGTCAGTGCCATTCATCCCACGTAAATATAAATAACTGGCACCACCAAGATCTCGATCGATGTTGTAGTCATCAATATGAATACTTAAATAGCGATGTAATGCCACCAAATATAGGGCTGCTTGTAGCCAATAACTTGCATGCGTCATGCTCAGCTGAATAGCTTGAGCTGAATAGTCTTCCACATGATTTCCGAGATAATTACTCTTATAGTCGGCAATGTGATAGCGCTCCCCATCATAATAAACCAAGTCAATTGAACCATTGAGGTAACGTGCTGAATTTGCAGCATTGAATTCGGGCATATTAAGTCCAAACTCTAAAAATAATTGCTGAATACGCTGAATACCAAATATTCGGTCTGCTAAAGCCAAATAGAATGGAAATTCAGCCAAATGTGCTTCAGGTACTAATTGTTTGAGTCGAAATTCAGGTTGAATCGGTGTCTCTAAAACCTCTGCTAACCATTCAGCCATCATTTCTAACAGATGTTGCTCGGTATCATGATGTTGAGGAAAATCTGATTGAAATTTAGCGAATAATTGCTCCCATAAACTCGAATAGGCATTTTTAAAACGGCGGCGAATTTCTAATGTCCAATCTCGGCGATCTTGAAAATCGATATGTTCAAAAATTTCATGTAGGAAATTTCCAGCTAATGTTCCCATCGGAAAATGAGCACGAATCCAACTCAAAGGTTGTTGATGATCCAAATCCTCAAATTGATATCGAGTCACGAGCGTCACAGCATTGACCTCATCACTCGCATGATGTTCAATCATATCTTGAGCCGCCATACGATCTTTAATTTGTTGATGACTCAAATGTTGTGCGAGATAACTAAAACTGGTTTTGGCTCTAGGATAAAAATGAACTTGAGGATATTTCTGCGCAATCATTTGAACAGTATGATGTTCTTTTTTTGCGATTACTTTCTCAGGGCATTGCTCTAAACATGGCTCATCTAAACTGAAAGCATGCTGAAATTGGTTCGCACCATGACCACGCCAAAACGCCAAACCATAAATAGATTGCCCTTTTTGATCACTCATCATTGAATAAACGCGGTGTTGTGCTCGAGTTAAGGCCACATACCATAATCGTCGATGCTCTGCCAAAGCACGTTGGTCATGTTGCTCAACCTCTAATGGTTCCAATAATTCTTCACGCTTTAACGCCACGACACGTTGTGCGACGGACTTTCCAGTTCCATTATCCTGCACTTCACGAATTGAAAAGTTAAGTTCGCTTCGATCTGACAGTTTACGATCTGCGCCAAGCAAGAATACAATCTTAAACTCCAATCCTTTAGATTGGTGAATAGTTAAAAGGTGAACGCCCGCTTGATTACTCAACTGTCTTTCAATTTCCCACTCTCTTTCCATCGGATTTGAAAGCTGCCGCATATACCAATGATAAAGGGTGTGCATACCTCTTAACTCATCACTGTTTTGGCTCAACAACTCTGAAATGTGTCGTAGATTGACCACTTCGCGTTCATTGTCATAGCTGAATTGCTCAACCAAGTTTGTCCAAACTTTGAATTCTGTGAGGAAACTTTGCCATGCCGTTAAAAAGCCTTGACCCATCCACATTTCACGAATTTCTTCAAATTTCGTGATAAATAAACTTAATCCATCTGCTTGAATTTGAAGTTGCAAAAAGCGATGTAAATTAAAACCCATCAATCGTGTAAGTAAAGCTCTCTTTAATTTAGCTTCATCAAATGGATTCATGATGGCTGTCAAAATTGCACCAACATCTCGAGCAATTCCACTTTTGAAGACACTTTTTCGTGAAGGTCGATTTACAGGAATGCCTAACATCAATAAGTGATGATGAACTTTATCTAAATCAGGATTGTTACGAGACAAAACAGCGATATCATCTGCCTGAAGCTCAATACGTTGCCCCTGCTTTTCGAAATATAGCTGACTTTGGGCAGCCTGATTGAGCAAATCCCGTATCTTCCAAGCAACCTGCTCTAACTCGTGTTCCTTATCATTTACTTGAACCCAACGAAGCGGAGCATAATTTTCTAAACCGGATTGGATCAATAATGGATGCGATCGAGTACCTGCTGTAACAGGCGTATATTCAACTTGTTCACCAAAATCCATTTGTTGTTGAAACAATGCATCGACGACTTCGACCAATGGTTTCACTGAGCGATGATTATGCACAAGTTGGTAAAAACGCCCTGCTTTAGTTTCAACATCTTGATATGCTTTTAGGAACGTGAGCATGTCTCCACCGCGGAAACCGTAGATCGCTTGCTTACGGTCTCCCACCATAATCATACAACCCTGCTTCACACGACTTGGATGTCTCCAAATCTGCGCCAACATATCATCTTGATCTTGGTTGGTATCCTGAAACTCATCCACTAAAATAAGTGGGTAACGCGCGTGAACGTACTTTGCAAACTCCTGACCTTGCGCTCCCTGCAGTGCTTCGGCCAAAGTTCGAATTTGCTGTGAAAATGTGGTTTCGGATTTTTGCTGTAGCAATTCTGGCAGACGTTGTTTTACTTGCTGCGCTAAATAATATTGTAAATAACTCTCCAAATGCTCGAGTTGTTGGTTGAGCTTATCAAAGTGTTTAAAAAACTCAGCAAGTTCAACAATAATAGGATGTTGCTCAAATGCCGCCAAAACATCGACGGGACATTTATTGAGAACTTTTTTTCTCAATTCATTCAACTGACTAAGATGAGTGCTGAGATGCGACGCAAAAATGACTTCAATGCCTTGGGATTTAACTTGATCAAGGAATTCAGGCAACAACTGCGTGAGTGTAATTTTTAATTTATCTTGATCGCGCCACTTCTTTGCGACTACAGCATAATACTGCCCTTCAGGATCATAAAAGTCTATTAATGAATCTAGCGTTTCAAGCTCGATCTGTATGAAGCGCTCTGCATGAGTTCTGAAAGCGTCTACATCTATGGTCGGCGCTGGCACTGCTTTGAAATAAGCAGAGGAAAAATTCAAACTCGTTTCAATTAAATCGATATAAGCATCTTGTGACTTAATTTTTTTCTTAAGCAGCAAATAATCTACAGTTGATTGAGGCTGCTGTTGAATCCATGCCCGTAATTCATCATGAATTAACTGAACCGTATATTGTTTTGCATCATTGGTGATTTGCATTCGTTCAATTTTACCGCTCTCAAATGCAAATTCACGAAGAAGCTTTTGGCTAAAGCTATCCAAGGTACCAACAAAGAGTTCTTCAAGCTGATCTATCACCAATTTTAAACGTGCACATGCATGTGCAATCAAGCCAGAAAATTGATTTAAAATCACTTGATATAAAATATCTGATTCTAATTTTGCACGCGCCTGAACTTGATCTTGAGTTAGCTCACGACATGACTCTAAAAGTCCAAGTACCTCGATTAAACGTGCACGAATTCGACTTTTCAATTCAGCCGCTGCTTTGCGTGTAAATGTCGTCGCAATAATCTGCTTTGGTAAATATTCTTCTAATAAAATTCTGACCATGAGGCTGGAGAGCGTATACGTTTTTCCAGTCCCCGCAGAAGCCTCAATCCAATGCAATCCAGTGAAATGCATATCCACAATTGGCTGATACGAGACTGTAGGCTTTTGACTCATATTTCAGCCTCCGATTGATACATATATATCGGCTGATATAAGACATAAGCAAACTGATCACACGCTTGTTTTAATAGGTGCTCAGCATCTAAATCTTGCAAAATATACTGCCAATCTCGGTGCAAATGACTTTCTTCGCTGTCATTTAAACTATAATTCAGAAAGGCATCGCTTTTATTCCACTCATTTAATAGCTTATCGAAGTTATTTAACTGCTGATGACCCTTTTCATCAGTGACCCATTCTAATGCTTTTCCATCTACAGCAAGTTTCATCAGCAATGCTGCAGGTAAAACGAGAGGCTCTATCTGAGCTTGTTTATATGCCTGAATCCATTGGGAAAGCATATCCTGAGCTTGTTTCGTCGTCAGGCCAGTACACATAATGGTTTTATCGCTAAAGATTTGGATGCGCTGCATTTCAGTTGCAAGGTGATCTGGTAAGTCTCGATAACTTAACCAAAGTAAGTATTCTAACCACACATGTGCTCGTCGTCGTGCGCGTGCACTGGATGTTGAAACACTCACCCAACTCGTCTCATCCCCTTGAGGAACGGTCACTTGAAGCTGTATATCATCTATTGCTATGACGCGCTGAGTGATTTTGGTCGGCTCATCAACATAGCACTTTTGTCTTTTTAATAACTGTTGATGCTCTAACAGACTCATTTTCAAACTGACTTCTTGTAATTTGCCGACAGGAAGCTGGTCACTGAGTAATTCAGTCTGAAGCTTCGAAACATTTGGCTGCTGTTGTAAAAAGTCACGAATAGAGTATCGCGCCAATCCATCTAATAACAACGGCTCATTCACCTCAGGGAAATCCTGATCCTTTAAATTAGATACGCCTAAGGTTTTTAAATAAAGACGCGCAGGAAAACAGATATCTTTGATCCATTGTTCAGCATCCAAGACCATGATGTCCTGATTCAATTCAAGCGAGGTATTAATCCAAGCCGCTCTATGACCACGTTGATCCTGACGATTGAGGTTAGAAGCCACGGCATACCATTCATCGTCATAGCGCTGATGCTGTTGCTGAAAACCATCAGGATCAAAGGGTTGCAAAGGATGCACCGTATAGAGTGTGCTCAAATTTTGATGAACTTGAATGCCATCTATATCAATGAGAGGATTCGAGGAAGATTGATCTGATGTTTTTATGATCCACGCGAGATGTTGGAGCAATTCCTGAACACTACTTGATGGATCTCGCACTTCACCATCGGCTACATCAAAACCATTATAGAATAGCCAGAGATTATCTTTGGCCAATAACAAAGCGTCTAAAAAAGCACCTTGATCATCATCTAAACGTGATCGATCACCAATCATTGGCTTGAGTAAATCCATTAAATCAAAAGGTAAATGGCTCTCCCGATTTGGAAACTTCCCGCCATCTAAATTCATCATGACAATTAACTTATACGGTATTGGCCGAATCAAACCAATTTGACTAAATGTAATTTGTCCAGTTGGCAATGCATAATCAAGTTGCGATTCAAGGGTGCTTTGGATTTCAGTCAGAATATAGCTCAAAGGCAAACGTATGTTTTTAAGAATGGCTTGATCATGTTCTTCATAGAAATTTGCCAGCGTTAGCATTCTTATTTGCTTTTGAATAATCTCTTTAATCATCTCTAACGAGCTTACACCAGCGCTTTCAAACTCATTAACTTCTAAAATTAAACGATTGAGCCAAAATTCAACATGCTCTGACGTCTCTTGATCATTTTCGATTTCAATCGTCGTGAGCCAATCTCGACGCTCTACAAAGTGCTTATATATTTCAATGAGCGTGGCAATTAAGTGAAAATCACCCGAGTCCACTACATGAGAACTTAAGGTCTCCTGAAACATCGCATGAACTGGAACAGCCACACCCAGCGCCAAACGATCTAAGGCATACTTAAAACTGAACCGATAGTCTTGATCATACTCCGCCAATGTTTTTTGCAAATGTTGCTCATCCAAACCTCGTCGAAATCCCGCTTGTCTCAACAACGATAAGATGCGCTCAGCCCCGTTAATGTCTAAGCAATATCTCACCTGGGTCGCTGCTAAGTTCAACCAATCAGCAAAATCATCAATGGTAAATCGACTTTGTATCAGTTCAATTCGCCCTAACACTGAACGCCATGCCAATACTGTATCTAACTGCGTGATACCAGCTAGCTTTACTGGCAGATAAACACCTGTTGCAGTATTTTTTTGCGGAAACACACTCCGTATCAAAGGCTCAATTTGCTTCAGATCAGGCGCAAGAACTAAAATATCACTCGGACGGCGTGGTGCTTCTGCTGTTGACTGAGCAAGCCATCGGATCAATTGATCTTTTAAGACTTCAAGCTGTCGTACAGCGGAATGACAAACATGAATGTGGATTGAATCGTCTGCTGGATCTAATACATAACTTTGAGCTTGAGGTTCAACCAAATGTAAAATATCTGATTGCAATTGGCTCAGTAAATGCTGCGGTGCTTCATCCACAAAAGCATCTATCCATTGCCCCTCATCACCCGAGGAAAGGTTAGACAACAGAGAAAAGTGATCACGTGCCTGCTTTCCCATTCGTGTTAATAAGGGATGTCTGGACTCACGTGCCAGCCCATTAAAGCTCAGACTAAAATTCTCAAAAAACTGCTCAACTTCATTATCAGCTGGTTTTCTTTGATGCTTTTGCTGAAACTTTTCGATATATCGCTCTTTGAGCTTTAAGTCATATTGTTTTTTCCAATTCGGATCGACACTATCCGCCCAATATTCTTGTGAGGGATTGTAATGCAAAATCAACACATCAATGTACTGACCCAAACGGCGCAAAAACTGTAATTGACTTGGTGGTAAATCCAAGAGTGTAAAAACGATCAGTTGCTGTGGTAGTTTTTTGAGGGCTATTTTCTGTTGCTGTTCATCACGAAGTACACCCCAAAAATCATGATCAATACTTTGCATTTCAACAAAGTCTTCATGAAAAATGTTGAGCCATAACCAACGTTGCCAAGCCTCTAATTGTTGTGCCTGCGAAAATTTAAAACTGGAATCTTGATCGTTTAGATATTGTAATTGTTGTTCAATATTGAGTGCTTCATTACGCCCCCATACCTGAATCCAATTTTCAGGACAACGACAATCATATTCACATGCTCGGCGACAATCTGCTCGATAAATCATGTAATTGCTGAACAATTTTGACACTTGATCAGACACCCAATACAACATGCTCATTTTTTTTCGATATTGTTCATTTGACTGTTCAATACGTGCTGCGCTGTCATAGATACGTGTGATTAATGGGAATAAAGGATGTTCAACCTCAAGCTGATTATGCGCACGCTGTATAAAAGGTTTGAGTGCTTGGAAAATACGCCACTTCATAATCAGACGTGGAATATTCGCTTTACGTACTTTATCTTTGTCACTCAAAATTTGCTGGTAGGCATACCATTGAAAGCCACGAATACGTTGATGGAAAAATGTATTTGCACTGATGCCTTGGTGTTCAGATAACCGTTGGGTTAACCACTCTTGCATTGCCGCAGAAGGCACCACAAAATGTTGTTGCTGTAGGACTGCAAATGGGTTGTTCGTGGGACGCTTTTGAGTTGTGATGATGCCTTGTACCAAAACTTCAATGCGCTGACTTTGAATTACATGAATTCCCATAAGGTCCCTTTCACCATACAACGAACACGTTATGAAGTTGTGTGAACAAAATCATAAACATAAATTACTATACATCTTAATCTGACTATGTCACTTTTACTTTATGACTTTAATAAAACTTTCATCTCGCGCTATGTTCATCATGTGATGGATCGAGAACCATAGACTTTGATTAGGTGATAAATAAATGAAAATTGATAAAATTCCAGAAACAATCGACCCAAATTTAAATTTAGAACAAATTCGAGATGAATGTCTTGAACTCGTCAAAAAACGCTCTTATGTTTCAGCAGGTGTTGCTGTCATTCCTGTGCCCTTTTTAGATGTTGTGATTGACGTAGGTATGTTGTCAATTTTAATTCCAGAAATTAATGCTCGCTTTGGCTTAGCTCCTGAACAAATCAGCGTTTTTGATCCTCAAACCAAAAAAATCCATTGGAACGAACTACGCAAACGCGGTTTCGAGTTTTCTGGTCTAGTCGTGGCTCGTACTGCCGCTAAAGCTTCGCTGAACAATATGGCAGCCAAAGTGTTGACCAAGCAAGTGACTAAGTTTATTCCATTGGGCGGTTCAATTATTGCAGCTAGCTTGGGTTATATTGTCATGAAAAAAGTGGCTGAGGCTCATGTTGAAGAAAGCTATAAACTTGCCAAAAGCATTCAACAAAAACAACAAGCAAATGTTGTGAAATACGCTTAACCCATAAAACCTTATACGTATAAATAAAGCCCTGTAAGGGCTTTATTTATACCTCTCACCAGCTCTAAACATCTACTTTTAATTGTTTCAAAATTGCCTTCAAAATTTCAAGGCGTGCAGTATATTTATCATTGGTAGCAATGATATACCACGGCGCATCTTCGGTGTTTGTTCGGTGGAGCATGTCTGCTGCAGCCAATAAATAATCATCCCAACGTTTGCGATTACGCCAATCTTCAGCCGTAATTTTAAAACGCTTATGCGGTGTTTCCTCTCGTGCTTTGAAACGATTGGCTTGCTCTTCTTTACTGATGGCCAACCAAAACTTAATAACGACTGTTTGCGTATCTACTAGATCTTTTTCAAAGCGATTAATCTCATCATATGCACGTTTCCACTCCACATCCGTTGCAAAACCTTCAACTCTTTCCACCAATACACGACCATACCAAGAGCGATCGAAAATCGAGATTTTTTCATCTTCAAGCAGTTTATTCCAAAAACGCCAGAGATAAGGCCGCGCCAATTCATACTTTTCGGGCGCAGAAATGTTATAAATTCCATATTCTCTTGGATCGAGCTTTTTCACAATACGCTTGATCGCACCACCTTTACCTGCGGCATCCATCCCCTCAAAAACGATCACCGTTTTTTGTCCTTCTGCGCGTAATGCTTCAGCGACCTTCTTGGTCAGTTTCTTGAGTTCAGCCTTATACTGATCTTTTTCAAGTACTGCTTCATTGGGGGACGTTAAAATTTCTGGGATATCCGCTTGATGCCATTTTTGGCGCATTTTTTGAGGATGATTTGGCAAATCTTTCAGTCGCGCTAATACAACTTCTGCGAATTTCTGATCACGACATACTTCATCTTCACAATCGATAATGACCCAGTCTTGGGTAAATTTTTGACGCAATCGTTGTACATTTTCATATTGTTTTTTATTGCGCCAATCCAGCCCATGCAATTTATGCCAACGCTGCTCCGAAGGTTCAATTTTATCTAAACGCTTCTGTAATGATTTCCACGATAAATCAAACCAAACTTTCACGACATCAACATGATTATTTTTTAAATCCTGCTCAAAGCTTTGCATTTGCTGCAAATAATTTTCGAACATGGTTTCATCAAATGGTTTTGAAACATGTAAGGATGTGGCTAAAAGATCACTATACCAATTTCCAAACATGACGATCATTTGTCCTTCAGCAGGAATATAACGTGCATAAGGTTGCCAATATGGGATATTCGGCTGAATAAGGTGAGGAGGGTCAGCTTTGACTTTCAAATATCGTGGATCAACCCATTCTCTTAATTGCTTAACCGATTCTCCTTTACCTGCTAACTCAATGCCACTTACCAACACCACTAAGCTTTTGGCATTTTTCTTACCACGTGTATCTTTGAGAGCATATTGCGCTTCAATTAAGTCTAAATTGATCTGATCTGCGTCAAATATTTTGTTCTTATCTTCGGGTTGATCAGTATTTTTATCAAATTGTTGTTTTGGTTCAGACATAGCCCACTCAAAATTATTGTATTTTCGACAGTATACGCAAGGAACAGTATCAACTTAAATCTTCAGGTACAATTTATTGCAATTGTCTTTTCATCCATGACTGACCTGAAAGGTTTTATTTTAGATTTCAACAGTCATAGTCGAGCGCAATCCAACCTATTATGCTTTTTTCAGTCCTTTTAATTGAGCTAGAACATGTCCAAACTTGCTGCATTAGATCAACTTTTAGAACAATACAAACAACTCAATTATCATCAGAATCCGGCACTTAAACAAAGGTTAAATGATGCTCAAAATTGGCTAAAACAGCGCATACTTCACACACATGCTGAGTTATTCGCTGAAGACAAAAATAAGCTGATGGCTCAATATTTTATTAACCGTCTTTATGGTGGCCCTGAATTTGATGACCTAGCATTGCAAATCGAACGTTTACTAAAATACGCACACAAAGCTGAAAAAATCATTCCAGAAAATGCCATTAAAACTGGGTTAAAATCTGTAGGACTGGCGGTCTTGGCGATGCAACTGGATGAACAAGTTGCACAGTATTTACTCCAACATTATCCAAAAGACCAACCCATTACTGATGAAATGATGCGTGAAACTCTAGTGGCTTTAGATCAAGAGCAAGCGCGCCATGAACAACTCAATCTGTTGGATGAGCTCGGTCTGAGTCTGGACAAATACATGCGTTCATTCATCATGCACACAGCGTTTAAAATGTGTAAAGGTGCAGCAAGCAAATATAATTTTGAACTGATGTATGACTTTATTGGTGAAGGCTTTGTCGCTATGAAACCAATGAAATCGGCTGCGACCTTCATTCGGAGTTTTACAGAAAAAGAGCGAATCATTGTGAATAATGTCCACACAGGGAAAGAAAATCCCTTCCAAATCGCTTAATTAAAATTCATCAGCCAAGATTCTGATCAGCCGAAAAGCGTAAAAGCGTCTGGTCAGAATATCGAAAATAAAAGAACATCTTCTCATTTCATGGATGAAACTTCGCTTTAATTCTGTATATTATTCATATCAATTGCATAATCTAGACTGAAAAAAACTGAAGAATCTGTCATTATGCAGTTTAATTCAGATTTAATATTATTTGTGTTCAGGAGTGACTCGAATGTCTAATGAAAATCAACAGCCTCATGCTCAGGTTGAGCCGGCAAATAATAAAGACAACGTGAGTCCTTTTTTAACAGATCCATTACCAACTGGCGCACCTCAAGGTCAGCAACAATCGCTACAAAAGCAACTGACAGATACGCCAGTACATTCTTCAGTGCCGAAATATAATTTGCCACGTGGTGCGAATACTGGAAACGTTGGACCAACGACACACTTCGGTTATAAAACCGTAAATTCTGAAGAGAAAGCGCAAAAAGTCGCTGAAGTTTTCCATTCAGTTGCCGCAAAATACGACATTATGAATGACTTAATGTCATTTGGTATTCATCGTTTGTGGAAACGTTTTGCCATTAATATGTCTGGCGTTCGCCGTGGGCAACGCGTTTTAGATATCGCTGGTGGTACTGGTGATTTAGCGAAAGTATTTAGTCGTGAAGTTGGTCCTACTGGGCATGTTGTATTATCTGATATTAATGAATCCATGCTGAATGTAGGTCGCGACCGTCTGATCGACGCGGGTTGTACCAACGTTGATTTTGTACTGGCGAATGCTGAAACCCTCGAGCCTTTCGAAGACAACAGTTTTGATTTACTCACCATCAGTTTTGGTCTACGTAATGTAACAGACAAAGATGCAGCACTTGCAGCAATGTATCGTGTACTTAAACCAGGTGGTCGCTTACTTGTATTAGAGTTTTCAAAACCAGTCTTTGAGCCTTTCTCAAAACTCTATGATTTGTACTCATTCACTGCTTTACCAATCATGGGTAAAATTGTGGCAAATGATGCTGAAAGCTATAAATATCTTGCTGAATCAATTCGTATGCACCCAGACCAACGCACATTGAAAAGCATGATGGAAAATGCGGGCTTCCAAAACTGCGATTATCACAATTTAACAGGTGGTATTGTTGCAGTTCACCGTGGTTTTAAACTCTAACCGCAGGTAGCACTTCGTCATGTGGTCAATCTTAGCACTGGGTGCAGTTGAAAAAACCATACATCATTGGATTAATTTGGATGCGATTACTCGTATCCAATTTAACCAATTACAAGGGAAAATGCTTCGTGTTGTGATCGATGCGCCACAGCTTTCCGTTGATGTGTTTTTTGATGAAAATAAAGTTCGTTTAGAACCAACAGTAACAGGTCATAGCACTCAACCCTCTATTTTCGAACAGCGGCCTTGGGAGCAAGCTCACACGATTACTGAAGCAGACTCCACATTGCATGTTAATAATGTGGTCGACTTGTGCAAACTATTTCTAGCACATGACATTGGCAATATCCCCGTTCAAGGTGACTATCGCCTTCTGCAAGACATTCAAAAAATTATACAAAATGCTGAGCCAGACCTCGCTTCGCAATTGAGTGATTGGATCGGACCTAATCTTGCAAGTCAAATCGGCAAAGTTCAATTAGCACCACAACATTTAATTAAGTCACTTCAATCTCATCTTTTTTTTGCGGAAGACTTTTTAAAAGAAGATACTGGACTATTCGCACCACGTTGGCAAATGGACGATCTTCTCCACGGAACTCGCCAGCTTAATCAAGATATTGATCGACTAGAAGCAAAAATTCAGCTTTTAAAATCAAAATTTAACCCTTCGTAGATTTCAGGTAATTGCATATATGATTCCGCACATTAGACGTTTAATCGAACTTTGGCGTATAGCTGCGCACTATAGACTCGACACGTTGGTACCTGCGGAAGATATTCCTGCAAAGGTTCGCCCCCTGCTGAATCTTATACGTTTGCATCCTGCTGCACTTTCTAGTCGAGAACGTAAAAATCCTTTAAAGCTTAAAGAAGCTTTAGAAGAAATGGGGCCACTCGCAATTAAATTAGGGCAGCTCCTCTCTACGCGTCGCGATCTAATTCCACCAGAAATATTACAACAATTGGTGTTATTACAAGATCGTGTTAAACCTTTCGATCTTGGTGTGGCTAAGCAAAGAATTCAAGAATCACTTAAAGCAGATGTTTCCACATTATTTGAGCGCTTCGATGATAAGCCGCTAGCTGCTGCTTCAATTGCTCAAGTACATACCGCTGCTCTTCACGATGGGCGTGAAGTTGTCGTGAAAGTAACTCGCCCGAATATACGTGCTCAAATTATTCAAGATTTTGAAATTTTAGAATGGCTTGGTCACTATTTAGAAAAAAGGCTAGAAGCTGCCCGTGCTTTACATCTATCAGAAATTATTCAAGATTATCGTCAAATCATTTTAAATGAACTCGATTTGACTCTTGAAGCCGAAAATACACGACGTATGCGCCATTATTTTACTGGCTCAAGCATGATGTATGTGCCTGAAGTATATATGGATAGTCCGGATGTAATGGTGGCAGAGCGTATCACTGGTGTGCCTATCTCAGATACTGCGACCTTTGATCGTTTAGGAATGAATCGTGCAGACTTAGCAGAAAAAGGCTTAACAATCTTTTTTACTCAAGTGTTTCGCGATAATTTTTTCCATGCAGATATGCATCCGGGTAATGTTTTCGTAGAAACGATTAATCCGCAAAATCCAAGATTTATTGCGCTCGATTGCGCCATCATGGGCGAGCTTTCCAAGCACGATCAAATGACGATAGCACGTATGTTGCTGGCAGTCATGAACAGTGATTTCATGCAATTGATTCAGATTGTGCATCAAGCAGGTTGGATTCCACCAGGCACGGATCAAGATGCTTTAGCACGTGAAATGCGTCGTACAGTAGGACCTATGGTTTCGAAACCGATGCATGAGTTAGATTTCGCAGGCATATTGATCCAAGTGATGGACATCGCTCGACGTTTTCATCTAGAAATTCCACCACAACTGATGTTATTGCTTAAAACCTTAGTACATGTTGAAGGCTTAGGTACAGACCTTTATCCTGAATTAGATATTTGGAAGTTAGCAAAGCCAATTCTAACGGATTGGGTTAAAGCCCAAATGAATCCTCAAAAAAATATTAAAGAATTAGGACAAAAAATCCCAGACTTGTTATTGGGCGCTCAGGATTTACCGACTTTACTGATTGACAGTCTTAACGGTTTAAAAAATCAGTCTGCATGGCATGCTAAACAATTGAATGAACTTCAAACGCTGCGCTTGCAAATGGAGCATCAGCAAAAGCGTAGTTGGATTTTCGGAAGTGTAATCGCAATTCTGCTCTCAATCGCTGTGATCGCACCATGGTTTATTTCCATGATTTTAATTGTGTTGGCATCTTTTATTGCTATGTGGCGTATGGTGAAATAAGTTCACTATCTCATGTCAAAACTTGCTACATCAATAGGTTTTAGTCGCTGAATTGCTTATGACACATATCCTCAAGACCACTCAACCTTGCTTGAATATTCATGTAGGTTATAAAGCAAAACAGATCATTCAAGAACAAGGTCTACAAGCCAGTGCGGTTGATTTTGTTCCTGGAGCAGCAGGTGGTCCCAAAGGTATTGGAATTCAAGGATTGGACCTAGCTGTTTTTGGTGAGTTCTTTGCTCAAGCACCCAAAAAGCGGACTCTAATTGGCTCATCCATTGGGAGTTGGCGTTTTGCAAGTATTGCAGCGCATGGTGCACAAGCAGGCACATCCAAATTAGCAGACTTATATACCCATCTTGAATTTCGACCTAAGATGAATATTCTTGAAGTTGGAGACGTCTGTCGCGGCATGCTTAAAGCCCTCCTTCAAGGTAAAACCAATCAAATTATTGATCATCCCGACTACCATTTGGCTATTTTGTCAGTAAAGTCATCGAAAAAATTTCAAAGTGATCATCCTCTTATGCTTGCCCGTGCAGTTGCTGGCATTATCGGTCTCAATACTTTTTCGAGAGCTAAAATTGGGCACTTCATGCAACGTACAATTGCCCAACCACACAACGCTTCACGACTTTCACTCATCAAAAATGAATTCGAACATCTTGATTATGCGTTGACTGAAAAAAATTTAGAAGATTGGTTAATGGCATCTGCATCCATTCCATTTGTGATGCCGGCGGTCAGAAATATCGAAGGTGCAGATGTCGCTGCTTATCGTGATGGCGGGCTAATCGATTATCATATTGATCTACCTTTACCGAGTCATGGGATTGTCCTCTACCCTCATTTTACAGATCAAATAACACCAGGTTGGTTCGATAAGTTCCTCAAAAAACGTAGATCTAATGCTGAATATCAAGCACGAACCGTATTGATTTCACCCTCTGAGTCTTATTTAAGATCACTTCCTTTAGGACGTCTTCCTGATCGCAAAGATTTCACACTGAAAGGGCTTGATCAAAAAAAACGAATCGAGCTTTGGAAACAGTCTGTAGCTGAAAGTCAACGATTAGGGGATGCATTCCTAGAAATGATCCATAAGCAAAACTTTGAAGAATACATGCAAGATCTTAAATAAATTAATTTCTACTCTCCCCTACAAAGATTTATTCGCTTAAACTAATGACCTACAATTTTGTAGTGTCTCATTTAATTCTGGTGAAATCCTTATGAACAATACGCAATGGCTCGATGAAGTAAAATTTAACGAACAAGGTTTAATCCCTGCCATTGCTCAGCATCATCAAACAGGTCGAGTGTTGATGGTGGCTTGGATGAATCGTGAGTCTTTGGCACTTACAGCAGAAAAAAATCAAGCTGTTTACTACTCTCGTTCACGCAGCAAATTGTGGCATAAAGGCGAAGAATCAGGTCACTTCCAAACTGTGCATGAAATTCGTTTAGATTGTGATGCTGATGTGATCGTTCTTCAAATTGAGCAACATGGTGGCATTGCTTGCCATACAGGACGTGAATCATGTTTTTATCGCCGCTTAACATCAAACGGTTGGGAAATTGTAGACGCTCAATTGAAAGATCCGAACCAAATTTATGGCGAAAAGTCTGAGAATGCGCATAGTAAAGTGATGAATGCATCAACAGCTCAAGCTGAGCAAGTCGATGTGTTACATTATCTTGGTCAAATGATGGCAGAACGTAAATCTGCAGATCCTGACTCTTCTTATGTGGCAAAGCTTTATCATAAAGGTCTCAATAAAATACTTGAAAAAATTGGTGAAGAAAGTTTTGAAACGGTAATAGCTGCTAAAGATTTCAAACAAGAAGCGACGCTGGATCACCAAAATGATTTAATTTATGAAGTTGCTGATGTTTGGTTCCATACCATAGTGATGCTGGGTTACTTCGATCTTGATATTCAACTCGTTTTAAATGAGCTTGCACGACGTCAGGGTCTGTCAGGACTTGTTGAAAAAGCAAATCGCACGCATTAATTTACTCTTTAAAGCCATGTTCAAACATGGCTTTTTTATTTAATTCGGCTTTTTAAGTCGCCGAAGACTCCCCATCCAAAAAGAAGAAGATTGAACTCTCCCCTTTGTAAATTCTTGCTATACTCACTGATCATTTTTAAAACCATTGAAGATTTATCAACCTGTGTCTGTCATTGTCAAACCTACCTTAGAACAAGAAATTGCGATTCAACAAGCGCAATCTGGTCAATCCTTCAAAGTGATTGCCTATGCAGGTACAGGTAAAACAACAACGCTTAAATTAGTCAGTGATGCGATGCAACAGCGTCGCGGTATGTATCTTGCCTTTAACAAAGCGATTGCCAGCGAGGCTCAACAAAAATTTCATCAGCGCGTGGATTGTCGTACATTCCACTCTTTAGCATTTCGAAGCGTTCCACGTGGAGTGACAGATAAACTTAGACTCCCACGCTTGAGCCCGAGCTTTATTGCCAAAGAATACCGTTTGCAACCCATCACATTACGCCGACTCATGGGGGGGCGTTACGAAAAATATGCGCTTATGCCTAGTCGTTTGGCGGGCTTAGTTGCAAATGCTGTTAGTTATTTCTGTTCAACAAGCTCGCAATATCCTGCACCCCGACATATTCAAGCACCAAGTTGGCTACATGCTGACGATATTGCGGTATTACAGCAACACCTCTATCCTGCAGTCGAACGTCGTTGGTTAGAATCAATCGACCCTAATCATCAGGCTGGCATTGGGCATGATATCTATCTCAAATTATGGGCTTTATCAGATCCTTTTATACCCGCAGACTATGTATTGTTTGATGAAGCACAGGATGCTGACCCACTCATGCTAGGGATTTTACTCAAGCAAAAAAGTACGCAAGTCATCTATGTCGGCGATGCACATCAACAAATTTATGCATGGCGTGGGGCAGTCAATGCGATGCAACAAATGCCTTTACCCGAATCGCGCCTAACCACTTCATTCCGTTTTGGTGATGATATCGCTGAAGTTGCTAATCACTTATTAGGCGCACTCAATGAGACTGTTCCGTTGATTGGCAACCCCGAACTCCAATCAAAAGTCGTCAACAAGCCTCATACCAAAATGCGAGATGCGATTTTGTGCCGTACTAACGCACGCGCAATGGAACTTTTACTCTCAGGATTAGTTCAAGGGGACAAAGTGAGCCTGCAAGCCGATCATGCGAAATTAAATCGCTTTGTTGACGCTGCAAGCTTACTTAAACAAGGTAAAAGAGTAACGGACGTTCCAGAGTTAGCTTGGTTTAACTCTTGGCATGATGTGCATGAATATTGTGAAACAAATGATGGTAGCGACATCAAGCCTTTGGTTAAATTGGTTGATGAACATGGTACAGATCCACTCAAACGAGCTCTTGCCAAAATCACACCCATTGAACAAGCGGACTATGTAATCTCAACCGCTCATAAAGCCAAAGGTTTAGAATGGAATCGTGTGCATTTAGAAGATGATTACCAATTTAAAATTAATGGACTAGAACATAAAATTAGCGATGAAGAATTACGTTTACTTTATGTTGCATGTACACGAGCAAAAAGCAGCTTAAATATTCATCATATTTATGATTTAATACAACAACTCAAACTTAAATCCACGATTAAAACGAAAGCAACAGCATAATCCCCTACGATAAGTTGCAGGCAAAATATGAAAGTTCAATCTATTCAGTTACGTCACTGTTATCATTTTTCAGATATAAAAATTAAATTTGATCCAACTCAACGACCAATATCTATTATTTTAGGTGATCAGGCCTCTGGTAAAACTGCGATAATTAAAAATATTTATCAAGCTTTAACGTGGTTTGCTGCACGTGCCAAAGATTTAAGAACTGCTGGTGTAGTCATGCTTGATTCGGATATTAAGCACAAACACATTCAAGCCAAAATAGATATTTGTGTTCAATATCCCACGGATATTGGATCTATTGAACAGGCTGCGACCGTGCAAAACAATGAAGAGGGTTTGTGCGAATGGCAACTCTATAAAACATTAACCAGCAAAGGTGTAGGTCATAGTAAAGCGCTAACGACTCAATTAGAATCACTCGTTCATCTTTATCAACAAGCGATCAAACAAGATCCTGCTCAAGGCATGCCTATGGTGGCCTACTATCCTTCTGATCGCTTTATCAACGAAGTGAATTTGCTAAGCAAAAATAATCCTGCTGTATTACAAACACATGCAGCCTACGAACTTGCAGCACTCCCTTATACAACATTTGCTCGGTTCTTCGAATGGTTTCGTGAAATTAGTGACATCGAAAATGCACGATTAGCACAAGTTTTTCAAAAAATTCAAACCAATCAAAAATTATCCTCTCATCATGACCAAGAGGATTTAGTTGCAAAATTATTGAATCTTGAAGCAGAGATGCAACTACCATCACTCAAAGCACTCAAGAAAGCCATCCAGACATTATTCCCGTCGATCAGTGACATTTATATTGAATACACGCCCAAGATCCAATTGATGCTGGTACAAAATGGTCAAGAAATTCCTTTTTCGCAATTATCTAATTCGTATCGTCAATGGTTGTGTTTAGTAGGTGATATTGTCAGACGACTTTGTCTCCTGAATCCTCATAGTATTGACCCATGCCTTGATGGTGAAGGCATTCTATTAATTGACAATATTGATGCTCAAGTGGATGAAGATTTTGTGCAAAACGTACTCAGCCGTTTGCATGAAGCATTCCCACAAATTCAAATTATCGCATCTGCATGCTCTGAATTGATTTTAAACAATGACGTAGATCTACAACATTTTAAATTAGAAAATCGAAAAGTTGTTGAAATAGAACAAAACCAAATCAGGGAACAATATGATGAACTATTTGCTCAACTCATGGCTAATGATTTACAAGATGGCCAAATCTCTGAAGTGAATCGAACTACTGATACGCTTGATGGCTTGCGTTTGTTTGAACACTTCAAAAATTTATCAGCGTCAGAAAAACAGCGCTTCATTGAGTATCTCCAAGCTGGTGACTTATCGAGTATTTCCTTACCCTAATTGATTGGAAATAGATGAATTAATCGGGTATGACTCACTCAATTTAAACAGAAATTTAAGCTTTTTTTCGCTATAATTCTGAATTGTGTAGCTAAAAAGTTTGATGTAATTTTATACATGTAATAAAATCTACTCATTCATTTTTTAATCAAAAAGTGTCTATTTCTTTGCATTAGCTTTCCAAGTTGCGCAACACAACTTGTTTTTGTTTTTAAAATTCGTTCGGCTTTCAAAGTTTAAGTAGTTGGATGACTCTTTGCCATCCTCAAGCTTTTGAAAGATAAAACTCATCATAGGTTCCGGCCTACAACTCTATGGATACGAGTGTGCTACCGATTATTATATTGTTACCATTAATACTTGGCACTTTTCTTGTCCTCTGGCTGCAAAAAATCTCTCGCGGGGCGACAGCATTAGGGGCAATTGGAGTCAGCTTAACAAGTTTTATCTTGTTGCTGACTCAAGCCAAAGACGTCTTTCAAGGTCAAGTCATCTCTGAACATTGGTCATGGTTACCACAGTTTGGTATCGACTTAAGCTTTAGACTTGATGCATTAGGCTTGATCTTCTCCCTCCTTATGACAGGGATTGGGACGCTCATTTATATTTATGCTTATTATTATTTAAATCATAAAAACTCTCTAAGTAAGCTATATTTCTTACTGATGCTGTTCATGGCCGCCATGCTCGGCATTTCACTTTCCAATAATTTACTTATTCTTCTTGTCTTTTGGGAAATGACCAGTATTTCGTCATTCCTTTTAGTGGGTTATTGGAGTAACTACGAAGCAGCACAGCGTGGCTCAAGAATGGCCTTAACCATCACGGGTATGGGTGGTTTAGCTATGCTCGGTGGTTTTATTCTCTTAGGTCAAATCACTGGCACATATCAAATTGATCAAATCCTCAATATGACGACGCAGATTCAATCGAGTCATTTATTTGTGCCAGCCTTGCTCCTTATTCTTTTAGGTGCATTCACCAAAAGTGCTCAATTTCCTTTCCATTTTTGGTTGCCAAATGCAATGGCTGCCCCAACACCCGTGTCAGCTTATTTGCATTCAGCGACAATGGTGAAAGCCGGAATTTTCTTACTGGCGCGCTTAATGCCGATCTTTGTTGGTTCTGCTTTGTATCATAACCTCGTCACATTCATTGGTTTATTTACCTTATGTATGGCCGCGTTCTTTGCCATTTTTAAGGAAGATCTGAAAGGTTTGCTTGCCTACTCCACCATTAGTCATTTAGGCTTGATCGTTTGCTTACTTGGGATTGGTTCACCACTCGCTGTGGCTGCAGCTATTTTTCATATCATTAACCATGCGACCTTTAAAGCAGCATTATTCATGATCGCTGGTATTATCGACCATGAAACAGGTACACGTGATTTACGAAAACTCAGTGGGGTATGGCAGTTACTTCCATTTACAGCGACTTTAACCATGATCACAGCAGCCTCAATGGCTGGTGTACCACTGACCAATGGATTCTTATCCAAAGAAATGTTCTTTACTGAACTATTAGCGAATCTCTCGGGTGGTGTAGGTATCTTCGCAGCAATTATTGCAACACTCGCAGGTCTGTTTGCTGTCGCGTATTCTGTTCGTTTAGTTCATGGCGTATTTTTTGATGGTGATTTAGGCAAAGCGATTCCAAATAAAGATGCGCATGAACCACCAATTGGTATGCGTGCACCTGCAATTTTATTAGCTACATTATGTATTGCAGTGGGTCTATTACCAGCGCTCTTAGTAGGCGATATCGTCAATGCTGGTGCACGAGCAAGCACCAACCTTCCAGCTTTTGAAGGCGTACATCTAGCAATCTGGCATGGCTTTAATGTGCCTTTATTGATGAGTGCGATTGCATTGATTGGCGGTATTATTTTTTATTTTAGTCTTGCGAAGAACAGTAGAATTCGTGACATTGACCTTGATCCAATACTTGGCAAACTTCAAGGTAAAGTCCTGTTTGATCTCTTTCTCAAACATTTGCTCTTAAATTCGCGAAAATTAAAAAGAGCAACAGAAACAGGTTCTCTACAAAACTATTTATTGTGGATATTAATTTTTGCTGTTGCTTTAGTCTCCATGCCTCTCATTGGTCAAGGTATTTATGCAGGTACACGCGAACTGACGCATGCACCATTGGTTGCAATCGTGCTTTGGTTATTACTGTTTTCAGCGTGCTGGATGATGCTTTGGTTTCACCATGAACGCATTAAAGCCGTTCTTATCAGTGGAGCAATCGGTCTTGTCGTGACGATGGTCTTTGTTACGATGTCAGCACCAGACCTGGCACTCACACAAATCACAGTCGATGTTGTCACAACTGTTTTACTTCTGATGAGTCTGTCCCTCTTACCACAACTTACGCCTTATGAATCTTCACGCACTCGTCGTTGGAGAGATGCGGTGATTGCAATCATCGGAGGCCTAGGAATCGGTTGGATCACTTGGATGATTCTAACGCGTGATCACAATTCAATCTCATGGTTCTTTGTTCAACAATCTCTACCGCTTGGTGGTGGTTCAAATATTGTGAACGTAATTTTAGTCGATTTCCGTGGATTTGATACCTTTGGTGAAATCACAGTACTGGGTATTGCTGCGATTGGGACACTGTGTTTAATGGATGGAATGCGTGCTCATGGTACGACCATTACACAAGGCTTAACCTATCGCTTTAATCCATCACCGTTGATGTTCCGAATGACCGCATCTTGGGTCCTTCCGATTGCCTTAGTCGTCAGCTTATATATTTTCTTACGCGGACATAATCTTCCAGGGGGTGGCTTTATCGCAGGTCTCATTACATCAATGGCGCTTGTGATTCAGTACATTGCACTAGGTCAAGATCACACTGAACAACTCTTACGAGCAAAGTCTGGGCGTCTTTATGAAATTTGGATTGGTACTGGCTTAACTATTGCTGGTCTGACTGGGGTCGCTGCGTGGTTCTGGGGTCGACCATTCCTGACCAGTGCTCATATTTATGTAGAGCCGATCATTCTCGGAAAAATGCATTTGCCATCTGCTGCAGCATTTGATGTTGGTGTCTATGTCACAGTCGTTGGTGCAACAATGCTCATGATTTCCGTTTTAGGCGACTCACGCAACTCAAGCATCACCGGCCCTGTACCGAAGGAGTAAAGAATGATTAGTTTAGAATTTTTACTCGCCTCCGCTATTGGATTATTGGTTGCCACTGGTATTTATCTGATTTTACGTGCCCGCACTTTCCCTGTGGTACTAGGCTTGGCCATGATAGGGTATGCAGTCAATTTATTTCTCTTTGCAATGGGGCGGATTCAATTAAATTCACCTGCGATTTTAACCAATGCCACTCAAGTTACAGATCCATTACCTCAAGCACTTGTATTAACGGCAATTGTAATCGGTTTTGCCACAACTGCTTTTATCGTGCAACTAGCATTGAGAAGTCGTTATGAATCGGGTACTGATCATGTTGACTCTAAAGAAGAAATAATCAATACAGACCCAAGAGAGGATGAGCCTTAATGATGAATTTTTATGATTTATGGCTCACCCACTCGCCAATTTTAAGTATTTTAATTCCGACATTTACTGCATTTATTTTAGTGCTATTGGGTAATCCAGGTTCAGGATCTTTAGCGCATGACTGGCGTCAACCTTGGCGTCGTGGAATCAGTTTAACATCGGTTTTTCTTGGTTTAGCGACTGCAATCATTTACTTAATTCAGGCGAACTCTGGTCAGATCTATGTGTATAGTTTAAGCGAGTGGTCAGCTCCTTTTGGCATTGTACTTGTAGTAGATCGTTTGGCAGCCTTTATGCTCGTGCTCACCTATGCTCTTGCGACACCAATTATTTGGTTTGCAAGTAAAGAATGGGATGAACGTGGACGCTATTTCCATGCAATGAGCCATTTTTTACTCATGGGATTATGTGGTGCATTTCTAACAGGCGACTTATTTAACTTGTTTGTTTTCTTTGAAGTGCTATTGATGGCTTCATATGTATTGCTTCTACATGGTCAAGGCAAAGCACGTTTCCAACTTGGTATTCACTATGTAACGATCAACCTATTAGCGTCTGCATTCTTTTTGATTGGCTTAGGGATGATTTATGGTAATACTGGTAGCCTGAATATGGCTGATGTGGGTCGAATTGTACGTACACTTGAAGGTGATCAGTACAATATGGCAGTTGCAGGCGGATTAATGCTGTTTGTAGTCTTTGGTATCAAGGCTGCAATCCTCCCTGTCGGACTATGGCTACCTAAAACTTATGCCGTCGCCACGACCCCTGTAGCCGCATTATTCACCATCATGACCAAAGTGGGTATCTATGCCATTTTACGTGTGAATGGAACCGTATTCACCGATGAGCTTTCGCGAGAAATTCTCAGCACTTGGCTGCTTCCAATTGGTTTAATTACGACTATTTATGGTGTAATTGGTGCGATTGGTGCAGAGCGAATGCGTCGTTTTGTTGGTTTCATGATCCTATCGTCTATAGGAACGATTGCAATCGCCCTTTCTCTGATGACTGCAGATGCTTGGGCTGCAGCGCTATATTACCTCGTGCATAGTACGATTATTGCCGCTGCATTCTACTTGCTATGCGGTTGGATTACTTCGCAGCGTGGTGCATTCAAAGATCATCTAAAAATCGCACCAATCATGAAACAGCAGACGCTAGTTTCGATTTGCTTCTTCATTATTGCACTCATGATGGCAGGGCTTCCACCCTTCAGTGGATTCTTTGGAAAAGTATTTATCCTTCAAGCGGCCTCTGTATCTAGCTATCAATTGCTCATTATTATTGTTATTCTGATTGTGAGCTTGCTTAGTATCATAGCTTTCACTCGTTTAGGATTCGTTATTTTATGGCGTTCAACTGTACCAGAAAATGACCCTAATCAAGAGTCTTATCATGAATATCAAAAGTTACCAAGCAAGGCACCTCCACGTAATGACACCACAATTTTTGTCTTTATTATAAGTTTAATCGCTTATGTGATATTTGCTCATCCAGTCACACAGTATATTCAACAAACTGCAAATCAGTTAAATGATTCAGAACAATATATTACTGCTGTTTTAAAAATGGATGAACGTGGTGAAGTAATTAGTGTACAACCATTTGATCCCAATTATCTTCCAGAAACAAAATACGGCGGAGAGTTTGCAGACCCAAATGCACATTATATTCCACATGTTATAAGTGAAAAATCACTTGAGGGCGAACACATCTCAGAGTTCAAGCGCCGTCAAATCAAAGAACAAGAATTGAACCAGCGACAACCTGAAGAAGCCCAATCTAAGCTTCAACCGATGGAGCAGTAAATGATACAAAAGAGCTCTCTATTTGATCGAATCATGCCACATCCTTTTGTTTCAGTTATCGTGGCTATCAGTTGGCTGATGTTGGCTAACAGCGCAGCGTTGTTTGATATATTGGTTGCTATTCTTATTGGTTTAGTCATTCCTAAGCTAGTACAACCTTTTATCGTTCGTACACCCAATATTCATTGGGATTTAGCAGTTAAACTGGTTTTTGTTGTGTTATGGGACATTATCATCAGTAATATTCGTGTTGCTAAACAAGTCCTAGGACCTACTGATCGTCTACACCCTAAGTGGTATCGGGTACCTCTAGATACGGATCATGACCAAGTAAACAGTTTACTGGCAATGATCATTACGACTACTCCTGGTACAGTCAGTGCTGGAATCGACCAAGAACGTGGAGATATTCTTGTTCACTCGATTAATACAGACAATCCAGAGGCTGATATTTTAGAAATCAAACAGCGCTACGAAGCGCCTCTCATCGCAATTTTCCATGTAAAACAGCAAGGAGATTCTCAATGATCATTCTTCCTTATGTATTGGGAATTAGCTTAATTGGAATTACGATTTCAATGTTGCTCTGTCTAATCCGTCTTGTAATCGGTCCTTCAATGGTTGATCGACTACTTGCATTAGATACTTTATTTCTGAATGCTACGTGTTTAGTTGTGGTTCTAGGAATTTATTGGGCTAGCACCTCTTTATTTGAAGGTGCACTATTGGTAGCCATGCTCGGTTTCGTATCGACAGCAGCATTAGCTCGCTATTTTACGACAGGCCATGTGGTGGACTAGGAGAAAACTATGAATATTCAGCTGATTATGGAAATCTTAGTTTCCTTCTTCCTGATCAATGGTGCCTTTTTTACACTTGTAGGTGGAATTGGAATGGTGAAATTGCCTGACCTATTCATGCGTCTGCATGCCCCTACAAAGTCGAGCACACTAGGCTTAGGTAGTTTTTTAATAGCAGCTATGATTTATTCAGCTTTTCATAGTCGCTTTGGGTTTGCTGAACTACTGATTACATTACTTGCCTTTATTACGGCGCCTGTATCGGCAAATTTAATTGCACAAGCTGCATTACATTTACGTTTACGCTCTACATCAGGCGATGTCCCCGAAGCACTAGACCGCCCTCTCCCTTGGCAGCGCCAAAGAAGAATGCGTCAGTTTAATCAAGACTCATCTAAGTAATAAAAAAACCTAGCTTTCGCTAGGTTTTTTTTGTTAGCTATATAGTACAGGTTGGGGATGCTCTTGGAAGCCTTCCACTTGATATTCTTCAGCTAATTTTGCCTTCCAATGATTCACGATATCCGTATAGTCAATTTCAGAAGGATGAAAATCTTCTTTGTAATATGATAAATATTCTGGAATTAGCTCGATCATCATTTTAGAAATCAGGTAAATACCATATAAGTTTCCACTGACCTTCGGTAAGCTTTTTCGACGATCTTGCCAAAATAATCGAGTCGCTGAATAAAATGTAAGACTCGCGAAACCTGTGGTTACGCTACGCATAATATTGCGGCGCACTTTGGTATCTTTGTATACCGCTTGATAGACATCAAATGCAACTGCTCGATGTTCAATTTCTTCAATAGCATGCCACACCCAAAGCTTAGTTGCATCTTCATCTAAGGTCGACAGGACTTCAGGATGACGAAGAATATAACCACCCAATAACGCTGTAAAATGCTCAAAAGCACAGGTAATTGCTAACTGCAATTTTGGATGGGTAGTACGAATAAATTCATCGCGTCGCGCTAACCATGCTTGAAAGTTGTCAAGTTGATAATCATCACGACGCCAAGCGTCATTAAATTCCGCATGTGCTTTTGAATGCATCGCTTCTTGACCAATAAATGCTGCAATCTGCGCTTGTAATTTTTCATCTTTCACTTTATCTCGTACATTACGAACACTATGAACAAAGAATTGTTCACCAATTGGAAAGGTAGAAGAAAGTGCCGTCAACAAGTGTGACATGACAGGAGAATTCGCGAAAAAATGGCGTCGTATGGCTTTAGGATTATAATTTAAACGTCGTACGGTAATCCCAATCGCTTTTGGACGATTTAAATAAGATTTATCTTTGGCGATTTGTGTAGTTGTCATTTTAGAGCCTATATGGATATAGCATTTCTTATTCATACTGTCAGAATAAATCAGATTTAATATTGCAAAAATAACCACACAGACAAATAAATTATATTTTTTGCCAATAAAGTCGCAAATTAAATTACAACTCCATTCTCTTTTTTAATTTAATTACATGATTCGTAAGATAGTTCTTGAATTGGATACTTTTGAATATTCAACAAGAGATTGTCAAACAAGTCATGCATATAAATGAAAAATCCTACCGAAGTAGGATTTTTTGTAAGGCATGTTTTCGTTTAAACATCAAGATAATCTAAAATACCTTCAGCAGCCTGACGTCCTTCCCAAATCGCAGTTACGACCAAGTCAGAACCACGCACCATATCTCCACCGGCAAAGATTTTCGGATTAGAAGTTTGGAACTTGTATTGTTGATGCTCAGGAGCAACGACACGACCTGAACCATCTAAATTAATACTTACATCATTAAACCATTCTGCAGGGCTTGTACGGAAACCAAAGGCCAACAGCACTGCATCAGCAGGTAAGATTTCCTCTGAACCTGGGATCGGTTCAGGACTGCGACGACCACGACTATCAGGCTCACTGAGTTGAGTCGTCACAAATTTAACACCTGTGACCTTTCCATTCTCACCCACGATTTCGATCGGCTGACGATTGAACTGAAATTCAACACCTTCTTCTCGCGCATTTTTAACTTCACGGCGTGAACCTGGCATGTTTTCTTCATCGCGGCGGTATGCACAAGTGACAGATGTTGCACCTTGGCGGATTGAAGTACGGTTACAGTCCATAGCAGTATCACCGCCACCGAGTACAATAACTTTCTTACCTTCCACACTGATAAATTCTGAAGGATCTTTCTCCCAACCTTGGCAACGATTCACATTGGCAATTAAGAAATCAAGCGCATCATAAACACCTTCCAAATCTTCACCTGCGAAACCACCTTTCATGTATGTGTATGTTCCCATACCCATGAAGACAGCGTCATAATCAGCAAGCAATTGATCAATAGTGATGTCTGTGCCAATTTCTGTATTTAAACGGAATTCAATCCCCATGCCTGTAAAGATTTCACGACGACGTTTCATCACGTCCTTTTCCATCTTAAATTCAGGAATACCAAAGGTCAGCAAACCACCAATTTCTGGGCGCTTATCAAATACGACAGGTTTAACACCATTGCGCACCAAAATGTCCGCACAACCTAGACCTGCAGGGCCTGCACCAATAATCGCGACTTTTTTATCTGTCCATTTGACATGAGACATGTCAGGACGCCAGCCCAATGCAAATGCCGTATCATTAATATACTTTTCAGCATTTCCAATGGTCACCGCACCAAACCCATCATTTAGTGTACATGCACCTTCACACAAACGGTCTTGAGGACAAACTCGACCACACACCTCCGGTAGAGTATTGGTTTGGTGGCAAAGCTCTGCTGCTTGAAAAATACGACCTTCAGCAATCAGTTTTAACCAGTTTGGAATATAGTTATGTACTGGACATTTCCATTCACAGTAAGGGTTACCACAACCTAAACAGCGATGTGTTTGGTTTTTCGCAACTTCAGCTGTAAAGGGTTTATAAATTTCCACAAACTCAGCTTTGCGGACGTTGAGATCTTTTTTCTCTGGATCTTGGCGTGCGACATCCAGGAATTGAAAGTCATTATTAAGGCGTTCTGCCATGTCTCTCTCCGTGGGTAGATGCAGTCTATTGTTAGTTCAGCTGCATCTGCCTATATATCTGCAGTAGTGGAATTATTGAGGATCAGCTTGAGTTGTTTTTAATAAAGTCTGCAAGTTTGCAGCTTTTGGTTTCACCAACCAGAATTTACGGCTGTAGAAATCAAACTCGTTACGGATCTTGTACGCCCAAGCACTACCAGTTTCCTTAATATGCTCATCTAAAATGCGGCTTAAGAACTCTTTATGTTCTTCCATTGATTCGGTCGAAATACGATTAAGCTCGATCAACTCGTGGTTATAATGATCAACAAAGTCATTATCTAAATCAAGTACATAAGCAAAACCACCTGTCATACCTGCACCGAAGTTATGACCAACTTTACCCAGTACCGTCACAATACCACCTGTCATGTATTCACAACAGTGATCTCCAGCACCCTCAATCACCGCGAACGCACCTGAGTTACGAACAGCAAAACGTTCACCAGCTGTACCTGCAGCAAATAATTTACCGCCTGTTGCACCATATAAACATGTGTTACCAATGATCGCTGTTTCTTGTGTTTGGAATGGAGAACCCTTCGGTGGGAAAATTGAGATACGACCACCCGCCATACCTTTACCCACATAGTCATTCGCATCACCCTCAAGCTTGATATGCAGACCACCCGCATTCCATACACCAAGTGATTGTCCAGCAGTTCCTGTCAAATTCACTTTAACAGGGTGTGCTTCCATACTTAAGTTACCATAGCGACGAGCGATCTCACCTGAAACACGTGCCCCAATAGAACGGTCACAGTTACCAATGCTAAAACTGTATTCACCACCTGTACCAGCTTCAATCGCAGGCAATATTTCTGCGATCATAGACTCAGCCAAAACACCTTTATCAAATGGTGCATTTCCTTCGACTTCGCAATATTGAGCTTTGCCTTCAGCAGCTGGATGTGATTCAAGTAAAGCACTTAAGTCTAGGTGAGCATGCTTATCTGTTTCACCAGGTAGCATTTCTAGTAAATCGGTACGACCAATCAAGTCTTTCAAACTTGATACACCTAATGCAGCCAACCACTCACGTGTTTCTTCAGCAATAAAGGTGAAGAAGTTAATGAGCATTTGTGGTTCACCGATATAGTGCTCTTGACGCAAATGATCTTGCTGAGTCGCTACACCAGTCGCACAGTTATTTAAGTGGCAGATACGGAGGTATTTACAACCCAACGCAATCATTGGTGTAGAACCAAAACCGAAGCTTTCCGCACCTAAAATAGCTGCTTTCACGACATCTAGACCCGTTTTTAAACCACCATCCGTTTGAACGCGAACTTTACCACGCAAATCATTTACACGAAGGGCTTGATGCGCTTCAGAAAGACCAAGCTCCCATGGCGAACCCGCATGATGAATCGAAGACAATGGCGATGCTGCTGTACCACCGTCATAACCAGAGATGGTAATAAAGTCAGCATAGGCTTTTGCAACACCCGCAGCAATCGTACCCACACCTGGCTCGGATACCAGTTTTACAGAGACCATCGCTTGAGGGTTAACTTGTTTTAAATCAAAAATTAACTGCGATAAATCTTCGATTGAATAAATATCGTGGTGCGGTGGTGGAGAAATTAATGTCACACCCGGTACAGAGTAGCGTAAACGTGCAATTAAGCCATTCACTTTACCACCTGGCAACTGACCACCTTCACCCGGTTTTGCACCTTGTGCCACTTTAATTTGCAGTACTTCTGCAGAAGTTAAGTAAGCAGGCGTTACACCAAAACGACCTGATGCGATTTGTTTGATTTTTGAGTTCCGGATTGTGCCGTAACGCGCTGGATCTTCCCCCCCCTCACCTGAGTTCGAACGACCACCAATTGTATTCATTGCAATGGCAATCGCTTCATGTGCTTCTGGTGATAATGCCCCTAAAGACATCCCTGCAGAGTCAAAACGCGGAAGAATCGCTTCTACAGATTCAACTTGATCCAGTGGAATTGAATTTTCTGTTTTGAGTTTAAATAAATCACGAATGGTTGCCACTGGACGATTATTTACAAGCTCAGCATATTCTTTGAAATCTTCATATTTCCCAGAACGTACAGATTTATGTAGAGCATTAATTACATCAGGATTAAAAGCGTGATATTCCTTATCAAATACAAATTTCAGCAAACCACCTTGTTCAATTGGCTTACGTGATTTCCAAGCGGTTTCTGCTAATTTTTTCAAATCATTTTCAAGATCAACAAAAGTCGCACCTTTAATACGGCTTGGAACACCTGTGAAGCATTTATTAACAACTTCTTCAGATAAACCGACAGCTTCAAATAACTGCCCACCACGATATGAAGCAACAGTCGAAATACCCATTTTTGAAAGGACTTTCAGCAATCCTTTTTCAATCCCTTTACGGAAATTCGCTTGTGCATGAATCGGATCACCTAACAACTCACCTTTCGCAATTAAATCATTAATGACGTCATATGCAAGATATGGGTAAATTGCTGTTGCGCCAAAGCCAAGCATTACGGCAAATTGGTGTGGATCACGCGCTAAAGCTGTTTCAACAATAATGTTTGCATCTGTACGTAAACCTGCATGGATGAGGTAATGGTGGATAGCACCCGTTACCATCGCTGCATTAGCTGGTAAGAACCCTTCACGGATTTTCTTATCAGAAATCACCAATAGGGTTTTGCCATCACGAATTGCTTGCGCTGCTTCTTCACAAATACGTGTAATCGCGGCTTCTAGACCTTCAGTCTCTGCATAGTTTAGATCAATATCTGCAATCTCGTAGCCCTTACGACCTAAAGTGCGAATTTGATGCATTTTAGAGTTTGACAGTACAGGACTTGAAATAATTAATCGATCCGCATGCTCTGGACCTTGTTCAAATACATTTTGTTCACGACCCAAACATGTTTCTAAAGACATTACGATCGATTCACGTAATGGATCGATTGGTGGGTTAGTTACCTGAGCAAATTGTTGACGGAAGTAATCTGTTACATGGCGTACTTGACGAGACAATACTGCCATCGGCGTATCATCGCCCATCGAACCTACCGCTTCTTGACCACTTTCAGCGATTGGACGTAATAACTGATCTCGCTCTTCAAATGTCACCATAAACATTTTTTGTGCCGCTTTTAAAGCATCGCCTTTTAAGCCTTGATCACATAGATATTCTTCTAACTCTGGACTACCTTGGATACGCACTGAATTTTCACGCAACCATTGACGATAAGGACGCATTTTTTTCAGATGATTACTGACGTCTTTAGTATCCAGCAATTTGCCAGTGAAAGTGTCAATGACTAAGATCTGACCTGGTCCAACACGACCTTTAGATACTACGTCTTCTGGTTCATAACCCCAGACACCAATTTCTGATGCAAGTGTGATGTAACCATTCTTAGTAATTACCCAACGTGCAGGACGTAAGCCATTACGGTCAAGCATACAAATCGCATGACGACCATCTTGAATCACAAGACCTGCTGGCCCGTCCCATGCTTCCATATGTTTAGAGTTAAACTCATAGAATGCACGTAAATCAGCATCTAAAGTTTCAACGTTTTGCCATGCTGGTGGAACGAGCATACGTAGTGCACGGAATAAATCCATACCTCCACCAACCAAGATCTCGAGCATGTTGTCTAAACTTGAAGAGTCAGAGCCAGTACGGTTTACGATTGGGTTGAGCTCAGTTAAACCAGGCAAGAGCGGGTTTTCAAACTTTGGTGTACGTGCCATCGCCCAGTTACGGTTTGCTGTAATGGTATTAATTTCACCATTGTGCGCTAAGTAACGGAAAGGTTGTGCCAATGGCCAACGTGGCAATGTATTGGTTGAGAAACGCTGATGGAACACTACAATGTGTGATTCCAAACGTGGATCAGCTAAATCTGTATAAAAATCTGCAATCGCTTCAGGCATCATTAAGCCTTTATAAGAGATCACAGTTGAACAAAGTGTTGTAACGTAGAATGAACTATCTTGACTTAATTTTTGTTCAGCACGACGTCGAGCCAAGAATAACTTACGATTAAACTCAACTTCTTCAACACCCATTGGACAGTTAACAATTACTTGTTCAAAAGCTGGCAAAGACTGCATCGCAATTGAGCCTAATGCTTCATTATTGGTTGGCACTAAGCGCCATGCAATTACACGCAAACCTTCTGATTCGATTTCTTTAGTCAGCACTTGTTTTGCATGTGCAGCAATTGCAGGATCTAGGCTAAGAAAAACTGTACCTACTGCAAAAATTTCACTGAGTGTAATATCACTTAAACGTTTTGCTTCTTCACGGAACAATTGCTTAGGCATAGCCAACAGTAGACCACATCCATCACCCGTCTTACCATCTGCAGCAATACCACCGCGGTGCGTCATACAACTTAAACTATGAATCGCGGTCTTGACCAAGTCATGACTCGCATCACCTTGCATATGGGCGATTAATCCGAAACCACAGTTATCTTTAAACTCATCCGGTTGGTATAGACCTTTAGCGGGAGCTACAGTATTAGGCGATGGCATGTGCATAGCGTACCCTTCTTCAACATGGCCCTCATTGGGCAAAACTTATCTATTCTTCAAATACGATTTCTTTATAAAACAAAGACATGATTCTGTATGTCTTTCGTTATTGAACGTCTTTTCTGATTTAATTTCACAAATGTACGAGACGATTTGCACCCATTTAAAGCAGATCAATTTGACTAAATCGCACACTAAATTAAGGTCTTCGCGCCAAAATAGGGACAATTTACTTAATCAGCGCACCAATAAAAGCAAAATCTATGCCAATATTTATTTATTCCGTGCAAGCGTTTTATTTCAATTATTTTGTCATTATTAACCGAAAAGGCACCAAATTAGAACCACTTTATCGCACCAATGATGTGCAAATTTATTATGCTTTCGTTTAATTTTGCGCCATTTTATACCATTTTAATTAAATGGATCACTAATTTGAGCCTCTTGATTCCGCTTATCCGTATTATTCTTTGAGTTATCGCTCGAAATAGGGTCAACATTCGATTGCGAACGTCTCACATCAACCACATTTCCTGACTGATCTTTTCTTGTAATAGTCACATTGGTTGTTGCCTTAGCAGGATCAACCATAGGGGTTGGCTTAGGACGAACCAGCAAGGACTCATCAATCAATGGTACAGCTGCAGGTCGTAATTTAATTTCGTATAATTTTGCAGTTGTTAGTTCTTCAGAACCCATGTCATTAACTTGACCCACAAACTGATTAAAGCCAGCAACTTTAGGCGATACAGAAGGTGGTAACTTTAAATCCAATCCATTTAAAGTTGTCTTGGCAGCACCTTCCCCCATAAACAGCCCATAACCCAAAATGTACTGTTCAACTTGATCTTCACCACTCAAACGAAAATAAATGTATGGTTTACGATCAGTTTGCTTATTAAGAAAACTTTTAATTACATCTTCATTAGTAACGCGAAATAGTTCGATATAATAATTATTTTTATTGTCTTGAATAAACTTTGTGCCTCTAAATTCAGGCAAATGGTTTCCTGAAGCCACTTTACGCGCAGTTAATTCCAAAGGTCGCACTTGATCAGTCAGCCCGCCCAAATAATTTGTTGCTGCCACCTTTTCAGGTTGAATCTGGACTTGAGTTTCTTCAATTTGCTTAGACTGAGTAACCAACTCTTTGCTATCAGTCAAAATCCAGAATACAAAAGATGCGACTAAAAACAGTATGCCACCGATCAACCAAATATATTGTTGCGCTGTGCGTGGGGATGAGTGGCGTACCGTCATGAGAAAACCTAAGATTATGCTTGATTACGTAAAATCGCTTGTTTCATTAATTCCACATCAAACTCTTTGGTAATTACTGCTTGCCCTAGCGACTTCAAGAGCACTAAACGTAATTGACCATTCAGGACTTTTTTGTCATGAGACATATATGCCAAAAATTCATCAAGTGGAATTTGAGGACATTTTATCGGTAATTTCGCACGTTGAATGATAATTTTTGTACGTTCAAGGTCAGCTTCTGTGATCCACCCCATTAAATAAGATAAATCTGCCGCCATCACCATTCCCGTCGCCACAGCCTCACCATGTAACCACTCACCATATCCCAGATAAGATTCAATCGCATGTCCAAAGGTATGACCTAAATTCAGTAATGCACGCTCACCCTGTTCTTTCTCGTCATTGGCCACAATTCGCGCTTTGTGTGCACAAGAGCGGTACACTGCTTCAGCAAGTAATTCTGGATGTTGTGCAACCAGACCATCCATGTTTTCCTCAAGCCATGCAAGAAAATCAACATCTCCTAATAGGGCATACTTAATGACTTCAGCCAAACCTGCTGATAACTCACGCTCAGGCAATGTTTTAAGTTGCGCCATATCCGCAAGTACGACCTGTGGCTGCTGGAATGCGCCAATCATGTTTTTGCCTAATGAGTGGTTGATTCCAGTTTTACCGCCAACGCTCGAATCGACTTGCGATAGCAGCGTAGTCGGGACTTGAATAAAATACACTCCGCGTTGGAAACAAGATGATGCAAATCCAGCCATGTCACCAATCACCCCTCCACCCAAGGCAAGCACTGTACAATCGCGGTTAAATCCTGCCTCAAGCAAGGCATCAAAAATTAAATTCAAATGTTCAATATTTTTATAACATTCACCATCAGGTAGAACACATGTCTCAACTTTTTTACCTAAACCTTCCACAGCTGATACATAGTGATTTAAATACAACGGTTTAACCGTTTCATTGGTGACAATCATGACCTGTTGCCCATGAATATAGGGTTCAAGTAATTGTTGCGGATCTAAATCACTACCAATGAAAATAGGATAACGGCGTTCACCGAGTTCAACGAATAAGGTTTGCATGATGTTATAAGCCAATAAAACAAATTTAATTCAATTCTTTTGCGACAATCACATTAAGAATACGTTGTGCCAAATCACGCGCAGCACCTTGATTCGTTTCAATAATATGATGTGCAACTTCACGATACAGCGGATCACGAATATTCAATAATTCACGTAATTTCTGTTCAGGATTTTCGACTTGTAATAAAGGTCGATTTTTATCACGGTAGGTTCTTTGAAGTTGTATTTCTACGGGAGTATAAAGATAAATCACAATACCTCGATCTTTTAGATAAGATCGATTAATCGACTGAGTAACTGCACCGCCACCCGTCGCAACAACTAAATTTTGTTTTGATGTTAAATCATCAATTACCAGTGATTCACGATGTCTGAATCCCTGTTCACCCTCTTTCTCAAAAATCCATGGGATGGTCGCCCCAGTTTTTCTTTCTATCTCATGATCACTATCAAGAAACTCTCGATGAAGTAAATCTGCAAGATGTCGACCAACGGTTGTTTTACCAGCTCCCATGGGCCCTACCAAATAAATATTCGGTAGGGTTTCAAACTCTTTGCTTGGCAAGGAGTCACCTATTGAATTGCTTTCATTGAAACTATATTAATTGTTTCTAGTTTGCCTGTCATTAACAATTCTTGGTGTCACAAAGATTAATAACTCACGCTTATTCTCTGTTTTACTGTCTTTACGGAATAGACGACCAACAGCAGGAATATCACCAAAGAAAGGCACCTTGGTTTGGTTAAAAATCGTTTCTTGCTCGAAAATACCACCTAGCACCACAGTTTCACCGTTGTTCACAAGCACATTGGTATCAATTTGATTTTTATTCAAAATGATTTCCCCATTCTGTGCATAACCTGCTGGTGAATCACTGGTAATGTTCAATTTCATTTGAATTTTACCATCAGGCGTAATACTTGGTGTTACCTCTAAGCTTAACAATGCTTCTTTAAAGGAAGTCGTCGCCGTTGCAGCACCACCTGCAGTTTCAGTGGTTTGGTAAGGGATTTCTTGACCCGAAGCAACTTTCGCTTGTTGCTTATCAGCAGTGAGAACTTTTGGTGTAGAAATAACTTCACCGTAGCCATCAGCTTGTAGTGCCGACAACTCAAGATCCAGCATAAAATCAGACATATTGATTAAACCAAATGCAATTTTACCTGCAGCCCCAGCCACACCTAAATCCACATTTAAGTTATCAGGACGTTGAATATTATAACGACCATCCTCACTTGGTGATTTTAAATCCCACAGCGTTTGATCACTACCACCAACCAAAAGATCATTATTGGTTGCAACACCTTTCGATACTACACCCCATTTCACACCCATTTCTTTGGTGAAATCTGTTGTCGCGCGTACAATACGAGCTTCGATCATGACTTGTTTTACAGAAACATCCAGTAAATCAATCATCTTGCGTATTTGATCAATTTTTTGAACTGTATCATTAATGATCAATGTATTGGTGCGTGGATCAATTGAAACTGTACCACGTGGACTTAATAATGACCCGACACTGTCCCCCAATGGGTCAGTTGTTGAGTTTGTATTATTACCATTAGATGAACGGCTGTTACGACCTTCAGTAATCAACTTTTCAATATCTTCAACTTTGGCATAGCTCAATTGAATATATTCGGTTTGTAATGGTGCCAATTTCACACTTTGTGCAATGGCTTTCGCCTCTTCTTCTTCAGCTTTAATCAATTCTGGAACAGGTGCAATCCAAATCACGTTTCCGTTGCGACGCTTATCCAAGTTCTTGGTTTTCATTACAATATCAAGCGCTTGATCCCAAGGCACATCTTTTAAGCGTAATGTAATATTCCCCTGAACTGAATCCGAAGTCACCATATTAATGCCGGTAAAATCAGCCAACAATTGTAATACGCGGCGCACTTCAATGTCTTGGAAGTCGAGAGAAATCTTATTACCTGTATATTTCGGTGTACGATTTTGGCTGCTTAAGCCTTTTTTCTCTTCTGGGCGTTTTAGACTGATCGTTAACTTACCATCTGTTTGATAAGCCATATATTCAAAGCTACCACTCGACTGAATGGAAATTACACCATTTGACTTATCATTATAAGCGTCTACTGTAGAGACAGGCGTCGCAAAATCATTAACGTTTAAACGGCGCACCAAATGCGATGGAATTTTGTTACCAAGGAAACGCACCACAACTTTGCTACCTTGCTGTTGTACATCCACTGGTGTATCTGCTGTTTTTAAATTCAGTACAACTTGTCCCTCACCTGCACTACCGCGCTCAAAACCAATATCTTGTAGTCCTTGTTCTACTGCTTGATAAGCGACAGGTGCTGGCGGTGTATACGCAACAGGCTGCTGATAAACAGGAGCTACTGGAGGTGGTACAGGTGCTGCAACTTGCTGACGAACCACTGGTGCAGGTGGAGCGGCAGGTCTTAAAACCGTAGGCGTTGGTGCAGTTGGTTTCAATACCTGCTGTGCTGCAACAGGAAACACAGGTGTTGGCGTTACTGGTGTCTCTGCCACAGCTGTAGCCGCAACAGGTGTAATGTTATTCGTCAGATTAGGACGTATGACTGGCTTTAAAACACTTGGTTTAGTCGCTGGTTCTACTGCTTTGGCTTGTGTAACCACTGGCGCCGCTGGTGTTGCCACTTTCGCAGAGTTCGGGTTATTTATTTTTAAAATAAAGGTATTGCCTTCAACACGTGTCGTGTAGCTACCTTTCTGCGTTAAATTGACAGTTAACCGTGAACGCTGATCATTAGAAATGACTTCAACTGAGTTTGCTTCAGTGGTCGACACAGGTATTTTAGTATTGGCCAGTGTTTGACCTGCCTGCATAAAATCCAAAACCAATCGAGATGGATTTTCCAATTGATATGACTGTGGCTGTGGAGGTAATCCGTTAAACATGACACGGATTTCTGTTCCTTGACCTGGCACCTGCAAAGGCACAATATTGGTCATCGTAGTTTTAGCCGCCGCTGCCTGCATAACAGCTATAGAAACAGTGGTCATAGCGAATTGACGAAGAAAACGGTTCATATACTGTCGATCCCCACCCCAAAAATTTTGCATACTCTTTTTCATTGTTATTCCTTAACTCGTCTTAACCAACAGGCCCAAGCAACACTAAGCTTCTTGGTCTTTCGATATAACCATCTCGACCATCTGAAACAATTTCAATCAGATCGATTTGAGTCGGCGTTATCTTCACGATGCGCCCTTGGTTCATCCCCATGTAATTACCACGTTGCACACGCTCAATCTCACCATCAGGGGTTTGAATCAAAGCGAGAATCTGGCCATTGTTACGTTTTAAACTTCCTTTGAAGTTTAACGTTTCCAATGCATAGCTTTCTAAAGGCTGTGGTTGACGATTAAAATTAGGATAAACACGTTTACCCGACATGATTCTTAGCTCTGTTGCCAATGAGTTTGGCAAGAATGGACTTCGAAGTTGATGTGCCGAGTAAAGAAAATTTGGAACTGGATTAAATACAGGTGCCGGTTCTATGGGTAAAGGCGGCTGGCTACGAATATTCGCCATTTCTTGATTGACCGCATCAATACGCGAATCACATCCCACCAAAGTCGTTGCAATAATTAATCCGCACAAAAGCTTAAATGATTTCATTATTGTCCTCCTGCTGGCATATCAGCTGGTGGAACAACCGCTGAACCTACCGTATCTTCAGTCGATGCAACATAACGATATGTTTTGGCTTTTAATGAATAATTGATCAGTGGAATATCAGATTTTTTATCTGTACTTGGCGTCGCTGTAATCACAAAATCATGTAAGGTCACGATACGCGGTAAAGACGCAATTCCACTCACAAAACGCCCAAATGAATGATAATCACCTGTCGTTTCTATCGAAATTGGCTGCTCAATAAAGAATTCTTGAGCCACTTCATTTTCGAGACGGATATTTTTAAATTTGAGCCCTGAATTCACACCTGTTAAGTTGATGTCCTCAACTAAACTTGGAATTTCTGTTTCTTTTGGCAATTGTTGTAATTGCTCATTGAAATTCATTTCCATTTGTTGCAACTGTGCTTGGTATTGCTGCAAATTACGGAGCTTAGAATCCTTTTCTTTAAACTCTGTCAGTAAATTTGCCTCTTGTGCTTTAGCAAGATCAATGGATTCAAGTTTTGGTTTAATCACCAAAAAGTAACCAATAGCACAAACAAATAGGAAAATAAAAATCCAACAGGTCATTTTTACAGACAGTGGCCAACTACCGTAGTTATTGGAGTCCAAAGTATTAAATTGCTGAAAGAACTTTTCAACAGTCATGGACTTCTTTTTTGGTGCAGTGACATCTGAATCAAAGTCATTTAAATCATTACGACTCATGGTGCACCTCCCACATTATTCGCGTCCATCTCTGATGTCGGTTGAGCAATTGCACCCAAGTCGACAGTCACGATAAATGTACCGTATGACTCTTCAACTCGAGGGATTACCGAACTTGGTGCTTTTTCCTTCACTTCTGGCGCAGCCAAGAATGAATTCATAAATGCATTTCGGTACCACTGGGAAGCTTCTAAACCACGTAATAACTCTGCTACCGCATTCGGACTTTCTGCTTTACCTTCGATGGTAAATTTATTACCAGTACGGGTAAATTTCGTCAGATACACCGTTTCAGGAACAACACGTACCAATTCATCTACTAAACGCACAGTAACAGGTCGTTGACCTTCAAGACCTTGAATCAGTTTCATCCGCTCAATCACTGCATTTCGACGTTCTTGCAATCCTTCCAAGGATTTTAATTGAACGTCTAAACTTTGATTGGTGCTTACAATAAGTTGGTTTGCTTGTTCTTGGTCTTGCAATTTATGATTCAAGAAGAACCAAGCTGCTAAAACCGATAAAATCGCAAGTAATACCACTGCGATACAGATATAAACAAATTGCTTTTTTCGCTGTTCTCTTAGCTCTTCGCGCCAAGGGAGTAAATTAATTTTAGCCATTAATCAAAACTCCTCAATGCCAAGCCACACGCCACCAATAATGATGGTGCATCATTTTCTATTTTTTTCAGGTCGATTTGAGGAGAAAAGCCCATTTGTAAAAATGGATTAGCAATAGTGACACGATATCCCAATTTTTGTTGCATCATTTTTGCAAGACCTGGGATATTGGCATTACCACCCGCCAATAAAATATGATCAATCTCGTTAAATTGAGAAGAAGAGAAAAAGAACTGTAATGAACGCGCTGCTTGTTGAATCACTGCATCAAGGAATGGCATTAAAACTTCTGTTTCAAAGTCATCTGGTAAGGTGTTGTCTTTTTTAGCACGCCCAGCTTCATCATAAGATAAGCCATAACGATTTTGCACATCTTGAGTCAATTGCTTACCGCCAAACACTTGTTCGCGCGTGTAAATAATTTTGCCATTTTGCATGACTGATAAAGTCGTCATGGTATGACCAATATCAAGAACGCCAACAAGATTTGCACCAATCGGCAATGTATCTGCAAAGACTTCAAAACTACGTTCCAGTGCATAGCTTTCAACATCGGCAACTTTTGGGGTAAGGCCGACCAAATCCAATACTTCAATACGAGAGTCCACGTTTTCAGTACGTGTCGCAACGAGTAGAACGTTCACTCTGTTTGGATTGTTTAATCGCTCAGGAAGCACTTCAAAGTCTAAACTGACTTCGTCAAGTGGGAATGGGATATATTGCTCAGCATCCATACGAATCTGAACTTCACGCTCATCATCGCTCATGTCGGCATCCATCTCGATGACCTTGTGAATCACCATAGATGTAGGTACCGCAAAAGCAGCATTCGTCGATTGCGGATTTGCAATATTAATCGCGCGCTCTAAAGCATCAGCCACGTTATCCTGATTGAGGATGTTTTTTTCAACAACACTCCCATCAACCAATGGACTTAACCCGTAACTTTCAACCCAATAGCGACCGTTTTTAACTGATAGCTCTAATAGCTTAACAGAGGTCGAACTAACATCTACCCCCACTAACCCCTTATTTGGCTTACGATATAGTCTAAGCACAATGCAATTCCTATTATTTTTTTGTCCCCAACAACAGCACAATACAAACTAACTACACTTGGTCTAATTTTTTTGCGGATATAATAACTCAACTAACATTCTGTTAAATGAGAAGCTATACTGACCTTCTATTAGTTTGCCTTTAGCACCTATTAAAACTTACTTGTTATGAAAAAGCTATCTTGTTGTGGACAGATTCACCCTTTTTTTTTGCTGATTATCATTATCTTAGTCACAATTCCAATGGGCTTTTATGGAATGTATCTCTATATTGCACCATCTTTGCCAGAGATGACTGCTTTTAAGAAGGCTCCATTATTAAAACCGCTGCAAGTTTATACAGCAGATAACCAATTAATCGCAGAATATGGTGGCAAACTTTCTGTTCCAGTTGATTATGAGCAAATCCCACAAGATTTTATTCATGCTTTTTTAGCTGCAGAAGACTCTTCTTTTTTTGAGCATAGCGGTATTAGTTTTAAAAGTTTAGGACGTGCAGTCAGTGAATCGATCACGGGTTCTGACATTCAAACTGGTGGTTCTACAATTACCATGCAGGTGGCTAAAAACTATTATTTAACACCAGAACGAACTCTCAAGCGCAAACTCACCGAAATTTTCTTAGCACGTAAAATTGAACAAAAATTATCTAAAGAAGAGATTCTTACACTCTACGTCAATAAAATTTTCCTCGGTAAAAATGCTTATGGCATAGCTGCAGCAGCAAAAATTTATTACAACAAGAATTTAAACGATCTTTCAATTGCCCAAATGGCAATGATTGCAGGATTACCTAAAGCACCCTCTAAGTATAATCCTGTGGCCAATCCTGAACGTGCGTTAGAACGTCGCAATTGGATTTTAGGTCGTATGCTTCAATTGGGTTATATCAGTCAAATTGAATATGAAGATGCTGTATCAGAGCCTATCGCTTTGGACATGCCTGATCGCGGTATTAACAATAAATTCCCTTATGTCGGTGAAATGGTTCGTTCTGAACTCGTCAAAAAATTTGGCGATCTCGCGATCGATTCAGGATATAAGGTTTACACCACTATTGATTACAATCGTCAAGCCTTTGCCGAAGAAGCAGTTCGTGTTGGTTTAGAAAGTTATGACCGTCGTCATGGATGGCGTGGCCCAGAAGCCCATGACAAACCCTTAAAAGACTTTGTACCATTTGCAAACACCTACCCTGCTGAAGTCACTAAAGTTTTAAGCAATTCTTTTGAAGCAACTTTACAAGATGGTTCATCAGTCACTGTTCCTTGGTCTGGCATGTCTTGGGCGAGACGCTATCGCAATGCCAATAGTGTGGGTGGTGCACCTAGCAATGCTTCACAAATTGTAAAAGTCAAAGATATTGTTCGTCTACGTCCAAATCAAAATCGCAGTATGTGGTCCTTGGTACAGGTGCCTCGTGTACAAGGTCAGTTAATTGCACTTAACCCAAATGATGGCTCAATTGTCGCGATCGTTGGTGGATATAATTTTTATCAATCGAAATTTAACCGTGCACTGCAAGGTTGGCGTCAACCTGGCTCTATTATCAAACCATTTGTCTACTCGCTTGCACTTGAACGAGGTATGACGCCGCATACCATGGTTAGTGATAATCCCATTACCATTGGTAAATGGTCACCACGCAATTCTGATGGGCGCTATTTGGGGATGATTCCATTACGTCGCGCTTTATATTTGTCACGTAATACTGTCTCTGTTCGCCTTTTACAAACAGTCGGTCTAGAACGTACTCGCCAATTGTTTATGGATTTTGGTTTGCAGGATGATCAGATTCCACGTAACTACACGATTGCATTAGGAACACCTCAAGTACTCCCTGTGCAAATGGCAACAGGCTATGCCGCAATTGCCAATGGCGGTTTCCGCGTGCAACCTCACTTCATTAGCCGTATTGAGGATGCTTACGGCAAAGTGATTTATCAAGCCAATCCTGAATACGCATGTATTTCATGTATTAAATCTCAGAAGCAAGATACAACCTCTGCTGAAGCAACAACACCAGACGACGAAATTATTGAAGTTACCAATCAGTCTTTAGAGGATAAGCAACCCACTTTAACCGATGAAGAGCGTAGCCAATATCGTCAAGCACATCGAATTTTAAAATCCAGTTCAGCATTTGATATGGCGAATATTTTACGAGACGTAATTCAGCATGGTACTGGTCGCGCAGCATTAAAAATTGGTCGTGGTGATTTAGGAGGTAAAACAGGAACAACCAATGATGCAAAAGATGCTTGGTTCGCTGGCTTTAACGGCAATCTAGTCGCAGTTTCATGGGTAGGTTTCGACCAACCGACTACGCTAGGTCGTCGTGAATATGGGGGTATCGCTGCTCTTCCAATTTGGAGTGACTTTATGGAGAAGTCGCTTGCCAATACACCATATGCTTGGGTAAGTTTAGATAAAAATGCAAAAGCTCCTTTAACTCGAGAACAACGTGGTCGTGTACATACATTAAACCATGAGCAAAAAGATAAAACTCCACCTTTAGCTCGTCCAATTTATCGCCCTGCTCCAGTGGTAGCACCAACGAATGATCGCGATTTTGATGATCTACCAGATAACGATCAACCGTTAACACCGACGTCGTCGACACCACCGGATATGAATTCAACACCACAAGTTAAACGAGATTCAATCGAAAATTTGATTAATCAAGTTCAATAACCAAAATAAAGCCCTCTAAAAGAGGGCTTCTTTTAACTTTTCTTTTTTAAAATATAGATCTGAAACTCTGCACTCAGTTCAAATTTTTCAACTTGCTCTAATTGCTCACGCCGTTCAGGTTTGGCCTTATAAGCATATGGCGTCATTGCGATAAGACACTTTAGGTCATTTTGGTTCAACACCAATGGTGCCTGAATTAAGCTTTCATCAATTAACTCAAAGTGCTCGCTCAACTGTGCTACAAATTTATGTGGCTCATGTGCCTTAACTTCTTCAAATAGTGCTTCTCGCATTTTATATAAATGTTGTGGACCTGGGGTAACAACCATTAAATACCCCGATGATTTTAATACACGTAATATTTCCGCCTCGGGAATAGGACTAAATAAACTGGTACATAAATCGATGGTCTCGCTTAAAACAGGCAACACAGCCCCCGTACCCACAACCCAAGTGACATTTTGATTTAATTTTGCTGCTACCTGAACTGCAGTTTTAGCAATATCCACCCCCACAACTTGTATCGCTTCAGCTTCCATTGCATTGGTGTAATATCCTTCACCGCAACCAATATCTAAAAGATTTTCTATACGTAATTCTCGGATTTTAGCAACGACAGCTTGCTGTAATGGCGCATAAAATCCCGCTGATAAAAACGACCGTCTAGCTTGAACAGACTCAGGGGTATCCCCTGGATTTTTACTATGTTTATGCTGTACGACATGCAAATTCACATAACCTTGCTTTGCAATATCGTAACTATGATTACTCTTGCAGCGCCATGTTTTCCCCTCAAGCGCCAATGCCTCGCGACAAACAGGACACATCAACAGATTCATCATTTTCTCCAAAAAATTTTAGCGATGAAAAAAAGTCGGCATAAGCCGACTTGATCTCATTTGATTCTTGCTTAGCGCAATTTTAAGGTCATTAGACCTAAAACTACTAGCATAATTGTGATAATCCAGAAACGGATGACCACCTGTGTTTCACGCCATCCTTTCTTTTCATAGTGATGATGTAACGGCGCCATAAGGAAAACACGTTTATTTCGCATACGAAGCGAACCGATTTGTAAGAATACAGAGACTGCTTCGACTACAAATACACCCGCCATAATTGCAAATACAATTTCCTGACGTACCATCACCGCAATAGTTCCCAGCATCGCTCCAAGCGACAAGGCACCAACATCACCCATAAATACTTGTGCAGGATGCGCGTTATACCAAAGGAATGCTAAACCTGCACCTATCATTGCAGCACAAATAACAACGAGTTCAGATGAATATTTCACATAGGGAATATGTAAATAATTTGCAAAACGAACATCACCCGCCAAATAAGCAAACACCCCTAGGCCCGCCGCAACCAATACAATTGGCATAATTGCAAGACCATCTAAACCGTCAGTCAGGTTAACAGCATTCGACGCACCGTTAATCACTAAATAAGTGAATATGATAAAACCGATCCCTAAAGGTATTACCGATAAAGGAATTGTAAGATCTTTAAAGAAAGGGATCAGCAAATCCAACATATTCGCAGTGTGTACAGGATTAGTTTGCTGAGTCGCAATTACGTAGAGTGATATCCCTGCACCCAAAGAAGCGACAGATGTCCAAAAAAACTTCTTACGCGCTGGCAAACCTGCATTGTCTTTATAACGGATTTTAATCCAGTCATCCGCCCAACCTACGGCGCCAAATATCACCATCACGCCAAGCACAATCCAAACATAAGGGTTTGAAAGATCTGCCCAAAGTAAAGTTGAAATCCCAATAGAAAGCAAAATAAGGAGACCACCCATGGTTGGTGTTCCCATTTTTTTGGCATGGTTTTCCGGAGCGAAAGAACTTACCGCTTGGCCATATTTTAAAGCTTGTAACTTACGGATCATAACAGGACCAAGAACTAGGCCTATCGTGAGTGCTGTCAAGACACTGAGCAGCGCACGTAATGTTAAATAACGAACCACTTGGAACGAGCTGTGATAGCCGGAAAGTTGTTCAAATAACCATAACAGCATTTAGAGTTTCTCCATCAAATCTGCCATCAACGTTTCCATATGGGTATAACGAGAACCTTTGAATAAGAAACTCATTTTTTGCGGTTGATGTGTTTCGATTAGACTAATTAAAAATGGTAGAGCTTGCTCTTGATTGAGGAAAGCTTGTAACTTTTTCCCGTACTGAGTACTACGTGCGCCTTCCTGTGTTGCTGGTGCAAACTCACCAACAGCAACGACAAAGTTGAGTCCGCGAATCGAAACCAAATCTCGCCCGAGTAAATAATGTTGTTGAGCAGCAGTCGGACCTAACTCACCAATATCCCCAATCACCATGACACGAATACCTTCTTGCTGTGCAAGCACTTCACCCGCTGCACGCATCGAAGTGGGATTGGCATTGTATGTATCATCGATAAATAAAAAATCATTTTTTTGAATAAAATTCAAACGTCCCTTTGCACCCACAGCTTGTTCTAAACCCGTGACAATATCATCCAAGCTGATATTTAATGACAATGCAAAAGCAGCAGCAGCCAAAGCATTTTGAACATTATGCTCACCAGCAAAAGGTAAATCCACGGGTTGGACACCTACAGGCGTATGTAATTTAAATTGAGCACTCTGTGGATTCAGCTGAATATCTGAAGCATAGACATCGCCACCTTCTCCAAAACTTAAGGTTTTTGTTGTTTTTACACTTTGACGGATCTGGTCTATATAATCATCAGCTGCTGGCACGATCGAAGTTTCTGAAACATGACCATAGATTTCAGATTTAGCTTTACAAATTCCGTCACGCCCACCGAATTCACCAAGATGAGCCGTACCAATATTAATAATACCCGCAACATGAGGTTGAACGAGCTTCGAGGTATAGTCAATTTCTCCTTGATGACTTGCTCCAAGCTCCATCACTGCATATTCATGATCTGGTCGAAGCTCTAATAGCATCATAGGCACACCCAGATCATTATTGAGATTACCTCGCGTGATCAATGTCGGTGCTTTGCGAGCAAGAATACTACCAAGCATTTCTTTAGTCGTGGTTTTGCCGCTACTACCAGTCAGTGCGATAACTTTTAATTGCGCATGTTGAGCGCGACGAAATGCACCAAGCATACCTAATGCTAATCTCGTATCTGTTACCACCAACTGACAAATATCAATGTCTAAAGGCCGCTCAACAATCGCAATCTGACAGCCTCTTTCAGCCACTTGTTGAACAAACTCATGCGCATCAAAACGCTCACCTTTCAGGGCTAAAAAAGCATCCCCCGACTCCGCATGACGTGAGTCTGTCAAAATACGCTTTACTTCTCCAGTCGGTTTTTTATCATTCAACCAATACCCTTGAGTAGCAGCAACAAGATCAGACAAAGTCCATGGGACAAGTGTCGCAGTACTTGTAGTAGATGTGTGCATAATGATTCCTTAGTCTGCTGGATAAGATGCTGGCTTAGTCGCATGCTGACCCTTAATGGCTGCTTGGACTTCTACCACATCATCAAACCAATGACGAACACCATCAATCTCTTGATAATTTTCGTGGCCTTTGCCTGCAATCACAACAATGTCACCTGCTTTTGCTGTTTTCACTACAAACTTAATCGCTTCACGACGATCATGAATTTCATGAACCTCTCTGTCCAAAAATTCAATTCCAGCCTTCATGTCAGCAAAAATTTGTTCTGGGTTTTCAGTACGTGGATTATCTGAGGTGAGCAATACAACATCTGCATGATCTAGAGCAGCCTGTGTCATTAAAGGTCGTTTACCGCGATCACGATCACCACCACACCCAAACACGGCCCATAATTGTTGTGAAACATGACGTTTTAATGTTTGAAGAACCTGAATTAATGCATCAGGAGTGTGGGCATAATCCACGACAAACAAACGATCTTGATCACGCAACACTTGCATACGCCCTGGCGCGCCTTTTAGCTGAGGAACTAAAGCGACTAACTGAGATAAATCTAAACCCGCCTGTTCAACAGAGATTAAGCTCGCAACTACATTTTCAATATTAAAATGACCCAATAACGGACTATGCACTAAATAGCTTTGGGACTTGGTCACCAATTTAAAATGAACACCATCTAAACTATATTGAATCTCTTCAACACGGTAATCCGCGGGCTGAGTGGTGGAATAAGTTAAAATTTTAGGTTTTGCTGGATTTTGCTCCGCCGCTTTGAGCATGATATTTGCGTAAGCATCATCGATATTGATAATTGCAACTTTAAGACTCTCAAACTGAAATAAGCGTGATTTTGCCTCAGCATAGGCCTCTAAAGTCTTGTGATAATCCAAATGATCGCGACTTAAATTACTGTAAGCTGCAACTTCAATTGGCGTTCCATTGAGACGCCCCTGTTCAAGACCATGGGAGCTGGCTTCAATAGCAGCAAACTTAGCCCCCTGCTGAGCATAAGCATGCAATTGATTTTGCATATGCAATGCATCTAACGTGGTATGTGTAGATGCTTCAAGGTGAGGTAAAATCCCATTCCCTGTCGTTCCCATCACAGCACATGGGTACTTACTTAACATCAGTAGCTCTGCAACAAGCCTTGAAATGGTCGTTTTACCATTGGTTCCCGTGACAGCCAATACTCGAAGTGGATTTACTGGCTGTGTCTGTTGCAAATAATCTTTCTGCCATTGTCCCATAAGCATACGCACATTCGGAACGATCAAACTTGGCGTTAAACCTAGATCTTGTTCTGAAATAATAGCCAAAGCACCAAGATCCAAAGCCTTCTGTGCATATTCTGCAGTTTTTTCAGGTTGAGAAAGACTGGTCAAAGCAATAAACACTTGTCCCGCTTCAACTTTACGACTATCTAATTGGAAGCCATTAAATGCTTGTTGCATCCATTCTGCTGGATGATCTACAGCGTAGATTTGTTGAAATGTAATCGACATTCATCACCTATGGAATGGATTTTGGAGTATCTAAGGGTTTATCCAATGGTACGTTTAACAGTCTCAGCGACTCCTGCATTACTTTTGCGAAAACAGGTGCTGATACAGTACCACCGTAATATGTGCCTTTTGGATTTTCGACCACGACGACCATCGCCAAACGTGGATCACTTACAGGTGCAACACCTGCAAATAAAGCTCGATATTCATTGGTCGAATAACCTTTACGGTCAGCACGTAATTTGTGTGCTGTACCCGTTTTACCTGCAACGCGATAACCTGGTATTTGAGCACGAGTCGCTGTACCGCCTGGTAATGTTGCTGTCTCCATCATTAACAAGACTTGATCCGCAATTTTAGGATCAATCATTTGTTCACCTTGAGGAGCTTCATCCAACTTGTACAAACTTAAAGGAACTTTCTTCCCTTTGTTTGCCAACATGGCATAAGCGTCTGCCAATTGTAGTACCGTGGCATTAAGACCATATCCATAGGACATGGTTGCAACTTCTGAAATATTCCATTTACTTGGCGGTAAGATCAGACCTGGACTTTCACCAGGGAATTTGACAGCCGAACGCTGTCCAAAACCAAGACGCTTATAGAACGTTGGTAAAGTCGGATAAGGCAAAGATAAGGCAATTTTCGCTACACCTACGTTGGAGGATTTTTGAATAATGCCACCTAAAGTAAGCGCTCCATAATTATGTGTATCACGAATCGTATGATTACCGACACGCATCGACCCTGGCGTGGTATTAACGACTGAGTTTGCAGTGTACTTACCACTTTCAAGCGCCATCGCCACCGTTAATGGTTTCATCGTCGAACCTGGTTCAAACGAATCAACTGCACCGCGATTTCGCATTGCATCTTTATTGGATAAACTTTTTTTATCATTCGGGTTATACGACGGCCAACTGGTCATCGCTAGAATTTCACCGGTTTTGACATCGACCGCAATTGCTGTAGCAGAACGTGCATTATTTGCCACGCCTACCGCGGTAAGCTCTCGATACATAATGTATTGCAATCGAGAATCAATACTCAGTGTAATATTTTCCCCAGCTTCAACTTCTTTAATAACTTCTGGAACTTGAACACGGTTACCATGCTTATCACGTACAATTTTCTGTTCGCCATTGACCCCTGCAAGCCGCTTATTCAGCTGCATCTCCAAACCTTCAATCCCTGTTCCCTCGGTATTGGTTAAACCAATGATTTGAGAGTTGGGTTGTGGTTGTGGGTAATAACGTTTATATGATTTTTCAGAATATACGCCAGCAAAATTACGTTGTGCTAACAGAGCCGCTTGAGCAGGTGGTACTTCTTTTTTCAATACTAAATAACGTGAACGAGCTCGATCTTGAACACGCTTTTTGAGGTCAGCTCGATCCAACCCAACTGCATCTGCTAGCTCATCTAAATTCAGGTTTTCCTGTGGTAACTGATTTTTTAATTTACGGCTGGTTGGATTCTTTTTTAACTCTTCAGTGATTTCATCAAAAGTTGCTTTAGTTTCAAAATAATGTTGAGGATCAATCACCACCTTCATAATTGGTGTACTAATAGCCAAGGGAACGCCATTACGGTCGCTAATAACCCCTCGCATCGCGCTTAATTTTTCAGTACGTAAAATTTTGGCATTGGCTTTATTTTGCAAAAAGTCTTTGTTCACAATTTGAACATAAAAGGCACGTGCAACCAATACTACAAAAAATGTCAGGACTAAGCCCCACATTAAATAGAAACGCCACATATCTACAGCAACGGTTCTTTTCTGTGTAATGGGCTGCTGTTTTTTACGTGTTTGTTTTGTTTTGCTTTTATCAACCATTCAGCGTGCCTATTGATTTTTCGCGGTTTCAGCAGGAAGTGAAATCACCACAGTCTGTGATGTTGGTGGTGAATACATACGTAATTGTGTCACTGCACGTGTCCCAATTTGTGCAGTCGCTCCAAATGTCTGTTGCTCAATAAGTAGACGACCCCATTCAGCATTTATGTCTTCAAGCTCACGCATATGCGTATTGAATTCACGAAAATCTTGACGATAAGAATAGACCTGATAGACCACCATAAATGCGCTCACCATGACCATAGCGGTTAAAACGCTATAGATCAGTATTTTTTTACGCACCAAGGTCGTTGCTACCAGTTCCTGTTGTTCTACGTCTTTTTCCTTTTTCATTATTCGCCTTTAAAATTTATTCGCTCTGCAACTCGCAACCAAGCACTTCTAGAACGCGGATTTTGTTTCACTTCTTCTTCACTTGCACGTACGCGATCAATTTTTTTCAAACGACGAGTTTCTTTAGGTTTCTGAGGTAAGCCCCAACCATCATCCTCAGCTAAAGTCGACTCTTTTTGAATAAATTGTTTAATAATTCGATCTTCTAAGGAATGGAAACTGATGACCGCTAATCGACCTCCATTATGAAGCATATCCAGTGCTTCAGGTAAAAAAGCATGCACATCTTCTAATTCTTTATTGATTTCAATTCGAATTGCTTGGAATGTACGTGTCGCAGCATGCTTATTTTTTTCCCATTTCGGATGGGCAACTTTTACAATTTCAGCCAATTGACCTGTAGTCTCAATATAACCTGCTGCTTTAATCGCTTTCGCAATGCGGCGGCTATATCGTTCTTCACCATACTGAAAAATAATATTCGCTAAATGCTCTTCATCAACTTCAACCAACCATTGCGCTGCAGTTAAGCCTTGAGAGTTGTCCATTCGCATATCCAGTGGACCGTCTTTCATAAAGCTGAAACCACGTTCGGCCTGATCAAGTTGTGGTGATGACACACCTAAATCTGCCATAACACCATCGACAGTTTCAACACCGCGTTGATTTAAGGCTGTTTTAATATCTGCAAAACTTGCATGAATAATGGTAAATCTTGGATCTTCTTGTTCTAACTGAGCAGCCACAGCCAAAGCCTGCGGATCTTTATCAAATGCATAGACACGAGAATGTTCATCTAATTTAGACAAGAGAAGCCGAGTATGACCTCCTCGACCAAAGGTGCCATCTACATAAATCCCTGTATTACGCCCACCCAATAGAGCATCTACAGTTTCATGAAGTAATACAGAAATATGCGACATAATAACGTTTCAGAACATCTAAAAATTTAACTGCACATTATTACCTTGTTTTAATAAAGCTCCAAACGACTTTTTGTAGGTAAATTTTACTTTCTATAGGCAAAACCGTTTCATTCACTGGAATGTTCAAATAAAAAAGCCTCACTTGGAGGCTTTTTTATTAATTTTCAATTACTTCAGTATATTAACGACGACTGTTATAAATCTGATCAAAAATCGCACCATTCACAAAATGTGCTTGTTGTGCTTTTGCCCAACCACCGAAAACCTCATCAATGGTGAATGTTTTTAACTTAGGAAATTGTTTTGAGTATTTTGCTAACACTTCAGCATTACGCGGACGATAGAAATGCTTAGCAGCCATCTCCTGACCTAATGGTGAATATAAATAGTTGATATAGCCAGTTGCCAACCATTTATTGCCATTTTTATCTACAGTACGATCAACGATGGCAACAGAAGGCTCTGTCAAAATAGAAATAGATGGATAAACAATATCAAACTGATCTTTGCCCAAGGCTTTTTGAGTGACCAGTGCTTCATTTTCCCAAGTGAGCAACACATCGCCAATTTTACGCTCAGCAAATGTCGTCATAGAAGCGCGCGCCGCAGAGTCCATCACTTTGACGTTATGGTACATCTTGCCAACAAAGTCTTTTGCTTTCGCTTCATTACCACCTGGTTGTTTGAGTGCATAACCCCAAGCTGATAAATATACCCAGCGTGGTAGTCCACCTGTTTTAGGGTTTGGTGTGATGATTTCTACACCCGGCTTAACAAGATCTTGCCAATCCTGAATTTTTTTAGGGTTACCTTTACGCACCATAAAAACAATGGTTGATGTATAAGGTGCAGAGTTATAAGGGAACTCTTTTTGCCATCCTTTATTGATTTGACCCGATTTCACGATCTCTTCAATATCATTTGCCAAAGCCAAAGTGACAACGTCGCCTTTCAAGCCATCAACCACAGAGCGTGCTTGTTTACCTGAGCCACCATGAGATTGTTTAAAGTTGACTTTCACTCCAGTTCTTGACTGCCAATATTGACCAAATGACTGATTAAACTCATCATAAAATTCACGAGTCGCATCATAAGATACATTCAGGAAATCACGTTGTGCTGCTTGAGAAGATACGCTGAACGATAAACCTGTTGCGAGTAAGCCCGCTGTAAGCAAGGCTTTAAATTGAGTTTTCATAGTCAAAAAATCTAGATATACATAATTAATCTAAATATATGAAATAAAATCATATTCATCAATTTAATTTGGACATGTGATTTACGTTATATTGCTACCATTTTTCTTTCAAGATTATGAATTAATTCATAAATCATCTTAAATACAGTCTATATTCAAATATATAGTATTTTATGGATTTCTTATAATTAAAAATGGATAGCATATCGCTATCCATTCACATAAGTTCTAAAAATAGATTATTTTTCTGCTGAAATTTGGTCGTAAATCGCGCCATTTACAAAGTGCGTTTGCTGCGCTTTCGCCCAACCACCAAATACTTTATCGATGGTAAATAATTGTACCTTTGGAAATTTAGTACTGTATTTAGCTGCGATTTTTTCATTACGTGGTCGAAAATTATGTTTAGCAGCTAATTCCTGCCCCAAAGGTGAATACAGATAGTTAAGATATCCTTTTGCGAGATTACGATTCCCATTTCTATCTACGGTTTTATCTACGATGGCAACAGAAGGCTCAGCTAGAATTGAAATGGATGGATAAATAATTTCAAATTTATCTTGCCCCAAACCTTGCGTCGCTAAGAGCGCTTCATTTTCCCAAGACAGTAAAACATCACCAATTCCACGTTCAGCAAAAGTCGTGAGTGATCCACGGGCTCCTGAATCTAACACTTTGACATTTTTGTATAATCGTTTGACTAACTCACGAGCTTTGGCATCATTTCCGGCAGGCTGTTTAAGTGCATAGCCCCATGCAGATAAATAAATCCATCGTGGCGCACCACCTGTTTTTGGGTTCGGGGTAATGATCTCAACACCTGGTTTGACTAAATCATTCCAGTCTTTGATATTTTTTGGATTGCCCTTTTTTACTAAAAAAACAATGGTAGATGTATAGGGTGCTGAATTATTGGGAAATTCTTTTTGCCAATTTTTATTGATATAACCTGCTTTTACAATTTCTTCAATATCATTTGCAAGTGCCAAGGTCACAACATCTGCTTGTAATCCTGTTGCTACAGCACGTGCTTGTTTCCCAGATCCACCATGAGATTGCTTAAATTGCACGTCTTGACCAGTACGTTTTTTCCAAAACTCACCGAAACTTTGGTTATATTCTTGATAAAATTCGCGAGTGGGATCATAAGAAACATTTAAAAATGATGTATTCGCCTGTGCAGTCATACTGAACAACAATGCCCCAATACTCATTGTGCCCAATAATTTATTGAAAAAGTGCTTATTCATTAAAATCTCTTTTTTATTACATTTATGAATTGCACTATATTTTTTATTTACTTCAGTCACAATGTATTCAATAGACGAATTAAATCATTGTAAATATCTAAATTTAATATATATTTTCTTCATAAGAATTGCATTTTTATCACTTAAATTTTCTTTAAAATTTACCGCATAACATCATATCTCCACCGAATCTCCATATTTTATTGATAAAAAGAGGCAAAATTTATTTCAGCTACAGGTTGAGTAACTTAAGGATTGTTGAATAAAAATTGTAAGAAAGTGTGATGCATTTGTACTTTTGTGAATTTTATGTTTAAAATGTAAACCTAATTACTCTTACAATAAATTCAAAATAGGGGAAAATTGAAATGAATTTGTACTATTTACAAGCGTTAAGCTTAACTTTATGTGTTTTTGGTATGAGCCAGACACATGCAGCAGCGTTACAAAACCCTGCTAAATCACTACAAAACTCTAGTGTTGCTGAAAAGTCTTTAACCCCTATCGAACGCGCATTGACTCAACAAAAACGTGAACGTGCTGAGAACAAACCTTCTTCAGAGATGGATCAGATTAAAGTGATCACCTCTATTAAGAATGCTCCAACGCAAAACTTTCTAGCATCGCAACACCAACAGTTTTCGCGTTTTTTACAAAGTTTATTTCCTCAGCACACATCTTAAGCACCATTTTTCTCAATCTCCCCAATTGAGCCAAATTTAGCCCAGTCCGATTTAATGAATTAATCATTAAGCCACTGGGCTTTTTGCTATAATAAAACCAATTTTTATTTGATAACTTTTTCTGGCTATGACAGTTCGTACTCGTATTGCACCATCTCCTACAGGTTTCCCCCATGTAGGTACTGCTTATATCGCATTATTTAACCTATGCTTTGCTCAACAGCATGGCGGTGAATTTATTTTACGTATTGAAGATACAGACCAACTCCGTTCAACACCTGAATCAGAAAAAATGATTCTCGATTCATTGCGCTGGTTAGGTTTAAATTGGTCAGAAGGTCCAGATGTGGGTGGCCCTCATGCGCCATATCGTCAATCTGAACGTATGGATATTTATAAAAAATATGCGTTAGAACTGGTTGAAAAAGGTCATGCATTCTATTGTTTTGCCACTGCTGAAGAATTAGATCAAATGCGTGCAGAACAACAAGCACGTGGTGAATCTCCTCGTTATGATGGTCGTGGTCTAAAACATACGCCAGAAGAAGTTGAAAGACGTTTAGCGGCTGGCGAACCGCATGTTATTCGCATGAAAGTACCTGAAGAAGGGATTTGTAAATTTAATGACTTACTGCGTGGTGAAGTAGAAATCCCATGGGCACAAGTTGATATGCAAATTCTGCTGAAAACCGATGGCCTACCAACTTACCACTTAGCAAACGTTGTTGATGACCATTTAATGGAAATCACTCACGTGATTCGTGGTGAAGAATGGATTCCATCTGCTCCTAAACACCAATTGCTTTATCAATATTTTGGTTGGGAAATGCCTGTGCTTTGCCACATGCCACTTTTACGTAACCCTGATAAATCAAAACTATCTAAACGTAAAAACCCAACTTCAATCAATTACTACAAAGATATCGGTGTATTACCAGAAGCATTATTAAACTATTTGGGTCGTATGGGTTGGTCAATGCCAGATGAACGCGAAAAGTTCAATTTGGCTGAGATGATCGAGAATTTTGACATCCAACGTGTATCGCTTGGGGGTCCAATTTTCGATGTAGAAAAACTCAATTGGTTAAACGGGCAATGGATCAAAGCACTTAGCCCTGCTGAGCTTTTAGATACTTTATTGGCGTGGAAGGCAGATCGTGCCAAGTTAGAAGAAATTGCAGCGGCAATTCAACCACGTATTAACCTATTGTCTGAAGCAGTGAATTGGTCAGCACATTATTTTAATCACTTCCCTACACTGTCTAAAGCACAATTCGAAAGTAAAAAGTTATCTGAAGAGCAAGTTCGTCAAAGCCTACAATTTGCAATTTGGCGCTTAGAAAGCTTATTTACTTGGAATAATGACACTGTTAGCCAAACGCTAATGGATTTAGCTGCACAAATGGAAATTAAATTACGTGACTTTATGCCTGCGTTCTTTATTGCCATTGCGGGTTCTACTGCTTCAACGCCAGTGATGCAAACCATGGTGACCATTGGTCCTGATTTGACTTTTGCTCGCCTGCGTCATGCACTCGAAATCGTTGGCGGTCCAAGTAAAAAAGAGCTTAAAGTATGGGAAAAATTGAATGAAAGCTTAAAATTGCCGAAAAATGATGCAGTTGATGAAGCTTAATTAAATTTTTTATTGACGCATGAGTGTTATATCCCTAATATAGCGCTCACACAGATTGAGCACTTAGCTTGATACCTAGATTGCTTTTATAGCATTAACTGTGTTGCCTCATAAGTCCCTATCGTCTAGAGGCCTAGGACATCGCCCTTTCACGGCGGTAACCGGGGTTCGAATCCCCGTAGGGACGCCAAATTCTAAAAAACCACTGACCTCGATCAGTGGTTTTTTTTCATCTATACATTTTTGATTTTAGTTTCGATGTTATAGAATTAAGCAAAAGAAATACGGAGCGCTCATGCAGTACCAATGCCCTAAATGTCAAAGTCGTAAAATTCTTCCTTTAGCAAGTGCCAATGCACCTGCTGTACGACCAAATGTTCCTAAAAGCTTAATCATCCTCGTACCCACTCTATTTTTACTCCTATTATTGGTGATTATTAGCGTTGTACTGATGATTTTTAGTAATGGTGCTGGCGAGACACTTCAAATTGCAACTGTGATCGTATTTTTAATTGCAGTGATAGCGGGTGTGATGTTCTGGAAAGATTTACCAGATTTCAAAATTTCGATGCAAGCCTTCATGCAATCTCAAAAGAAATGGAAATGCCGTGAATGTAATCACGAATGGGAAAATTAATTGTTTATTTTCATCAGTCCTAAAAGCTCATTTGAGCTTTTAGGACTTAAAATTAAATAAATTTAAATTTTATATATGAGTAGTAGACAAAACCTTCAAAAGAGCATAATTTAATGAAATAGATCTCATTTTTGCATGGATAAGCAAGGAGAACCATAATGATAATAAAACTATTTCAATCACTATTCTTTGATCTAAAACGTACTCGAACGGCTAATTTATCCAATCTCGAGCCATCCACATCCTTAAACCCTCGAAATCAAATGTGGTTATACCTACGTGATGCATTACGTGGGAATGCTGAAGCACAATATCAATTAGGTCTGAGTTACTTAAATGGTGAACTAGGTTTGGATCGAAATTATCAAATTGCTGAAAAATGGCTGAACCAATCAGCGAATGCTGGAAATGAAAATGCAAAAAGAACTCTACTTCAAGCTTATAGTCTTTTAGCATTTTCATAAAATTAATTCATAAAAAAACCAGCCTGAAGGCTGGTTTTTTTATTAGATGGAATTAACCACCAATTTTGCGATATTTTTGGCGCTTGGCCACTAGATCATCGCCATCGCGTTTACGACGGTATTCTTCGAACTCAGCATAGTTTCCTGTGAAGAATTCTGGTGTTTCACCTTCGAATGACAAGATGTGCGTTGCAATACGGTCTAGGAACCAACGGTCATGCGAGATGACCATTACAGTACCTGGGAATACTAAAATTGCATCCTCAAGCGCACGTAAAGTTTCGATATCCAAGTCGTTCGATGGTTCATCGAGAAGGATAACGTTTGCGCCCATTTGTAGAATTTTCGCAAGTTGTAAACGGTTACGCTCACCACCTGACAATTGACCTACACGCTTCTGCTGATCTTGGCCTTTAAAGTTAAAACGACCAATATATGCACGTGATGCGATTTCATATTCACCAATACGTAAGATATCTAAACCGCCAGAAACTTCTTCCCAAACCGTTTTATTGTTATCTAAGGTGTCACGAATCTGACCCACGTAAGCCACTTTAACTGACTCACCTAGCGTTACCGTACCTGTATCAGGTTGTAATTCACCTGTCATCATACGGAATAGTGTGGTTTTACCCGCACCGTTCTCACCCACGATACCCACGATCGCACAAGGTGGAACAACAAAAGATAAATCTTTGTAAAGCGTACGATCACCAAACGATTTGCTGATACCTTCAACTTCCACAACCTTGTTCCCTAGACGTGGACCAGGTGGAATGTAGATTTCAGACGTTTCGTTACGTTGTTGGAATTCACGAGAGTTAAGCTCTTCAAAGCGTTCCATACGTGCTTTATTTTTCTTTTGCTGACCTTTTGCATTAGAACGAACCCATTCAAGTTCTTTTTTCAATGCTTTAGCAAAAGATTCTTCTTGCTTCTGTTCTTGCTCTAAGCGGGCATTTTTCTGCTCTAACCAAGAAGAATAATTACCTTGATAAGGGATACCCATACCACGGTCAAGCTCAAGAATCCACTCAGCAACGTTATCCAAGAAATAACGGTCATGCGTAATCGCAACGATTGTACCAGGGAAATCTTTTAAGAAACGTTCCAACCATGAAACAGATGATGCATCCAAATGGTTCGTCGGTTCGTCAAGAAGCAACATGTCTGGTTTAGACAAGAGCAAACGGCAAAGTGCCACACGACGGCGCTCACCACCTGACAATTTAGTGACATCAGCATCCCAAGCTGGCAAGTTTAACGCTGCCGCTGCTTGTTCAAGCTGGTTATTTAAGTTATGCGCATCCCAAGTTTGAATAATTGCTTCAAGCTTTTCTTGCTCTTTTGCAAGTGCATCAAAGTCGGCATCTTCAGCTGCATATTCAGCGAAAACTTCATCAAGACGAGCTAATGCATCAAGTGCTTCACGAACGCCATCTTCAACGTTGCCACGAACGTCTTTTGTTTCATCTAATGGCGGCTCTTGCTCAAGGTAGCCGATCTTGATACCTGGTTGTGCACGAGCTTCACCAGAGAAATCTTTATCTACGCCAGCCATAATACGAAGCAAGGTAGATTTACCTGCACCGTTTAAACCAAGAACACCAATTTTAGCGCCCGGGAAAAATGATAAAGAGATGTCTTTAAGGATTTCGCGCTTAGGCGGAACCATCTTAGACACACGGTTCATCGTGTAAATATATTGGGCCACGTAGGACTCCTCTATAAAAAAAACAAAATCCGCTGTAAATACAAATCGCGGACAAATAATTAGGGAGCATTATACGATGAATACGATAAAAACATAAGCCATACGCCCGAACTTGCAAGGAATGTTACAAGTTTATTTTTTCATCAAACTTACCATTCAAAGTGCACAAGAATATGGCTTTTAAATGAGCAACATATGAGAATTTTAGATAACTTTTTCAATATTTTATAAATTTTATAATATGATTAGGGTGCTATATTCTCATTGAACAATTTTTAAACCACAAGAAGATCTCAAAATGACATATAAGGACGAAACCCTCGCCATCCATGCTGGATACTCACCTGAACCAACGACTAAAGCAGTTGCGGTACCCATTTATCAAACGACGTCTTACTCATTTGATAATACGCAACATGGCGCAGACCTATTCGATTTAAAGGTCTCTGGGAATATTTATACACGGATTATGAACCCAACGACTGCTGTGCTTGAACAACGTATTGCAGCACTCGAAGGTGGGATCGGCGCATTAGCACTTGCATCAGGTATGGCAGCCATTACCTATGCCATTCAAACCATTGCTGAAGCTGGGGACAATATCGCTTCTGTATCTACACTTTATGGTGGTACATATAATTTATTTGCACATACGCTACCAAAACAAGGGATCGAAGTGCGCTTCTTCGATTATCAAAATCCAGAAAGTTTGCGAGCACTTGTTGATGAAAAAACTAAATTAGTCTTCGTTGAGTCTATTGGTAATCCACTCGGCAATATTATTGATTTAGAAGCGATTTCTAAGCTTGCACATGAACTTGGCATTCCTGTAATTGTGGACAATACAGTTGCTACACCAGTGCTTCAAAAATCTTTTGAATTTGGTGCAGATATTGTTGTTCACTCTCTAACCAAGTACATCGGCGGACATGGTAATTCGATCGGCGGTATCATTGTTGACAGCGGTAAATTCCCTTGGGGTAAATATCCAGATCGTTTTAAAGCGTTAAATACGCCCGATCCAAGCTATCACGGCGTGAACTATGTCGAAGCGCTTGGTGAAGCAGCTTATATTGCACGTGCTCGTGTCGTGCCATTACGCAACACAGGTGCAGCGATTAGCCCACAAAATGTTTTCTTAATCCTGCAAGGTTTAGAAACATTAAGTTTACGTATGGAACGTCATACTGAAAATGCTTTAAAAGTTGCTCAATATTTACAAGCTCATCCAAAAGTAAAATGGGTAAATTACGCAGGACTACCTGATCACCCGCAACATGCTTTAGCTCAGAAATACGTTAAGGGCAAACCTTCAGCAATTCTTTCATTTGGTGTACAGGATGGCTTAGCAGGCGGAACTCGCTTTATAGATGCCCTACAATTATTCACACGATTGGTGAATATCGGTGATGCAAAAAGCTTAGCATGTCACCCAGCAACTACAACGCATCGCCAACTGAATGAAGAAGAGTTAAAAGCTGCTGGCGTTTCTACGGATATGGTTCGCTTATCTATTGGAATCGAACATCCTGACGATTTAATCGCCGACCTAGAACAAGCGCTCGCTCAAGTTTAATCTTGGTAATACATTAGAAATAAAGCCTCATGACTGGGGCTTTATCCTCATTTACCCTATCGTCTTTTTCAATTATTTTATTCGTATTACCACAATAAAAAATTAGAGCATTTACTCTAATTTTTACAATAAATTCATAAACTTATGCCATGGTTTATTTTCATTTTTCCACTATGCTAATTTGTATGACACGTTTAAAAATACGTGTTCCACAATTCATTGCATTTACAGGGAGAATGAAGTGAATAAAAAATTAGAACAGCGTTTTAAAAAACGTGTCCATGGAAAAAATATTCTGATTACAGGCGCGTCCAGTGGTATCGGTTTAACTGTTGCACATCAATTGGCTGCGGCAGGTGCGCATGTATTATTGGTGGCACGAACTGAGGAAACTTTACAACAAGTAAAATATGAGATTGAGCAAAAAGGGGGAAAAGCTGACATTTTTCCTTGTGATTTGAATGATATGAGTTCAATCGATGCTGTAACGCAACAAATCTTCAATAGCGTCACACATATTGATATTCTAATTAATAACGCAGGTCGTTCGATTCGCCGTGCAGTCCATGAGTCCATCGACCGTTTTCATGATTTTGAACGTACGATGCAACTCAACTATTTTGGTGCTGTTCGCCTCATTTTAAATGTCCTTCCACATATGATAGACCGTGAACGTGGACATATTATTAATATTAGTTCAATTGGTGTATTAGCCAATGCTACACGCTTCTCTGCATATGTCGCTTCAAAAGCTGCATTGGATGCATTTAGCCGTTGCCTATCAGCTGAAGTCCATGCGCATAATATCGCTATCACCTCGGTCTACATGCCTTTGGTCAGAACGCCGATGATCGCTCCAACTAAAATATATAAATACGTGCCAGCACTTTCACCGAATCAAGCTGCAGATTTAATCGCTGGTGCTATTGTGAACCGTCCAAAAAAGGTAGCGACTGGTCTTGGAAAACTTGCATCAATTACTTATGCAATTGCACCTGATATTAATAATAAATTGATGTCGATTGGATTTAATTTATTTCCAAGCTCTACTGCTTCTGTTGGTCGCCAAGAGAAATTAAACATTGTACAGCGTGCATATGCCCGACTATTTCCTGGCGAACATTGGTGATCGAACAAGTTAATTTAAGTACTTTGTGAAATGATCTTGTTACATTTTCACTGTGTGATTTTAATTATTCTTTAAGAATTAAACGCCATGATCAGAACATAAAATAGGAGTTTGTCATGGCTCAAATTTATTTTTTTAGATTATTTTTTCTAGCAGTTGCTGTTTTGATTTTTACTCAAATCATGAGCATGATTATTCAGCAACATTACTCATTCGACACCTTATTACAGCTAGGTTTATTTTTAATTTTGCTTGAGCTGGGATTCAACCTCAAACCAGCCGATGCTCAAAATAAAACTAAATTGGATCAACAGCAGATGAATCATGCCAAAGCACCAAAGTCTTATGCATATCATTTGTCAAAAATAGGGTTAGGCACGATCGCATTCAGCTTGATCTTGCCGAATCTTATTTAGTGCTAATCATGATTGAGTTCAAATCTAGGCCTAAAAAAAATTTTGAGATCATTCGTTAGGCGGCAGAGTTATGTTATAAACCTTGCATCTTATTGATTTTATGCTTTGTACTTATGCGTGGTTTAGCTTTAGTGCTGCAATGTGCAGCCATCGCATTTGCGATATTCCTCATTTATCAAGTTACTCTCGGTTTTTATACTCAAGAATTTAAAGTTTTAGACGTAGTCGCAGATGTAGGAACTATTCTCATCTGTATCGATCTTGCCGTATTCTTGTGGCATAGCCGCCAAACTAAAGCTACCAACCTACAAGACTATGCACAAAAGATCGAACAATCAGTTCCAAAATTCGTAAAAATTTCACGAAAATTAGGTCATCTCGGGATTTTACTGATCTTAACCAGCTGGATTGTTCCCATGATTAATGGATAAATTAAAAACCTCCCATTTGGGAGGTTTTTAATATCACTTACTGATGAAATGAGATCATTTAAGATAAAAAGTTGACTTGACCAGATTTCACATCATAGATTGCGCCAACAATCCCAATCTCTTTACGCTCAATCATGTCTCTTAGCGTGTCACTATTTTTAATAATATAATTAATATTATTTCGCACATTTAGCACAGTTACAGCATCAATAAAATTGGTTGTAAGTTGATAATTACTCATATCATTTTTGACTGTTTCCGCCGCCTGCATAATCGGCTTCAAAAAATGCTGAACGTTCGGTGTATCTTTTAGTTGACTCAAATCCACTTTTTGCTCAAATAAATGACAAGCAGATCCTACCGCACCACAGTCCGTATGCCCCAATACCACGATCAGTTTTGCACCTTTGGTTTTACATGCAAACTCTAAAGAGCCCACGACTTTTTGACCAGCAATATTTCCAGCAATACGCAAACTGAATAAATCACCGATTCCTACATCAAAAATGCGCTCTGTCGGTGCTCTAGAATCCATACAACCCAACACTGCAGCAATAGGATGTTGCCCTGCATTTGACGTAACTTGAATTTGGCGAGCAATATTATGGTGTAAACGCTGATGATTAATAAAACGCAAGTTCCCGTCTTTTAGCATCTGTAAAACTTGATCAGGACTGAGCTGTTTTTGGAGTTCTTGCGTACTCACATCAAGATCGAGCTCGTCCTCTTTTATTTCAGGATAATGTGCTTTAAAACCTTGTAAATTAACTTTTATCCCCTGCTTTACCGCCACTTCACTTTGAAAGTCCTTAATAATTTGATAGATATCTGGATCAATATAATAGGTATTGGATGCATCGATTAGCACATTTTCATGCGGTTTAACTTTTTCTAAAGCGGTGACGAGTGCGGCACGATTTAAAAAACTTAAATTCGGTGCTAATTCAATACGGGTAAGTGAACCATGCAAGTGTTTTTCATGGATCACACGTACACCACGGTGTAAATGACTCTGTAAGATAATCAATAAACTGATCACTAGACCAATCATGATGCCTTTCAGTAAATCAGTTGCAATGATTGCAACTACCGTGACAATAAAAGGTAAAAATTGTTTCCAACCTTGCGCATAAATCCGTTTAAATAGGCTTGGTGTTGCCAATTTAAATCCAGTCAAGATTAAGATTGCTGCCAATGAAGATAGCGGTATCGCATTGATTAATGGAGTGAGCGCCACCACTGCAACAATCAGTAAAAAACCATGAAAGATTGCAGAAAATTTGGTTTTAGCTCCACTGGTTGCATTCACTGAACTACGAACAATGACTGAGGTAATCGGCATACCACCGATCAATCCTGACATAGAGTTTCCAACACCCTGTGCAAATAATTCACGATTGGGTGGTGATGAGCGCTTTTGTGGATCCATCTTATCGGCAGCTTCTAAATTCAATAGTGTTTCAAGAGAAGCTACCACCGCTAATGTAATTGCACCCGTATAAATTAAACTATCATTCCAATACGAAAAATCTGGAAACTGGAAAATCGTTTCTGAACCAGAAAAGATATTCGGAAGATTAATCAATTGTTGAGGGTTTACTGCATATGGAGAGCCGATTTTCAACATGATAAAGTTAAGAAGTCCAGCAAATATCACCGCAATCAAGGCTGAAGGCAGCGGCAGTTTTTTTAATTTACTACTATCCCACAGTAGAGTTAACGCAATACAACTTAGACCAATTAATCCTGAGCCAATATCAATATGACTCAGTACAGATTGAATTGACCATTGATCAATCAAAGCAAATCCTTTGACGTCCAAACCAATCAATTTAGGTAATTGACTGATAATCAGTAACAGACCAATCGCGGCAAGCAATCCCAAAATCACATTGGTGGGTACGAAATTTGAGAAAACACCTAACCTAAAAATACCAAATAATATTTGTAAAATTCCAGCTAAAAACAATGTGAACAAAAAGGCTTGATAATTACCTTGTAGTAATTCAATTTGGGTCAATACAATCGCCACTAAGCCTGCAGCGGGACCAGATACACTGATATGTGAGCCACTAAAAAAACCAACAACGATTCCACCAATCACGCCAGCAATAATGCCTGAAATGAGTGGTGCACCTGATGCATGAGCTATGCCCAAACAAAGCGGAAGTGCAACAAGGAAAACAACCAGACCTGAGAGCAAATCACGACTATAAAATTGAGGTTTCAGCTCGTTATTTTGAGATATACTCATGTTTAATTTCTCTTAATTATATGACTTATAAAGTTAAAAATAATTTTGAAGTGATGAATTGATTATTAAGTTTTTCTTGTTGTTTTATACCATCTTAAAGTTTACATTTAAAATAAATCACCTTGATGTTCTTCATTTATTTAAAAACATAAGCATAAAAAAACCTCCCATATGGGAGGTTTTTTACCTGATTAAAGATTACTTCGAACCTTTAACCCCTGCTTGTAATAATAATGCACCTAAACCACCAATCTTCTGTTCTTGTGGTTTCTGCTGCTGAGGTTTTTTCGCATGTTGTGGGCGATCACCGTGTGGACGTGCTTGCTGAGGACGCTTCGCGTGTGGTTTACGCTCACCACGTTGCTCTTGCTGGCCTTGAGTTTCACGACGTGGCTGGCGCGGCGCCTTCGCAGGTACTTCAGATCCTGCAGGACGCATCGATAAATTCACACGATTACGTTCCACATCAACTTGTAACACACGCACTTGAACAATTTGCCCTGGTTTCACAAACTTATGTGGATCAGAAATAAATTCATTCGCTAGTTCTGAAATATGAACTAAACCATCTTGATGAACACCAACATCAACAAATGCACCAAAGTTCGTTACATTGGTCACTACACCTTCAAGCTCTAAGCCTTCAGTCAGTTGTGAAACCTCAGTAATGTCATCACGGAACTTCGCTGTACGGAACTCCGGACGTGGATCACGACCTGGTTTTTCAAGCTCCGCCAAAACATCTTGGATCGTTGGTAAACCAAATTTGTCATCAACAAACTCTTCAGGTTTAACCTGACGAATGATTTCAGTATTGCCAATAATATCTTTTACAGTGGTCGCTTTCGCTTCAACAATCTTGTTGACTAAACCATAAGACTCAGGATGAACTGCTGATGCATCCAATGGTTCTGAACCATCTTGAATACGTAAGAAACCTGCAGCTTGCTCAAAAGTACGCTCACCTAAGCGTGGTACTTTTTTCAAATCTTGACGATTATCAAAACGACCATTCTCTTTACGGTAGTCTACAATTTGCTGTGCTATAGATTTGTTTAATCCTGCGATGTAACCCAAAATCGCTGAAGATGCTGTATTCACATCTACACCAACTGAGTTCACACAGTCTTCCACTACAGCTTCAAGCGTTTTTGCCAAGCCTGTTTGATTCACATCGTGTTGATATTGACCTACACCAATTGATTTAGGATCAATCTTCACAAGTTCAGCCAATGGATCTTGTAAACGACGCGCAATAGATACTGCACCACGAATCGATACGTCTAAATCTGGTAATTCTTGTGAAGCCAATTCAGATGCTGAATATACTGAAGCACCTGCTTCAGATACAGACACGCGCGTTAATTTAAGATCAGCATGAGCAGCCATCATTTCCGCAACAACGGCTTCTGTTTCACGACTCGCGGTACCGTTACCAATAGCAATTAGCTCAACATTGAATTCACGGCATAAACGTGCCAATTCATTGATTGAGCCTTCTTTATCTTCTTTAGGTGCGAATGGATAAATCGTGCTGTGTGCCAGTACATCTCCAGATGCATTCACGACAGCCAATTTCACACCCGTACGGATACCAGGATCCACACCTAAAGTAGTACGTGAACCTGCTGGTGCAGATAAAAGTAAATGACGTAAATTTTCTGCAAATACTTGCATTGCTTCTGCTTCAGCAGCCAAACGCTTTTCTGTCAGAAGTGAATGCTCAATTGTAGGGCGGACTTTGCCGAGCCAGAATAATTTTGCAGTCTGCTTCAGAAAATCTTGACGGGCTTGAGGTTGAACTTGATCAAGATTGTATTCAGTTTCAATGCGCGCCAAAGGAGCATCATTTTCACCATCAACTTTTAGACCGAGTACATTCTCTTGACGTCCACGTAACATTGCCAATAAGCGATGTGATGGAACTTTGTTTAAATTTTCAGAAAAATCGAAGTAGTCACGGAATTTTTTACCAACTTCTTTTTTCTCTTCACTAGCAACTAAGCTTTTTAACACTGCTGTTTTTGCAAACATCGCTTTAAGCTCTGTCGTGAGTGCAATATTTTGTGCCCAGTCATCAATGAGAATATGCTGAACAGCGTCTAATTGACTCTCTAAATCAGGATAATCTTCATGATTAAATCCTGCTAAAGCTTCTGCAGGTTCAACATTTTCATTATAGATTTTTTCAGCGATTGGGCCTAAACCAGCCTCTTTTGCTTTAAATGATTTACTTGTACGTTTTGGACGATACGGTGCGTAAATTTCTTCTAATGCATTTTTTGTTTCAACGGCATTGACGCGAGCTAACAAATCATCCGTGAGTTTATTTTGTTCTTTCAGTGATTCAATGACCTTTTCACGGCGTTCAAATAAATCACGAAGGTAAGTTAATCGGGTATCCAGTTGACGTAACTGCGTATCGTCTAAGCCTTGAGTTACTTCTTTACGGTAACGTGCAATAAATGGAACACTAGAACCTTCATCAATCAGCTTAATGGCAGCTTCTACTTGGTTTGGACGTACGGCAAGTTCACTTGCCAACTGCTGAACTAAGTCAGTCATCGTGTTAAATTCCACAAGGATAAGGACTAAAAGTTAGTGATTATAAAGACCGAGACTATAAAATCCACAATTGTTTTGAATATTTGCAATGAAATTTTAAATAAAAGTCTCAATTTTTCTAGTTTTATCTCCCAGAGAAAAAGCTTCTAGTGAGATCTCTGATCAATTATTTGAGTGTAATGCGTCATTGTGTCATCACTTTGACAATGAACTAAAACATTTAACTCTTTATAATCACTTTATTTTTCTGATTTTGATGTAAATTTTTTGCTTTCAATACCACTTCAAATTAGCTTCATATTGAATAGCGATTTTATTTTAAATTATTTGCTTAAAAACAGGTCAATACATGTTGTGATTTGGTTTCAGAACACACTTAAAATTGTAATTTTGAGCAATTTGATACATAGTCTTAACAAGAACTTAGGCATTATACTGAGACAAATGACTATTTATAAATACAACTTTTAAGGGAGTGCATCATGAGTTTAGTTGTACCTGCTGAAAATACTGATGTAGTACACAATGACACTGACAGAGTTGAACGCATTCTGGTCGTCGACGATGATGTGCGTCTTCGTACCCTTTTACAACGGTTTTTAGAAGATAAAGGTTTTGTGGTTAAAACCGCACATGATGCCACGCAAATGGATCGGTTATTACAACGTGAACTTTTCTCGCTCATCGTTTTAGATTTTATGCTTCCTGTAGAAGATGGTTTGAGCATTTGTCGTCGTTTAAGGCAGTCTAACATTGACACGCCTATTATTATGCTCACTGCACGTGGTAGCGACTCTGATCGTATTGCAGGGCTTGAAGCAGGTGCTGATGACTATCTACCAAAACCATTCAACCCAAATGAATTGTTAGCTCGTATCCGAGCTGTACTACGTCGACAAGTGCGTGAGGTTCCTGGGGCACCAAGCCAGAATGTTGAAGTGGTTTCATTTGGTCCTTGGTCACTCGATCTATCGACTCGAACATTGACTCGTGAGGGTCAAGTGGTGACCTTAACTACTGGTGAATTCGCAGTACTCAAAGCATTGGTGCAACATCCTCGTGAACCGTTGACACGTGATAAATTAATGAATTTGGCACGTGGTCGTGAATGGGGAGCAATGGAACGCTCTATCGATGTTCAAGTCTCTCGTTTACGTCGTTTAATCGAGGAAAATCCGGCTCGTGCACGCTATATTCAAACGGTGTGGGGTGTGGGATACGTATTCGTACCAGATGGTGCAGAATAATTTTTTAAACAATGGACTCCGCCATCAATGATGTCGGGGTCTTTATTTTATGTATTAAACAATTACATGCACTTATTCTTTTTCAGCCCAAACTCTCAGGTTAGACCGTGAAACTTGATCCTATTGACCCACAAAAATTTAATGAATTTGTTGCGTATTCAGAGCGAAAACGAACGAAATGGGAACGCTTTCTTGACAAAATCAAGCCGCGCTCCGCTGCAATGCGAACAACAGTTTTGGTTGTTTTTGTGGTGTTCTTTAGTCTGTTTATGTCACTTTGGTTTTTTTGGAAAACCCTCTATTTACCAGAGATTCAACAGCATGCACGCTACCTTGCGGTTGAACTCGAAATTATCAACAACCCCGACCTTCGAATTTTTCATGGTGACACTGAACTTGATGTTGACACATGGTTAAAACAGCGTGTTGGAATTGAATACGTTACAGACCCTGCTGCGTTCCCCAACCAGCGCGATAAAGTCATTGCTGAATTCTTTACGAACCAAGTTGAAAAACGTTTGGCCAAAGAGCTCGACGTGCCTGAGGTCACCGTCTATTTCCAATTTAAACCTAGCCCACGTATTTGGATTCAAACCCCAGAAATGAACGGGAATTGGGTTCAAGAACCGTTAAAAACTTATGCAAATTATAGCCCCGAATTGATTTTGGCATGGTTTCTTGGCGTACCGCTGATTTCAGCCATGATTATCTTAACTTTAGTGAGACAGCTCAATCGCCCACTACGCCGACTGCAAAATGCAGCAAATAGCTACAGTAAAACTGGAAAAGCCCCCTACCTTGAGACGAACCACGGACCTTTGGAAATCCGCCAAGTCAACCAAGCCTTTAATCATATGATTTATACATTGGAGCTCACTGAACGTGATCGTCAAATTATGTTGGCTGGTATTTCACATGATTTAAGAACCCCGCTCACTCGAATTCGACTGAGTGCTGAAATGATGTCAGATGATGACTTCTTGAAAGAAGGCTTAATCTTTGATGTGGATGATATGGATGCCATTCTTAATCAGTTTATTTCTTACATGCGTGATGGTTCAGATGAAGACCTAAAAGAAACCAATATCAATACCCTTTTGCAAGAATTGGTTATTCAGTTTAAACCCCTGGATATTCGCTTTGAACCAGAAGAACTCCCACTGATTACTGCTCGTTCGCTTTCCCTCAAGCGCTTAATTGGTAACTTAATTAATAATTCTAAGCGTTATGGTGCTGAACCCATTGAGCTAAGTGCGAAAGTCGAGGGAGATCATCTAAAAATTTGTGTTGCTGATCACGGTGATGGAATCCCAGAAGATCAAATTGCAGACCTTATGCAACCTTTTGTACGTGGCAATGAAGCACGTACCATCCAAGGGAGTGGTCTTGGTTTAGCCATTGTAAAACGAATTGTCGATATTCATGAAGGTGAATTAAAAATTCATAATCGTCCTGAAGGAGGTCTTGAAGCTATCATTCTACTGCCCCTTTCAACACCTCAAGTTGCTGATATTTCAACCAATAGCACCTTAGATAAAATCAGGCAAACCATCACCGAACGATTTTGATGAATGGTGAATAGTTGAACGGTTGAATTGGTTTAATTATTCACCACAATGAAAATTAAAAATAAAAAACAATATCTTACAAACCATAATATATCTTTATATCCGCATTTTTTGAAAAAATTAGACCTTAGCCTAACAGGTATGCAAAATGGCTCGCTTGATCGGTACAATCGGTGCCAGATCCAGAATATCAAGAGAAGAGTAAACCATGTCTTTAGATCGCATTCGTTTAGAGTCACTTCATGAAAAAGTCATTTCAGCTGAACAAGCTTCAACGTTTATTGAAGATGGCATGACCGTAGGTATGAGTGGTTTCACGCGTGCTGGTGAAGCTAAAGCAGTTCCATTGGCATTGGTAAAACGCGCTCATACAAACCCTTTAAAGATCACTTTAATCACTGGTGCGTCTTTGGGTAATGACTTAGATAAACAGTTAACTGAAGCTGGCGTATTGGCTCGTCGTCTACCTTTCCAAGTTGATAATACTTTGCGTAAGGCGATCAATAAAGGCGAAGTAATGTTTATTGATCAGCATTTGTCAGAAACTGTTGAACAAATGCGTAATAAACAATTGAAAAAGCCTGATATTGCTGTAATCGAAGCTGTAGCAATTACTGAAGATGGTGGCATCATTCCAACGACTTCAGTAGGTAACTCAGCAAGCTTTGCAATCTTTGCAGAAAAAGTAATTGTTGAAATTAACACAAATTTAAGCCCAGCATTCGAAGGCTTGCACGATATTTATATCCCATCTTATCGTCCGACACGTCAGCCGATTCCACTCACTCAAGTCGATGAGCGTATTGGTACACATGCAATTAATATCGATCCTGCTAAAATTGTTGGCATCGTATTTAACAGCGAATTCCATGATTCTCCATCAACAGTCACTGCACCAGATGATGAGACTCAAGCAATTGCAAACCACTTAATCGAATTCTTTGAAAAAGAAGTGGCTGAAGAACGTCTTCCTAAAAATTTAGGTCCATTACAAGCAGGTATTGGTTCAATTGCGAATGCAGTATTAACGGGTCTTAAAGAATCGAATTTTGAAGATCTCATCATGTACTCAGAAGTACTTCAAGACTGTACTTTTGAATTAATTGATGCTGGTAAAATGAAATTCGCTTCTGGCTCATCAATTACACTTTCTGCACGTTATGGTGAAAAAGTATTCAATAATCTTGAGCAATACAAAGACAAACTTGTATTACGCCCTCAAGAAATTTCAAACCACCCAGAATTGGTACGCCGTTTAGGGATTATCGGGATCAATACTGCGCTTGAATTTGACATCTACGGCAATGTGAACTCTACGCACGTATGTGGTTCAAAAATGATGAATGGTATTGGTGGTTCAGGTGACTTCGCACGTAATGCGCATATCGCAATCTTCGTTACTAAATCAATCGCTAAAGGCGGTGACATTTCATCTGTAGTGCCGATGGCATCTCACGTAGATCACACAGGTCATGACGTAGACGTTCTTGTTACTGAACAAGGTCTTGCTGATTTACGTGGTCTTGCACCGCGTGAACGTGCACGTGCAATCATCGATAACTGTGTTCACCCATTGTATAAAGATGCATTAAACGACTATTTCGATCGTGCATGTGCTAAAGGTGGACAAACTCCTCACCTACTTACAGAAGCGCTCTCTTGGCATTCTAATTTCGAAGAAACAGGTCATATGTTATCTGCACCTGGTGAAGCAAAATCTGCATAAGTATGACTTAAAAAAGCCCTGAATATCAGGGCTTTTTTTATTTCGAAAGATTCTAAAATACTTTTAGATCATCATAATAGTTGACATAAACTAATGAAATAGGCAGGATTGGATAGGACACTAAAGTGTGATAAGGTTTACATTTTACAAATATTAAATTACACAAAATCACACTTTTGCAGCTGAACTTTACACATAATTTGAATATTATTATTTCATAGCAAGATTATGAGTGAACAAATAATAATAACAGCGTACTGTTTCATCAGTTTTCCTTCCTAGATTTCCCCCAAAATCTAGGAATTTTTTTGTATATATGTTTTACAGAACTCAAGTTTAGTGTCCGCATAAAAAAACCTCGATATTCGAGGTTTTTGTGTATTATATGAATTCTATTTTAATGATTACCTTGAACTTTTTCTTCAATCTCTTCCACACTGGTGTGTCGTACGTCATAGCCTTTAGCCATATAAATCACTTGTTCAGAAATATTTCGCGCATGGTCACCAATACGCTCCAAAGAACGCAGCACCCACATGACATTCAGAACACGAGAAATATGACGAGGATCCTCAATCATGTAGGTCATTAATGTACGTGTAGCAGATTGATATTCACGATCGATATCTGCGTCAGCCAACAATACTTTAAGTGCTTGCTCTGCATCAACACGTGCAAATGCATCCAATGCATCATGAATCATTACTCGCACTTGATTACCGATATGACGTGTTTCCATATAACCACGAGGTGATTCACCTTCTTCACATAGATTTTGGGCTATACGTGCAATTTTAGCTGCTTCATCACCAATACGTTCTAAATCGGTATTGGCCTTGCTCATTGCAATCACCATACGCAGATCACTTGCAGCAGGATGGCGACGCACTAAAATCAAAGTCAAACCTTCATCAATTTCACGCTCATAGCGATTTACCGTATTATCCTGAAATTGGACATCTACAGCTAAATTCACATTTGTATCTAAAAGAGCATGAATGGCATTAGCAACTTGTTGCTCAACCAAACCACCCATCGCCATAAATTTGGTATGGACATCTTGCAAATCTTCGTTAAATTGAGAAGAAATATGGTGGCTAAGTACAGGATTATTAGAGCTCAAAGTCTTATTACTCCACACAGCGTGAATGGATTGAAATTTTTGCCATATTAAAGCATATCAATTGTGAATATTTGATGACAAAACAATCAATTTATTCTATTTTTCAACTAACCATGCATTCATTTGACGAAGCTCATTTTCATTCAATTGACCCACAGAAGCCTTCAACCTCAACACATTCAACACATAATCATATTGAGCATTCACAAAATCTAATCGCGTTGCAAAAGCATTTCTTTGCGCAAGCAACACATCAACCATACTTTTAAGCCCTTCATCATACTGAGCTTGGGATGCTTTCGCGACTAATGCTGAAGAATCCATGGCAGCTTTGCGCGCTTGCAATGTAGCACTATCCATATCAATTTGTAGGTAAGATTTTTTAGCATCTGTGGTTGCTTTACGTATCGCAGCTTCTAATTGGCGTTCCGACTTTTTAACATTTTTTGTCGCTTTATCAATATTAATTTTAGTTCGCCCACCGGTATAGGCATTCCAGTTCATTTCTACACCCACCTGATCGAACTGTCCATCACTCGATATAGCTGTTTGTGGTGACTGTTCACTATATCCATAAGTGGCTACGGCTTCGACTTGAGGATAAAGCGCCGCTTGCTCTACACGTCGCTGATCATTGGCATATTGACGTTGCAAACGCGCTTGTAGAATTTCAAGATTCTGTTCTTGAGCTAATTTAGTCCATTCACTCATGATATTCGGTACAGGCTTTTGATACTCGAAATCATCACTTAAAACAGCGAGCTTTTCTTGGTAAGGTCCAATCAACTGAGCAAGTTGCTCTTGTGCCAAGATTAATTGAACACCTGTCGCAATTCGATTTGCTCGCGCATTTTGATATTGTGCATTCGCTTCGCTCACATCGCTTTCAGCAACTAAACCTTCTTTGAGTTTGGCATTCATCATATTGAGCTGCTCGAATAATGCTTTTTCTTCTTGAGCGTTAGTGAGCGTTAAAGACTGTTGACGTAGTACATTAAAATAAGCTTCAGAGACATTTAATATATGTTGTTGCTGTTGCTGTTTTAAAGTGACTTCACTCAGTTGAACTGAGGTTTTTACCTGTTTATATCCCTGCCAAGCATCCATTCTGAAAATGGGTTGTCGTGCAGTAATCGCAATTTGACGAGTGGTCGATGTCGATGCCAACAGGTCAGAACTATTAAAAAAAGGATTCGATTCTGTACTTGAACGATTTACATCTTGGTTTTTACGCGTCACATTTCCTGAAACGGTTACTGTCGGCAGCAAATTACCTTTTGCTAAACCTATATTTAACTGGTCAGCCTCATACTGCAACACGTTGGCTTGCCAATTTGGATCGGTTTGCTTTGCTCGCTCATAGGCTTCAACGAGGTTCAATGCAAAGCTCATCGGGCTAAGTGCAATTAAACTGACTGCAAGTAGAGTTTTTTTCATGATAATGACTTCACAGCACCTTAAGCATTTGAATAACAAGTAATTAGAATAGGATGTTGCAAATATAATCTTTAATCGAGCTTTTTACGTATCAATTTTATTATTTTTTCATTTAATCCGGAGAATTATTTTGAATTATGCACATTGATGTATGTTTTTCATACATTATTTTAACGCTTGATTGCGAAGCAACTACAATAAATTTCACTGTACGGTTTTAAAATAAGTGAAAATCTATTTGCGCCTCATTTCACACTTTAACTGTATTTTGATATCTCAATGAAGTCATTTTTGCACACGTTTAAGCCTATTCGTCAATTATTGACTCTTATGGTCGTAAGTCTTGGCTTAACTGCGTGTCAAAAACCGATTTCCGAAGAAATACCTACTGAATCTCCAAACCCAACCCAAAACCAGAACACCACACCTGATCTCAACCTTATTTGTCAAAAACTCAAAAAAGAAATGCTCGGGATAACTGCTCAACGGACTACATTCGCCATTGAGCAAATCAATCAAGATATTCGACTTTGTCTTCCCTTAATGCCCTTTCAGGAACAGAAAGAATTGATCGGTTTGGCAGACATCATGTATAGAAATTTCTTAAGTATAGATCGATCAGCTGATCAGCAAAAAGCTTTTGATTTATATGCTCATGACCAGTCGCAATTTCCGACGATTCAACAATCACAAATTGAAAAATTACATCCACGAGATCAATATTTACTTCGGCATAAAGGTCAAGCGTATATTGATCTCGTCGATATTAACCACCAAGCAACCTATCAAAGAAACCCATATTATTTAGCACGAGTATTTGCCCCCTATTTCCCTGAGGCAGAACAAGCATTTATGCAAGAACTTGCTGAACAAAATCAGCAAGCACAATTTGAAGATCCTCATTTTCATCTTGAAGCAAAAGAGATTTCTAGACGTGCCCAGTATTGGGAAAATTATCTAAAAAAATATCCTCAAAGCAGTTTCCGTTTAGATGCAGAGTACCTTTATCATTTTTATTCAAATCTATTATTTAAAGGTCTCAACCATGATCCTGTTTCTCATGATTTTGAAGGACGTGTTGAAATTGCACCCGATGCTTTAGCTGAAATCGAACAACTCGCAAATATGAAAAATAGTCGTTTAGCAGATCAAGCGAGACTTTTCTTAAAATTTATCGAACTGGATTCACAACAAAAAAGTAAATTAACTTCAAATCAGACTGATCAAAATCCGCAAGTTCTTATACAGCTAAGTCACTATTTAAACTTAAAAACTGTTGATCTTGAAAATCGTCGTAATTGCTTTAAAGACGCAATTTGTTATGCATCATAGTCTGATGACTTTAATCGGACTTTATATGTTAATATTTTGGCATCGCTTGACGGAGCGCGAGTAATAACTCGCTGAGATCACCTAAAACATTGTTTTGATGGTGAGTACCGTTGAACCTGATCAGGTTAATACCTGCGTAGGAATCAAGCCATCTAAAAACTTTGTTCTAGGTTATTCATTCAGGATAATTCCGCCACCGTTTTTGGTCGTGCTTGATTCGTTGATGTCATTCATAAGGATCATTGCAATGAACCAATTAACGAATCTTTCAAATACAGATCTCTCTGCTCAACATGAGCAAGATGCTCAAGATCTCACCCGCATTTTACCAGCGTCAAAAAAAGTCTATGTTCAGGGTTCTCGTCCAGATATTCGCGTACCCATGCGTGAAATTGCACTCTCCGATACACCAACGGGCTTAGGCGGTGAGTATAATCCTGCCATTTTGGTGTATGACACTTCAGGTGTTTATACCGACCCTGAGATTCAAATTGATTTAAATCGAGGCCTACCAAACCTCAGAGATACATGGCTTGAAGAGCGCGCAGATACAGAACAACTCGCGACATTAAGCTCAAAATTTGGGCGAGAACGTCTTCAAGATATTCGTACAGCTGGCATTCGTTTCGCACATATCCAGAAACCTCGTCGAGCTAAACCAGGACATAACGTTACGCAAATGCATTATGCTAAGCAGGGTATTATCACGCCTGAAATGGAATACATTGCGATTCGAGAAAACCAAAAACAGCGCGAAGGTGTGGATACTCGCCAACATGTTGGTCAAAACTTTGGTGCAAAAAATTTATTAGAAATTACACCCGAATTTGTACGCCAAGAAGTCGCTGCAGGTCGTGCCATTATTCCTGCCAATATCAATCATCCTGAACTCGAACCGATGATTATCGGACGAAATTTCCTAGTGAAAATCAATGCCAATATTGGCAACTCAGCACTGGGTTCATCCATTGATGAAGAAGTGGCAAAAATGACATGGGCAACACGTTGGGGTGCTGACACCATCATGGATTTATCTACGGGTAAAAATATTCACGAAACACGCGAGTGGATTATTCGAAACTCCCCTGTACCTATTGGAACTGTTCCGATTTATCAAGCATTAGAAAAGGTGGATGGAATAGCAGAAGATCTTACATGGGAAATTTTTAAAGACACTTTAATCGAACAAGCTGAGCAAGGGGTTGATTACTTCACGATTCATGCTGGTGTTTTATTACGCTATGTTCCTCTCACAGCCAATCGCTTAACGGGCATCGTTTCACGCGGCGGTTCAATCATGGCACAGTGGTGTCTTGCACATCATAAAGAAAATTTCTTATACACCCATTTTGATGAAATCTGCGAGATCATGAAAGCCTATGATGTCTCATTCAGCTTAGGTGATGGTTTACGCCCTGGGTGCATTCAAGATGCCAATGACGAAGCCCAATTTTCTGAACTGCGTACATTAGGAGAATTAACCCATCGAGCTTGGGAACACGATGTGCAAGTCATGATTGAAGGTCCTGGTCATGTTCCTATGCATATGATTAAAGAAAATATGGATTTACAACTTGAGGTTTGCAAAGAAGCACCTTTTTATACATTAGGACCATTAACAACAGATATTGCACCTGGTTATGATCATATTACGTCAGCAATTGGTGCAGCCATGATCGGTTGGTATGGAACAGCGATGCTTTGTTACGTAACACCTAAAGAGCATTTAGGTCTACCCAATAAAAAGGACGTCAAAGATGGCATTATCACCTATAAAATTGCAGCACATGCTGCAGACCTCGCCAAAGGACACCCAGGTGCTCAAGTCCGTGATAATGCGCTTTCAAAAGCACGTTTTGAGTTTCGTTGGGAAGATCAATTTAATTTAAGTTTAGATCCTGATACGGCACGTAGTATGCATGATGAAACCATGCCGAAAGAGGCACATAAATCAGCGCATTTCTGTTCGATGTGTGGACCTAAATTTTGCTCAATGAAGATTACCCAAAATGTGCGTGAATACGCTCAAAATCAGCAGTCTGACAACCTAGATCTCAAGTTAAATCAAGAGATTGAATCAGGTCTCAACGCCATGAAAAATGAGTATCATAAGCAAGGACAAAAGTTGTATCAGAAGCTGTAAAAATTAAAAAATCTGTTTTTCTTTAATGCAATCTCAGTTAGGATGAAATAAATTTTTGTCCTAACGTATACGAATGAAAATTCTTGAAAAAGCTACTTACAATAATAAAGATTTTAAGGTCCATTCTCGCGAATCCCTTTATCAAGGATTCATTCGTATAGAGAAAGTGAGCATCACACATCGTTTATTTGGTGAGAATACTTATACCCCAACAATTCATCGTGAATTAGTGCATCGAAAAGAAGCTGCTGGTGTACTCATCTACAATGATGCACTCAAGCGCTTTGCACTGATTGAACAATTCCGAATTGGTGCAATCGATGATCCTATCTCCCCATGGCAACTAGAAATCATTGCAGGCGTATTAGATGGCGATGAATCACCTGAAACATGCATTCAGCGTGAGAGTTTAGAAGAATCTGGTTGTGAAATTCGTAATCTGGAACATTTATTTACCTTCTACCCTTCTGCTGGTGCGTGCGATGAAGTTTTTCATTTGTATGTTGCAGAAGCAGATCTTCCTGAGCTAGGCGGTATTCATGGTATGCCAGATGAAGGTGAGAATATCCAACTGCATATCTTAGCTTATTCAGATCTTGAACCATTATTGGCATCCAAACGATTGTGTAATGCACCTGTCATCATGGCTCTGCAATGGCTCAAACAGCACATTGCCACTACCTCTATAGCGCTGAGGTAATTTATGACGCCTTTAATCAAACAGAATAAAAATGATCAGCTCATTATCCAAATTACCGATACTCATCTCATGGATCATCCTGACACGCCGTTTGTTCAGATAAATCCTGAACAAAGTTTTCATGCAGTGATCAATGATATTTTAAATCGCTATCAAGACATTGATGCGATTATTCATACAGGTGACTTGGCACAGGTACCACATGAGGCAACTTATCAGCGATATTTGAGTTTCATGAAAAATTTGAATATTCCGTTTTATCAAATTCCAGGGAATCATGATGATGCCGAATATTTTCCTTTTGCAGCGCCTGATCCTATACCGGCCGTGTTAACTTTCGAAACGTGGAAAATCGTCCTATTAAATAGTGCTGTGCCCCACAAAGTAGATGGTTGGATTAAAGCAGAACAATTGAATCATTTATCAATGATTCTTCAGGAAACACAGCAGCACCCAGTCATTTTGGCGTGTCATCATCACCCACTTGAAATGAATTCCAAGTGGATTGATCGACACATCTTAAAAAATTCAGATCAATTGACACAGATCATGGCAGAGTATCAACAGATTCAAGCAGTGATCTTTGGACATGTGCACCAAGATTCGTTGAATGTCTGGAAAAATATTCAATTTTTATCAACGCCTTCCACCTCTGTTCAGTTTAAACCAAAGACTGAAGATTTTGCCTTTGATGACCTTGCACCAGGCTATCGCAGCCTGCTATTGAAAGCTGATGGTAGCTTTGAAACACGTGTTCATCGCCTACAAAATTTTGCGCAAAATATTAATAAAGAAATTTCAGGTTATTAGCTTTTCTTTTAAAGTGTTTTGGATTAAGTTATCTGTCCGAATGGAATCTGAACAGTCCAAAACAGATATTCATAGCTTTCATCTTTGATAAAAAATCTATATGATGACGCCCCCGATAGCAACAATCTATCGGAAGCGATAAAAACACTTGCATATCACCATATTTTTTGCGTACGCAAACACGCATATGATGAGGAATGCCCTTTATGGCGAATGACAACCAAAATCAAGTCTTGGAAGAAAACAACGTAGTTGCTGAAAAAGTAAAACGCGTGCGTAAGACCAAGCCAAAGACTTCCGAAGGCGGTACTACAGCGAGTCTATTTGGCATCGAGCCTTATCAGCCGAAAAAAAATGAAGAATACATGTCTGAAGGTCAACTTGAGCATTTCCGTCAAATTTTATTGGCATGGAAAGACGAGTTAATGTCAGAAGTGGATCGAACATTAAATACAATGCAAGATGAAAATACTGCATTGCCTGATGTAAATGACCGTGCAACGCAAGAAGAAGAGTTTGCGATTGAGCTTCGTACTCGTGACCGTGAACGCAAGTTAATTCGCAAAATTGAACAATCTATCGAAGCAATCAAAAATGATGACTATGGTTTCTGTGAAACCTGTGGGATCGAAATTGGCTTACGTCGTTTAGAGGCTCGTCCAACAGCGACGCTTTGCATTGATTGCAAAACTTTAGCTGAAATTAAAGAGAAACAAAATAACGGTTAATCATGTTATTTAATAATCCTTCCCTAACCCCTCCTTTGATAAAGGAGGGGGACAACAGGATGGCTTATGTGGGTCGGTTTGCGCCATCGCCAACCGGCCCTCTTCATTTTGGATCACTCATTACAGCTGTTGCAAGCTATTGTGAAGCAAGATCTCATGCAGGCAAATGGGTTGTACGAATTGAAGATACAGACATCCCTCGCATATATCCTGGTAGTGATGAACATATCTTGTCATGTATTGAAGCTTTCGGTTTCGAGTTTGATGACGAAATTATCTTTCAAAAAGACCGTTTAAACATCTATGAATCTGTCTTAAATGATCTTCAGCAACGTGACCTCACCTATGCCTGCCAATGTACACGCAAAATCTTAGGCTCTAATCATATCTATAGCGGTACTTGCCGCGATTTAAAACTACCACACGATCAACAAGCCATTCGGGTTAAAACATCAGACGAGTTGATTTGTTTTGAGGATCTTTTACAAGGTCAGCATTGCTCTAATTTGACCAATGAATTAGGAGATTTTGTTCTTAAACGTCGCGACGGTATTATTAATTATCAGCTCGCCGTGGTTGTGGATGATTATCTACAAGGAATGACTCATGTTGTGCGTGGTGCTGATTTGCTGGATAACACTGAACGACAAATTTGGTTAGGGCGATTATTGGGCTACCCTGAACTTCAGTATATGCATTTGCCCCTAGCAATGAATAAAGATGGTACAAAGCTTTCTAAGCAAAATTTAGCTGTAGCACTTGATCTCACCCAAGCCCCCCAACTCTTGAACAAAGCTATTCACGCATTAGGACAAGATCCAGTTGATCTAGATCAACCAAATCGCATGCTTCTACAGGCAATTCAACAATGGGATCGTAAGAAAATTCCAGTTGGCACCACCATACAAGGTGTTTTTGAATAGTGTCCATACACAATCATGCTTGTTATTCAGCTGAAAATGTTTTTGAATTCCATTTAGCTAGATTAATCAGGAGTTCATTATGTTTTTTATTTTTGGGGTAGGACCTAAAACCATCAAAACGGAAAAGGGGCAATTTCTATGCCCAGTCTGTCGTACACATAGCAATTATGAAATTAAACAACAACGCAATTATTTTTCTTTATTTTTTATTCCATTGATTCCACTATCAAAACCCAAATCTGGTCAAGTCACCTGTTTAAACTGTGGCACACATATGCCAACAATGGTGTTGCAGCAAAATAGTACTCCACCATCATCAGATTTGAATGCTTAAGATACAATCGTGTATTTTAAAAGCTAGATACTTCCTTAGCCTGATTCTTTTCTTGGGTTGTTGCTTCAATTTTCAGCATTAAACTGACCATGACAGCACACATAATCAGAGATGAACCACCATAACTAATAAATGGTAAAGTTAAACCTTTTGTTGGGAGCAGCCCCATATTCATGCCAGCATTTACCATAATTTGCAGAACAAAAATAATGCTAATCCCGTAAGCCAAATAACCCGCTCTCAAGAATTGATGTTGAATGGCACGATGCCCAATTCGAATACACGCACCCACCATAAGAAATGACAGTGCGAGAACAACCGTAATGCCCATGAAACCGAACTCTTCTGCCAAAATAGCCAACATAAAGTCCGTATGCGCCTCAGGGAGATAAGACATTTTTTGAATACTATGGCCTAAGCCTACCCCTAACCATTCACCACGTCCAAAGGCCATAAGCGCATTTGAAAGCTGATAACCAGAACCTAAAGGATCTGCCCATGGATTGGTAAAAGACATTAAACGCTCGAAACGATAAGGCTCGAACACAACCAGCACTACAAATGCCATGATAATGGCACCCAATGCAATACCAAACTGGATTAGTGGCGCACCTGCAAGAAAGAACACCCCTAACATCGTTAAGGCAACCACTACCGTTGCACCCAAGTCAGGTTCAGCAATAATCAAACCAACTGTACATAGCATTACTGTTGCTAACCGTGCCAGCCCTTTCACATTATTCCGCACTTCTTCTGCCCGACGGACAACATAATCTGCAGTAAAAATAGCCATCATCACTTTCGCAGCTTCAGTAGGCTGGAAGGTAAATCCTGCGATTCGAATCCAACGCGTCGAACCGTTCACTTCCGAACCGACTAATAACACCGCGACAAGCAATGCCATAGTCATCATCCATAACGGAAATGTGTTATTAAACCAGGTATTTAACGAAACACGATAAACCAAAATTGCTGCGACAAACGCAACCACGATGGATATGGCATGGCGGATGACATAGTGGAATGGATTTTCATGCAATCTTTCTGCGTAAGGCATAGAAGCTGAACCAACCATCACCGTTCCAATACAGAGCAGTGCAATCACACAAAAAATTAGAACATTCCTTGATGTAATTTCACTTGGAATACGTGGTAACCAACGTTGGTAAATTTTATTCACTTTATCAATCGTTGTCTGAGCTGACTCAGCCATATCTTCGTCCTTATTGTTCTTCGTGCAGCGCATTCACACAAGCAACAAATTGATGTCCGCGTTGTGGATAGCCAGTAAACATATCAAAACTTGCACATGCCGGCGAAAGCAATACCACATCATGTTGCTGTGTATTTGCTTGGCATAATTTTACTGCTTCTTCTAATGATGTAGCGTGAAGAATTGTGGTTGTGCCTTGAATTGCTTGTTCAATCACTGGCGCATCTTCACCAATGAGTACCGCGAGTTTTGCAAATTCCGTTAATGATTTTCTTAAAGCAGTAAAATCTTGCCCTTTACCTTGACCACCTAAAATGATGGCAACTTTAGCTTTCTGTACTGCGATCGCCGCACCTAAGCCGTCTAATGCTGCTAAGGTTGCCCCAATATTTGTACCTTTTGAGTCGTTATAATAACGAACACCTTGCACTTCTTTGACAAATTCGCAGCGATGTTCCAACCCCTTGAAGGTTTTCAAAGTTTCCAGCATGACCTCTAATGGTAGACCTATCGCTTCACCTAAGGCTAAACACGCAAGTGCATTTGCGACATTGTGTGTCCCTTGAATATACATCTCAGAACTTTTCAATAAACGTTCACGCCCCCTTGCTAACCACATCGTGCCATCAGTATCTCTGAGTACACCATACTGATTCATATCTGGTGCATTGAGCCCAAAACTCTGCATTGGCGTTGCATCAGGTACTAAAGGACGTGTCAAAGAGTCATCCCGATTGAAGACCACTTTCTTGACACCTTGAAAAATACGATGTTTGGCAGTGTGATATCCCATCATATCGCCATGACGATCGAGATGGTCTTCGCTCATATTTAAGACGACAGCAACTTCAGCATTTAAGTTCGATGTAGTTTCTAATTGGAAACTGGATAGTTCTAAGATATATAGCTCTGGATCATCTTTGGTTAAATCTAAGGCTGGACGTCCTAAATTCCCCCCTACAGCGACTTTCTTGCCTGCATATTTCGCCATTAAGCCGATCAAGGTGGTCACTGTGCTTTTTGCATTAGAACCTGTTATTGCAACAATAGGCTTTTCAGTCGCACGTCGTAAAATTTGAATTTCACTGACAACAGGAATGCCTTGTGCAAGTGCTGTTTGAATCACTGGCAGTTTAGGATCAAGCCCTGGACTGATAATAATTTCCTCAGCAGACAACAACATTTCTTCGTCAAATTTCCCAAAGCTAGTTTGGACTTCAGGTGGAATTTGATCATGTCCAGGTGGAGAGGTCCTCGAATCTGTTACTGCAACGTGATAGCCTTTTTCATGTAGAAAATTTACCGCAGCAACACCCGAAATTCCGAGTCCTGCGACAACTTTTAATCCACCACGCTGTATTAACATTTCTGCCCCATATTTTAGTCTAATTAGAAACTGCCGAAATGTTAGCACTTTGCTGCTTTGAATGCTTTTTTTGATTTCATAATCTTGACATTATTTTGTGTCCATGCGTAAAAAAACCGCCAATTTAGGCGGTTTTTTTATTGAAGTAAACTACTTCCATTTCACAGCTTGAGGGTTTAACTTGGGTGTTTCCTTGTCTGAAACAGGACAAGCGCAATTTCCGCCACATCCAGCAGTCATTTTGGGTTTAAGCCACTTTGATAGTGCCTTCCACCCTTTTCTTTCCGTGGCATCTGATAGTTTCATAAAGACTGAATTTGACGTCTGTGGAAAAACCTTTTTGAATACGACCAATGCACTCCAAAGGACCAATGCCGTAATAATTAGAATTTCAATCATCTCAGTCTCCTCAACTCTTCAGATTTAAGCTAACACACTGGTCGCGACTTGATAGGTCAAGAACGACATAAAGTACGCTAAACCAAATAAATAGACGGTCATAAAGCCAACTGTCTTCCAAGAACCTGTTTCGCGTCTCACTGTCGCTAATGTCGCCAAACAATGTGGTGCATAAATGAACCAGACCAAAAGTGATAATCCTGTTGCTAAAGACCAGCCCAAATCCCCACCACTACTAATCAGTGATGCCAAGCCTTCCGACATCGCATCCTCATCAACAGCAGACAAAGCATACACCGTGCCTAAAGCAGCAACGACAACTTCACGCGCAGCCATGGCTGGAATTAAGGCAATACAAATCTGCCAATTAAAGCCTAATGGCGCAAAGATTGGTTGCATCAAATGACCTAACATCCCCGCAAATGAATAATCAATCGCAGGTAATGTTGCACCCTCAGGTGGTTGTGGGAATGTGCACAAGAACCATAATAAAATAGAAAGCGCAAAGATGATTCCACCGACTCGCTTTAAAAAGATTTTTGCTCGATCAAGCAAACCAATCCACACATTTTTCAAATCTGGAAAACGATAGCTTGGAAGTTCCATCAATAGCATATGTTGAGATTTATCTTTTTGGAAAAACTTCAACACAAACGATACGATCAGTGCACTCACAATCCCTGCCATATATAGACCGAACAGCACTAAACCTTGAAGGTTAAATAGTCCCCAAACCGTTTGAGAAGGCACAAAAGCTGCAATCAACAACGCATAAACGGGTAAACGAGCTGAACAAGTCATCAATGGTGCAACAAAGATCGTGGTCAAACGGTCTCTTGGATCACTAATAGTCCTTGATGCCATGATTCCAGGAATTGCACACGCAAAACTCGACAGTAATGGAATAAACGCACGTCCCGAAAGACCTGCTTTATACATCAAATTATCAAGTAAGAATGCCGCTCGGGGTAAATAACCTGATTCTTCAAGCACCAAGATAAAGAAGAATAAGATGAGAATCTGAGGCAAAAAGACAACTACACCACCAGCACCCGCGATAATTCCATCAACCACTAAACTATTGAGTAATGGATGGGCAATATTCTCGCCAACAACTTCACCCAACCAGCCAAAGAACGTCTCAATACCATCCATGAAGGGTGCCGCCCAAGCAAAAACTGCTTGGAAAATGACGAACATCATCACCGCTAAACTGAATAGACCAAATACAGGGTGCAGAAAGATTTTATCGAGAAAAACTGAACGTTTATCATCAAATTCAACAAATTGAACGGCATCTTTGACAATCGCTTCAACTTTGTCGTGATCAGATCCTTTCAAACCTGTCAGCTCAGTTTGAGGAACAGCATATTTGCCATGATCTAGCGCATTCATCAGGTTTTCAATACCTGAGCGACGTACAGCAACCGTTTCTACAACTGGAATGCCTAAGCGCTCAGAAAGCTTCTGAGTATTGATTTGCATTCCACGACGGCGAGCTTCATCCATCATGTTAAGCACGAGTAGCATTGGACGACCCAATTGGATCAACTCCAAAACTAAACCAAGGTGCAACTTCAGATTGGTTGCATCTACAACGCATAAAAATGCATCTTGACGACCTTCTTCCGCAATTTTCCCATAAACAACATCACGGGTGATTTCTTCATCTGGACTAGTTGCGTCTAAACTATACGTTCCTGGCAAGTCTAAAACACGAACCGCTTTACCTGAGTTTAGCGTGAAATGACCAATTTTTCGCTCAACGGTTACACCTGCATAGTTACCTACTTTTTGGCGTGTTCCAGTCAAATGATTGAATAATGAAGTTTTACCACAGTTAGGATTACCAACAAGGGCAACACGCAACGCATCGCTCATGCCGACACTCCTTCTATTTCAATTTTTTCTGCTTCATTTTTTCTTAAGGCAAAGCGAGTAAAACCCACTTGAATGAGAATTGGTTCGCCACCAAACAGTCCTTTCGTAATGACTTGTACTTTAGTTCCGGCAACAAATCCTAGCGTTTCTAAACGACTTGCCACCATATCTGTAGAAGTACCATCTACAGTGCGATGCACTTGCGTAATGATGGCAGATTGTTTGACTTTCAAATCAGATAAACGCACCGTACCTAACCCTAAAAAATTTTGAACAGTATACATACAAATGAGAATTATTACCGCACTCTCATCAAGAATGATTCGCATCTTCTTATAACACATCGACATGCATAGAAAATTACACTACATTAGATAATCTCAATTAAATCAATCGAATTTCTCAATCGAATATCCATATGATTAATAAGAAACCTCGAATTCCTACCCCCATTCAAATTCCAGAACAACTTTCGTTCTTATACGGATTTCGGGATTATTTAATCGCTCAGTCTGTTAGTCCGCACACCCGAAATGCTTATCTCACAGATTTAGTCCAATGCAGTACTCTGTTAACCAGCCCCATGACCTTATGGTCACATGATGATATTTCAGATGTACTGATTGAGCTCACCAAACAAGGGAAAAGTCCTCGATCAATTGCTCGCACTTTATCGGCACTTCGGTCTTTTTATAAATTTTTAAGAGAGCAAAATTTAAGAACAGATAATCCTATAGCAGCGCACAAAACACCCAAGTTAGGACGAGCGTTACCTAAAGATTTATCTGAGCAAGATGTTGAATCACTCATTCAAGCACCAGATACAAACACAGCGTTAGGCTTGCGTGATCGCACGATGTTTGAAGTCCTTTATGCTTGTGGTTTACGCGTGAGCGAACTGATTAATTTAAGAATAGATCACATCAATCTCAATCAGGGTTTTTTGCGAATTTTGGGCAAAGGAAATAAAGAGCGTTTAGTTCCTTTGGGGCAAATTGCTGTGGAATGGATTGAAAAATACTTAGCAGAAGCTCGCCCCCAACTCCATAAAAGTGCTACAGATTACTTATTCCTGACCCAACATGGCGGGATTATGAGCCGTCAAAACTTTTGGTATGCCATCAAACGTTATGCCCTCCAAGCAGGTATACCTACAGAGCTATCCCCCCATACATTAAGACATGCTTTTGCAACTCACCTGCTCAATCATGGTGCAGATCTCCGAGTGGTACAAATGCTCTTAGGGCATAGTGATTTATCGACAACCCAAATTTATACGCATGTTGCACAAATTCGCATGCAACAACTTCATGCTCAGCATCATCCCCGTGGCTAAGTCATCGATCTGAATTTTGTAGCACTGAGCTATAATTTAGGATTTGAGAATATTTTTTGTTATGCTTAGCGCAGTAAAAATAATGCTGAAAACTTTAAAAGGGTTGTTTATGTTATTTACCCGTTCGAAAATTTTATTCGTTTCTACCCTTGCAACGACGCTTTTTATGTATGCATGCTCCAAGTCTGAAGACACACAAAAATCAGATGGTACTTTAACGGCAACTGCTCCAGCAACCGGCCAAGCATCAAATTTAACTGAGCGAAATGCGCAACAACGCTTGATTCAAAAGTTAGAGAAAAATTTTAAAACCGCAAATATCAATGCCAAAATTATAGACATTAAACCAACCGAAGTACCAAATCTTTACTGGGTCAATTTAGAGGGTATGACTGCGGTATACACTACTGCAGATGGTCAATATATTTTCCAAGGTGATTTACTACGTTTAGGTAATAAAAAAGTTGAAGATATTGGACAATCCTTCCAGTCGGCATTGAGTAAAGGGTTACTAAGCCAGTTAAAAGCTGAAGATCTCATTATTTATCCAGCTAAATCTAAAACCAAACATATCGTTTACGTTTTTACAGATATCAGCTGCCCTTACTGCCATAAATTGCATGAACATATGGATGAAATCAATTCTAAAGGAATTGAAGTTCGTTATATCGCGTGGCCACGTGGAGAACAATATTTCCCAGCAATGGAAAGTGTCTGGTGTAGTAAGGATCGTAGAACCGCATTTGATCAAGCTATTGCAGGTCAACAATTGGACAATGCCAACTGTGAAAATCCTGTTAAAGATCAGTACCAAATGGGTTTAAAAATGGGTGTAAATGGAACGCCTGCAATTTACAGCTCAGAAGGTGTTTATCTTGGTGGATACATGACAGCAGATGAAATACTACGTAGCTTAAATAACTAATATTTATGAGATAAATTACTGCTTTTTATACATCAATATTTAACTCGATTGACCCTAGAGTCTGCCTCTTTTTTTAGCTATGATCTAGGTTCAATAAAATTTTACATATTTTTTGGAGTGTGACGTGAAACCAGTTCGTCTGGCAATACTCGGTCTAGGAACCGTAGGTGGTGGTGCCCTTAAACTATTACAAGAAAACGCTGCTGAAATTAGACGTCGCACCGGTCGTGAAATTCAAATTACTTATGTGGGTACTCGTCGCCCTCGCCCAGATTTAAATCTTCCAGACTCAGTTAAACAAAGTGCCGACCTTCTTGATATCGTTCGTCAACCTGATGTTGATGTTGTTGTTGAAGTCATGGGTGGTATTCACCCTGCTTATGAAGTCATCAAAGAAGCAATTGTTCATGGCAAACAAGTTGTCACTGCCAATAAGGCGCTTTTAGCTGAACATGGTAACGAATTATTTAAACTTGCTGAAGACAATGCTGTGCAGATCGCCTATGAAGCAGCTGTTGCTGGCGGTATTCCAATTATCAAAGTAATTCGTGAAGGCTTAGCTGCCAATAAAATCGAGTGGCTTGCAGGCATCATTAATGGTACAGGCAACTTTATTCTAAGTGAAATGCGTGAAAAAGGACGTGCTTTTGCTGACGTTTTGAAAGAAGCGCAAGAACTTGGCTACGCTGAAGCAGATCCAACCTTTGATGTAGAAGGGATTGATGCTGCTCACAAGTTAACCATTCTTGCTTCTTGTGCATTTGGTATTCCACTTCAATTTGATAAAGTTTTTACTGAAGGAATTGGTAAAGTTACTGCACAAGATGTGAAGTATGCTGAAGATCTTGGCTTCCGTATTAAGCATTTAGGTATTGCACGTCGTGCAGAAAAAGGCATTGAACTACGTGTTCACCCAACGCTCATTCCAGATGATCAGTTGATCGCAAATGTAAACGGCGTTAAAAATGCTGTTCTCGTACAAGCGAACGCAGTCGGCCCAACTTTATATTATGGTGCTGGTGCTGGTGCTGGTCCAACTGCTTCTGCCGTAGTCGCTGACGTTGTCGATATCGTTCGTGACATTTCTTATACTGAAGACGGTGCTGGAACTATTCCACAATTAGCATTTGAAGCACTCACAGACTTACCAATTCTAAGTCGTGAAGAAATGACAACGGGTTACTACATCCGCATTAATGCTGAAGATCAAACGGGTGTACTTGCTGAAGTTACTACGATCTTGAGTCGTGCAGGAATCAGTATTGATGCCATTATGCAGCAACCTCGCTTAAAAGACCTTATTCCTATCGTGATTCTGACAGATCCTATTGTTGAATCAAAAATGGATGAAGCGCTTTCACAAATTCAAGCATTACCCGTCATCCATGGCGAAATTGTACGAATTCGTTTAGAATCGCTTGATAATTAATCATCTCGGGTAGAGGGTACTGCTGCCCTCTCCAGCTCTACACACAATTGGAACATCATCATGTCTAATGCCAATCGTTACACTGGTTTAGTTGACCGTTATCGCGACCGTTTACCAGTGTCTGCAACTACTCGTGCAATCTCCCTAGGCGAAGGTAATACACCACTGATTAAGCTTGCGAATATTCCACGTTTAATTGGCAAAAATGTTGAAATTTATGTGAAGTACGAAGGCTTAAACCCGACTGGTTCATTTAAAGACCGTGGTATGACCATGGCAGTCACTAAAGCGGTTGAAGAAGGCTCTAAAGCGATTATCTGTGCATCTACAGGTAATACCTCTGCTGCCGCTGCCGCTTATGCTGCTCGCGCTGGTATTAAAGCATTCGTTTTAATTCCAGAAGGCAAAATTGCAATGGGTAAAATGGCTCAAGCAATGATGTATGGTGCGATCACAATGCAAATTCGTGGTAACTTCGATGACGGTATGCGCCTTGTTAAAGAAGTTGCTGACCAAGCCCCTGTAACTATCGTAAACTCAATCAACCCTTACCGTTTGCAAGGCCAAAAAACGATTGCATACGAAATCGTTGATGAATTAGGTCGTGCACCTGACTATCACTGCTTACCAGTAGGCAACGCAGGTAACATCACTGCACACTGGATGGGTTATACAGAAGCTGTTGCAAACCAACCTGCGGATCAATTTGAGCAAGTAATTTATGATGCTGAAACTGATCAATTCACTGGTCCTAAACCTGAAGGTTTACCGACGATGGTTGGCTATCAAGCTTCTGGCGCAGCACCATTCTTACGTGGTGCACCTGTTCAAAACCCTGAAACTGTTGCAACAGCAATCCGTATTGGTAACCCACAAAGCTGGAACCATGCGAAAGCGGTAGTACGTGACTCTCAAGGTTGGTTTGATGAATTAACAGATGCTGAAATCTTAGAAGCTCAACGTTTGCTTTCCATGTATGAAGGTGTATTTGTTGAGCCTGCGTCTGCAGCTTCGATTGGTGGTGCAATCCGCGATATTAAAGCGGGTAAAATTGCTGAAGGTTCAGTCATCGTTTGTACTGTAACAGGTAATGGTCTTAAAGATCCTGATACTGCAATCAAACAATGTTCTGATGCTGTTATGCTTTCTATTGATGCAACAATGGATCAAGTACGCGATTCAATTTTGTCTAATATGTAAGATTGCATGATAAAAAACCCTGCAGATGCAGGGTTTTTTATTTATGGTCTAGATCGCACGTGGTAACTGACTGGTCCAACGCATTAAGCGAACAGCATCATCATTACGAGCTTGAGTATTGCTTGCCCCTAAAAGCACAACTACAGCTGGACGATTATTCAAAGTCGTATGCATCACCACACAACGCCCAGCCTCATTAATAAATCCCGTCTTTGAAATGTTAATATTCCAGCCACCGTTACGAACGAGAGAGTTCGTATTGTTCGATTTCAACACACGATAACCGAGGTTAAAATCATAGGTTGGCGTCGTAGAAAATTGACGAATAAGACCGTACTGTGATGCGGTACTCACCAAGATGCCCAAGTCCCGCGCAGAAGCAACATTGCGAGGATCTAGACCTGTAGACTCAGTAAATTTAGATGAATGCATCCCTAAGGCACGTGCTTTATTATTCATAGCAGAGACGAAAGCCGCACGACCTCCTGGATATGTTCGAGCCAAAGCCGCAGCTGCAGGGTTTTCAGATTTCATTAAAGCGAATAATAAGGCTTCAGCACGATTCATTGTGTCACCTACACGCAATGTCGAGCTTGAGTTTTTACCACCCGCACCTGCAAAATCAATGCTTTGCAGCGTAATATTTTCAGACATATTTAATTGTGCATCTGCGATCACAACAGCTGTCATTAATTTTGTAACAGACGCAATCGGTAGAGCAGTATTCGTGTTCTTACTAAATAAGACCTCACCCGTATTTGCATCCATGACCAATGCTGCACGCGCGTTCACAGAAGGTTGATTACTATAGCGACTGTTATCAAGAATCTGAGAGGTTGGTGATGTTGAGGTCGCAGGGCCTGTAGATTTACGAATTGTTGTTGTAATCGTGGTTGTTGCTTGAGGTGTATACTCTTCTGATGAGGAAGTAGAAGCTTTGAGACTATCATTATTTAAGAATTGGCTTGCATCTTCAGATGACCAACTGATGCTCGCCTGCCCCGGTGCAGAATTAGCATGATTAATTAATTCTGCAAAGCTCAATGAGCTCATAGAGAGTAGTACTGATGTAGTCAGCACATGCATTAGCGTTAATTTCTGTTTTTTCACGATAACTTACTCATCTTACGGAGGCATTTTGCATCATTGCTAATCACCTCAAATATGACTTACATTTAGGTACAAACGTGATTAATATTAAACCACGTGATTATGCACAGTATTTTAGTAAAGATTAGGAATAGCATTGCTATTTTTGTTAGTCCAATGCAAGCAATTTTTGCATCATGTAACAAAAAAGTAAGAATAGATTTCAGAGGAGGTGTTTGTGATCACGGTATTAGTGGTAGATGACCATGAGTTAGTTCGTACAGGTATTTGTCGTATGCTTGAAGATCAAGCAGATATTCAAGTCATTGGTCAAGCAGAGTCCGGTGAAGAAGCCATTAGTCTTGTTCGTCAACACCACCCTAATGTCGTCTTGCTCGATGTGAACATGCCTGGTATCGGTGGCGTAGAAACCACTCGCCGTTTATTACAAACAGCGCCTGACACCAAAGTTCTCGCCGTCAGTGGTCTAGCGGAAGAACCCTATCCATCACTACTGTTAAAAGCCGGGGCTCGTGGTTATATCACGAAGGGAGCTCCGATCACAGAAATGGTGCGTGCAATTAATAAAGTCATGCAAGGTGGTAAATACTTCAGTGCAGATATTGCTGAACAGCTTGCGAGTTCTTATTTATCTGATACACAAACCTCTCCTTTTGACGCACTTTCTGAACGTGAAATGCAAGTCGCGATGATGGTTGTGAATTGTATTAGTGCCCAAGAAATTTCAGACAAACTCTTTGTTAGCGTAAAAACAGTGAATACCTACCGCTATCGTATATTTGAAAAATTAGGAATCGATAGTGATGTCAAACTGACGCATTTGGCAATTCGTTATGGTTTGATTAAGCCTTAATTTGATCTGAGTATTCCAATGACGTCTGCTGCTTCAATTTCTATTTACCAAACGATCTACCGTCTTGGAACACTATATTCAAGTTATCGTATCATTATCGCCCTAAGCTTAACGCTCATATTCCTACTGACGATTGATTCTGAACGTTATTTTTATCAATACGAATCAATCTATTTTTACGCTTTACTCCTTTATGTTGCAAGCAGCATCGTACAAACGATCGTTTTAAAATACTTACCACAAGCTATTTCTAAACAAATTATCACCTTATTTGCAGTTGATCTGCTCTTTCTAAATACGCTTACTTTTGCACTCGGTGGTCCCAATATCGCAATTGGGTTATTGTTTGTCATTTCCGTCTTTGCAGCAAATTTTTTACTCAGTAAAAACCAAGCCTTATTCATCACATTGGTCGCGGTGATTGGGGTCGTATATCAACAGTTTTTTGGTAGTTTGTTCTCCATTGAAAGTCTAAATAATATTGGTGACAGTGCCTTTCTTGCCTTTTTATTTTTTGTGGTTCATGGTATTGGTCAAGTATCAATACAACGGTTTCAAGTACTCGAATCGGTCAATACACATCAAGCCAATGAACTCTTTAAATTACAAAATATTAATCGTTATATTCTTGAGCAAATCGAAGTTGGTTATCTGGTCTTAGATGATCACTGTAAAATTATCGTCTGCAATCCTGCTGCATGTTCACTACTCGGTATTTCGCCACTCTATGCTCATGAACAATATAATCTTGCAAATTTTCAACCAGATCTCTATGAAATTCTCAAAAACACATTAGTTGCTCATGGAGAGCGCTTTCAATTTGAATCACATCAATCATCCTATACGGTTGATATTCGTATTCAAAAACTGGTTACACCTCAACAAGCACTCACGCTATTAATTTTGGAAGATGCGCAAAAGCTTAATCAGAAAGTTCAACAAATGAAATTAGCTTCTCTTGGTCAATTATCAGCCAGCATTGCACATGAAATACGTAATCCTTTAGCGGCAATCGTACAAGCTAATGAACTTAATGATGATTCAGATGAAGAACAAAAACGTATGCTCAATCAAATGATTGCCAAGCAAGCAAAGCGTATTGATAAAATCGTCAAAGACACATTGGATATGGCAAAGAATAAAAAAACTGCTGGTGTACTAATTCATTTTGAACAGTTTATGCATGATCTTATTCACCAAGATTTAGCAGATATCAGTTCTCATATTCAATTACAGCTTGAAGCAAATCTTGAAGTTTATTTTGATGAAATCCAACTGCGACAAGTTCTGATTAATTTAATTCGTAATGCTATTCGTCATAATGATCCGACCGCAGAGTACATTTTTGTCAGAAGCAGTTGTTCAGAAAATCAAATTTTTATTGATGTTATCGATTTTGGCAAAGGCATCCAACAACATGATTTATCTCAATTATTTCAACCATTTTTTAGTACTGAAACCAATGGAACTGGTTTAGGATTATATTTATCACAAAGTATTTGTGAAGCTAACCAAGCAAAATTGAGTTATATCGAGCAAGAACAGCAAGGTGCATGTTTTCGTATTACATGCCATAAGACAGACGTTTAGATGGATAAGATCAGGTTATGGTAAAGCAACAACCTTTAGTACTTTTAGTCGATGATGAACCTGATTTATGTATGTTGATGCAAATGACCCTTTCTCGGATGGGCATTAAAACGCATATGGCACATCATTTGAAACAAGCGCTACATTTTCTAAGCGAATATAAATACGATGCGTGTATCACCGATTTCAATTTACCGGATGGCAATGGCATCGATTTAGTTAAATACGTCACCCAGCACTATCCGAAGACGCCCATCGCGGTACTGACCGCCTATGCCAATATGGAGCTGGCAATCTCTGCTTTAAAAGCAGGCGCTTTCGATTTCGTCAGTAAGCCCATTAATCAACAGCATTTGCATCAATTGCTTAAGAAAGCATTACATACCCCTGCAGTGGATAATGATCTCAATCAGCTTCCACTTGAGGAACAACTGCTGATCGGTGTCTCAGAACAAACTCAACAGCTTCGTACAGCAATCAAAAAAATAGCTCGATCACAAGCACCTGTCTTTATTACAGGTGAATCAGGGACTGGTAAAGAAATCGTTGCGAATCTTATTCATCAACTCAGTAATCGTCATGATCATGCCTTTGTCGCGATCAATTGTGGTGCGATGAATGAAGACCTGATGGAAAGTGAATTATTTGGTCATATCAAAGGCAGTTTTGTGGGTGCTGACCAAGACAAACAAGGGTTAATTCAAACAGCTGACGGTGGGACATTATTTTTAGACGAAATTGCTGAGCTTTCACTCGCCATGCAAGCTAAATTGCTGAGAGCAGTTCAAGAAAAGAAAATCCGTCCGATTGGCAGTGATAAAGAGCTTGATGTTGATTTTAGGATTGTCAGTGCAAGCCATCAAAATCTTGAGCAATTGGTTCAACAAGGCAAATTTAGACAAGATCTATTTTTTAGAATTCATGTGATGGATTTACGTCTTACCCCACTCCGCGATAGACCCAAAGATATTCCCGTTCTAGCTCAACATTTTATTGATAAAATCAGTAGTGAATGGCGTATTGAAGCCCCTCAACTATCTCAAGAGGCGATACAATTCCTTAAACAACAACCATTTACAGGTAATGTACGCGAACTTAAAAATATCATCGAGCGTGCACTTACACTTTGCGATGATAAGCTCATAGCCGTCGAGCATGTTAAAAGCCCTTCATTAGGCTTAACATCCCCACCTTTAGCACAACAACCAAATAGTCAAATTGAAGCTATTACTGATTTACCTTCTCAGACACCCAAAGGTTTGCCCGAGGAGGGATTAGAACAATACCTTGAGAAAGTAGAAAAAGAAGTTTTAATTAATGCGTTAAACTCAACGCATTGGAACAGAACCCTAGCCGCCAAAAAATTAGGAATGACATTCCGCTCATTACGATATCGTTTAAAAAAATTTGGTTTAGATACTGAAGATGAATAACTTAGCATCACCACGATATTGATGATATTTAACGGCTTCTTAACAACAAATCAGCTGCATGTTGGAGGTAAACCTCCTCCTTCATATCCTGCGGCCAAGGATATTCGATATTAGGGGCTATGCCTTGCCCATCAATCTCGACACCATTCGGTGTTAAGTAATGAGATACTGTCATTTGTAGTGCCGCACCATTTTCAAGTGGAAAGAGTTTTTGCACAACACCTTTACCATAACTCTTTTCACCAATGATTACGGCGCGTTGATGATCTTTCATTGCTGCCGTAAATACTTCTGCTGCAGAAGCCGAACGTTGATTAATCAATACTCCGACTTTAAGCCCTGTAAATTCATGTCCTGGTAAAGCTTGGAATTGTTGATCACCTTCTGAACGGCTACGCGTAGATACAATCAAACCCTGATTTAAAAATAAATCTGCCGTTTCCACAGCAGAAGATAATAATCCACCCGGATTATTTCTTAGATCTATTAAAACAGCTTTGAGTTGTTGGCTATGATGCTCATCGATATAACGCTTTATTTCATTCGCAGTATCTTGCTGAAAAACTTTCACCTTTAATAGTAAAACTTGATTACTCAGCATATGTGCTTGTATATCGGCAACATCTAGTTTTTGATTTCTCACTAAAATAATTGGAGATGAGTTCGGTGATCTTTGTAAACTGATGGTTGATCCAATCGAGCCGCTGAGCAAGTCTTTGACTTGATCTTGGTTTAACAATCTAAGCTCTTGTCCATCAATTTTGTAAAGTGTAACGCCGTTGGCCAATCCTAATTTTGCCGAGTCACTATCGGGATCTAAATTTTCGATCTGCCATAAACCTCGTGAGGTATCAAAGCTAAGATCAAAATCGATACTCGCTAAATCCTCCTCGGTATATTTGAGGAGTTGGCGATAATCTTCTGGAGATAAATAGCGAGAGTAACGATCTAGCCCACTCACCAAACCTTGGATCGCTTGTAAAAATAACTGATCGTCAGTGACTTCAGTGACATAGTTTTCTTTTACTGTACCGTAAATCTGAACAAACTGCTGTATAGATTCAATCGGAACTTCTGAACTGTTTGATGACCAGTCTTCTTCTAAAGGATCAACTGCTGGACCCTTAGATCCAGCAGCGAAAGCATGAACCCCATTCAAACTTAAAGCTAGACCTAACATGAGTTTGAATAACAATGGATTCATACTGAATTCCTTCTTATTTTTTAAACTAAAGTCACTAAATTGCGACCTTTCATTTCAGCAGGAACAGGCAACTGCATTAAATGTAATAATGTCGGTGCAACGTCTGCAAGCACACCACCCTCTGCAATTTTTGCTTGAGTTGGACCTACATAAATAAATGGCACATGCTCAGTTGTATGTTGAGTATGGACTTGACCACTTTCATAGTCCTGCATTTGTTCAACATTACCGTGATCCGCAGTGATCAACATATGGCCTTTCTTCGCCATCACTGCATCATAGACGCGACCTAAGCTGACATCCACTGCTTCTACTGCTTTAACGGCAGCATCGAATACCCCTGTATGTCCAACCATATCGCCATTTGCATAGTTCACAACGAGTAAGTCAAATTCACCTGAATTAATTGCATTCACTAACTCATCAGTGACTTCATAAGCACTCATTTCTGGTTTTAAATCATAGGTTGCAACATTTGGTGATGGAATCAAAATACGTTTTTCACCTGGATACTCATCTTCACGACCACCACTGAAGAAGAAAGTCACATGGGCATATTTCTCAGTTTCCGCGATACGTAATTGAGTTTTACCTAAATTAGACAGGTATTCACCAATTGAATTGACCAACGGTTCTGGCATATATGCCACCGGCGCATCAATTGTCGCTTGATAGCGCGTTAACATGACAAATTTCGCAAGCTGAGGCACAACTTTACGCTCGAAACCATCGAAGCCTTGTTCAACAAATGCTTTTGTCAATTCGCGAGCACGATCTGCACGGAAATTCATAAAAACAACAGCATCACCATCTTGTACTGCGGCTACATCCCCAATACGTGTTGCTTTCACAAACTCATCTGACTCTTCAGCAGCATACGCTTGTTCGAGACCTTCCACAGCAGACTCAACAACGCGAACAGCCTCACCTTCTGTTAATAAACGATATGCTTGTTCGACACGATCCCAACGATTGTCACGATCCATTGCGAAATAACGACCGATCATCGTTGCAATTCGACCCTGACCTGGATATTGGGCAAATAATGCATCTAATTTCTCTAAAGATGGTTGTGCACTTTTTGGGGGAGTATCACGACCATCTAAGAAAGCATGTAAATAGACTTGAGCACCTCTTTTTAGTGCCAACTCTGCCATAGCAACAATATGGTCTTCATGAGAGTGAACACCACCTTCAGACAACAATCCAAAAATATGTACTGCTTTTTGATTTTCTTTTGCTTTTTCTACAGCATCAACCAATACTTCATGTTTATAGAAATCACCAGTACGGATATCTTTGGTAATACGAGTGAAATCTTGATACAACACGCGTCCAGCACCAAGATTCATATGACCAACTTCTGAATTCCCCATTTGGCCATCTGGAAGACCAACATCTTCACCTGAACCTGAAATCAGACCATGTGGATGATTCTGTTTCATTGCAGTTAAATTAGGTGTTTTCGCTGCAAGAAAAGCATTATCTTCGACCGCTTCACGATGACCCACACCATCCATAATGACTAAAACGTGAGGGATTTTGCCAGCAGTTGCATCCGTCATGATATACACTCTTTTCTGTTTACAAATTAATCAACGTATCTTAACGAATTTTTCATTAAGACTCTATCTGAACACGATGGCTTTGATTGATCTAGACCATCTATTTTTTAATTTAAAAATTCTCTAGCGCGCTCGATATAGCAAATAGCTACCTACCGCAAAGATAAGCACAATTGGCAGAAAAACAAACCAAGCTGGAGATGGTGAATACACCAAACTCGCGTACCCTAAGAAGTCTTGTAGGTAGTAAAAACCAAGCCCTACAAATAACGCAATCACTAAACGAAAACCCATAGACTGTTGCCGTAAAGGGCCAAAAATAAAAGAGCAAGCAATCAGTACGAGTGCCAACAATGCAAATGGCGAAGCCACTTTTTGCCAGAATGCAAGTAAATACGTTTTAGGAACTTGACTATATTCATCCATATAGCGCATAAAACTGATCAATTGGCTTGGAGCTAAATCTTCAGGATCAATCGTCACCATATGAACATATTTAGGTTGAAGCGCTAAAGCAACATCCTGCTGAGGAGTTTGAATCAGTCTCGAATAGCCTTCAGGAAAAATATCCATCTGACTGGCTTCAATTAAAGACCATTGTCCATTTTGTACAAATTGACCTTGATTCGCAGTCAAGACTGACTTCAGACGATAATCTTGATCAAAGTCCATCATCTCAACTTGACGTAACTGCCCTTGCGCATTTGCATAGTCAATATAAATAAATCGTTGACCTTCTCTAGTCCAATACCCTTTGACTTCGCCAAGCTCAGCAACAGAACGACGGTCTTTAATACTTTCCGCCCGCTCATTGGTGTAAGGAATAACATATTCACTGAGTAAAAATGAAAGCAATACCAAGAGCATTGCTGAGCGCATGACCCAACCCACAATACGCCACAGGCTAATCCCTGAAGCGCGCATGACAGTCAGCTCACTATTTGAAGCCATTGAACCCAAACCGAGCACTGCACCAATCAATGCTGAAATAGGTAAAATTTCATATAAATATTGCGGTGAAGCCCATAGAACATGAATAAGCGCTTGCCAAGCTCCATATCCTTCTTTCAGGCTGCCTAATTCACCCATATAGGTAAAAAGAATTTGAAGGGCTGATAAAATCGCTGTAGCACCCAACATCGCCAGCGCTGTGGTTTTCGTCACATGTTTTGCGACAATTCGACGTGCCAACATTATGATTTCACCTGCTCAATTCGTTTTTTTAACTTAGGTGCTAGTTTTTGTTTACGCGAGAAAATCGCTGCACCCACTGCATAAACAATCAAGATAGCGGGATAAGCCCAAATACCAATCTCATCTTTACTAATTCTGGTTTTAATCGCCATTAATGCCACAATCAAACTGGCAAAAATTAAGAGTGCAGGAAATAATTTTAAATATCGTCCTTGGCGTGGAGTAACCTCAGACAATGCCGTTGCTAACATCAATGCCACAATCAATGTAAATGGCACAAATATTCTCCAGCCCAATTCACTGGCTACTACAGGATCTTCACGAGTTTCAATTAACTTCGAAATTGGTAACGCTTCTACATCACCACTTTCAAATTTCGCCTCTTTATCACTTTCAAGACGCAAACGATATGAAGCAAATTCAGTATGACTATATTTCGGACTATCTTGATAAATTTCGTAACGGCGACCTTGGGTTAAATCAACAACACTCGCTGTTTCACCGACCATTTCAACACGTGTCGCTTCTTTCGCTAAAATCATGATGTCAGGTTTTTCAGGCTTATCTGCTCGCTGATAGAAGAAAATTTCTTTTAAGTTTTTACGATCTTCTGAAAGTGCACCAGCATAAATGGTATAAGGACCTGAGGAAATAAACTCTTTTGGACGTACCAAATCAAAGCCTGATCGAACCGCTTGGGTCGTCGTAAGCTTTTCAAATTCACGTATACCCCATGGAGACATCCATACCATTAATACTGTTTGAATGGCCAAATAAATGGCTGTGAGAGGTAACAATAAACGAGCCAATTGATTACGACTAACACCACTGCCATTGAGAACCGCCATTTCATGATCTATATACAGTCGGCCAAACACCAACATGAGACCAATGAAAAAACCTAAAGGTAAGATCAATGTCAGAAATTCTGGAAGACGGTAGCCAATGATGCTAAATAAAATACTCGCATCCATTCGACCCTGAGCTGCCACGCCAAAATACTTGATCAAACGCCCACCCAACATGATGAGTGTAAGCAATGAAATCACAACCACAGAGGTAGATACCACTTGTTTGACGAGGTAACGTCTTATAATCAAAGTAATCTTCCAAAATTAGGTTAAATCGGCTAGCGCTAGTTTACCCGAATGTTAAAAATATAAAACCTCATTGAAATTCTATCATTGGTAGTGTTTCAATGGTTTAATGATTTAAACGGTCTCAATAGGCACACAACAAGCATATGAAACTTTCAATTAATACATCATTGGCACAAATTTCAGAAAGCCAACATTTGGTTATTTTAGTCGACTCTGAAAACACCCATGCAGTTAAAAGCAACTATCAAATCAACAATTTAGACAGCCTAACTGAAGCAGCTCAATTCAAAGCAGGTTTCAATGAGTCTTTATCGTTATTGGGTCAAATTGATAATCAACCGAATAGCATTCTACTTGGCTTAGGTAATGCACAAGAAGTTAAAGCTGCAAAATTAGCAAAAATTGCACAAACTATTATCAAAGCTTCACAAAAAAAATTCAAACAAATCAGTGTTGATATTTCAGCTTTGCCGAATGAATTACACTACTTATTTGCACTTAAACTCACTCAATCTGCTTATGCTTTTGACGAGTTTAAGTCGAAAAAAAATGACTTTATACTCGAACAAGTTCATCTAATTGCATCAAACTCTACGCTAACGTCAAATCAACTCAACTTAATTCAAGCAATTGAAAGCGGTCAAAACGTTGCACGTGATTTAGCAAATCGTCCAGGAAATATTTGTTTTCCTGAATATTTAGCGGATCATGCAATTGCATTGGCAGCAGAATTCCCAGATTTATTGAAAGTAACCGTGCTAGATGAACAGCAAATTGCTGATCTTGGCATGAATGCATTTCTTGCAGTCAGCAAAGGTTCAGATCGCCCTGGACGTATCATTACTCTTGAATATCAAGGTCAACTTGAACAAGCTCCTATCGTCCTCGTGGGTAAAGGAATCACTTTCGATACGGGTGGTATTTCATTAAAACCAGGTTTAGGCATGGATGAAATGAAATACGATATGGGTGGTGCAGCTTCAGTTTTAGGAACCATGCGCTCACTCTGTGAAGCTCGCCTTCCGATTCATGTTGTAGGTGCAATTGCGGCGGCTGAGAACATGCCATCAGGTCATGCAACTCGACCAGGTGATATCGTCACCACGATGAGTGGTCAAACTGTTGAAATTCTAAATACAGATGCCGAAGGTCGCTTAGTCCTCTGTGACACGCTGACCTATGTCAAACGCTTTAACCCAGAACTTGTGATTGATATCGCAACATTAACAGGCGCTTGTGTTGTTGCTTTAGGCTCTGTTTTAACAGGTATGTTCACACCAGATGATGAACTGGCACATGAACTTTCTCAAGCTGGTGAACAATCCTTTGACCGTGTATGGCGTATGCCTGTCTATGATGACTACCAAGAACAGCTTGACTCTCCATTTGCTGATATTGCCAATATTGGTGGTCCAAAAGCTGGTGCTGTTACAGCTGCTTGTTTCTTGCAACGCTTCACACGTGAATATCGTTGGGCACATTTAGATGTTGCAGGTACAGCTTGGACATCTGGCGCAGCAAAAGGTGCAACTGGTCGCCCAGTTCCATTATTGGTTCAATTTCTCGCAAATCGCGTAAATTAATGTCTAGAATCAGCTTCTACTTATTTGAAAAGAGTCCAGAACGACAGGTCCAAAGTGCCTGTCGTTTATGTCGAAAAATTCTGCGTCACCCTGCAAAAATATGGATTCATTGTCCAGAATTGAGCATTCAAAATGAACTCGATGATTTACTTTGGAGTTTCGATCCGCAGAGTTTTTTGACACATGGCATTGATGATCAATCAGCAGCTATTTGTATTTCGTCTAAGCTCCCTGAAACTCAGGAATGGATCGTGTTTAATTTTCACATTCATGCACTTGAAGATCCTTCACGTTTCAGTCACATTATCGAAATTATTGAAAACAACGAAGCTGCCAAAGAAATTGGACGAGAGAAATATAAAACCTATCGAAAATTAGGTATCTCACCTCAAACACATAAACTTTAGCGCGTTGTCATTGGAAAAAGGAGAATCACGGTGGCCATTAATGTCGGTCAAGATTTTAAAAAACGTTGGTTGAAAGCGCCAGAAGCGGTTCGCCAAGCTTTTATCGACGACCTTAATCGCATCAGTGATTTACTCGAACCTCAAACTCAACCAGAGCAATGGCTAGACCATGATAATCGTGCCCAGCAAGTGGCTCAATTAAAGGTTGAACAGGCTTATGCGGATGAAAAAGCACGATTAATTGAAGAAGCTCGTATTCGTAAGCAATTGGCTTTAGAAAAATCATTAGCAGAAAAACGTGCACTGCAAGAGGCTTATAATCAAAAGCTTCTACAAGATGAATATCTTAAATTTCAACAACAAACCGATTCGCTCGTACAGTTACGACAAGTGATTGATGCAGAAATCGATGAATATACTGAAAAATACCAAAAAGTGACTACACCCCATCGGGACTTTTCAGGAAACTCTCCTGCGCATTTATCAATTCATCAAGATTTAGATACGATTCGTTTACGTCTCGAGCTTGAAGCTGAAACCATGATTGAAGATGCCGTACAAATCTTTAAATCAAAACTTCAAGCAGCAGCAAAAGAAGAGATCGAACTTATTTTAAAAAATACATCTCTACCTTCTTAGAGGCTCGAACGGTGGATGCTTAGTGTCATCAAAATGAAACATATTTGTCACACCATGAATGTAATTTAAATGCTCTCTGCGATTTGACGGACATGAGGAAAGTATCACCATGGATCTTTTAAACAACATCTCTGAACGAATCACTCATTTGAAATCTGGCGAACATGTCACGATCAGTGCTCAAGAACTATTGATTAGTCGAGCAGATTTTCAATCGGTTTTAGTGTATTTAAAACATGAGTCGAAAAGAGGCGACTTTTTAATTCAAGATGAAGATTTGGTAGAGAATTGGTTTGATCGCACATCACTCACCATTAATAAAATTTAAAAGAGCCCACTGAGGGCTTTTTTTATCAGGTTTGAAGTATCAATTTAAGCAAAAAAATCTAAAACGGCTGAGAATATATTTCCCATGCCATACCCCATACCTAGTAAAAGTGCGATCCAAATCCAAGCACCAATAATATTGTAAAACATGAAACTGCTATAGCTCATATATCCAGAGCCAGCAGCGAATGGAGCAAAAGAACGTACAAAAGGGATGAAGCGCGCAATTAAAATGGTCTTACCACCATGTTTTTCGAAATAAGCATTCGTTTTGGCAATATACTCAGGTTTTAACCAACGTGAGTGGTCGCTAAAATATTTAATACCAAGCCATCGCCCTGTATAGAAATTGAGAATATAACCAAGGACTGAGGCGATAAATAATAACAATCCCATATAGTGCAAATGAATCAACTCAGTGGTCGAACATAAAGCCCCGATGGCGATGAGCAAACTGTCCCCAGGTAAAAAAAACATGAAAACGGAACCATTTTCCGCAAATATCACTAAAAATAAAATTGCGTAAATCCATACGCCATATTGCTCTAATAAACTAGGTAAAAGCTGCTCTAAATGCAGTAAAAAATCAATCATTCTGAAGTTCTCTGAGCATGTTGCTTTCTCCTTTAGATAGATTGTATACCTAATTTATTTAAACAAAAAAACAGCCTAAAAATTTAGGCTGTTTTCTATTTTAATCATTTTTTAACGTAAAAAGCCATTCTGTGCTAAAAATTCCATGCTTAATTTAGACTCAGGTTTATGTTCAGCAGCCTTATCCCCAAGCAATAAACGTTCAATATATCGTGCAAGTACATCGACTTCTAAGTTTACTTTAGTCCCGACTTTCCACGTACTAATATTGGTCCGCTCTGCAGTATGAGGAATAAGATTTAAACTCAACACATTGCCACGTAGATGATTGATTGTAAGACTAATTCCATCAACTGTAATGGAACCTTTCTCCGCTAAATATTTTGCAATTTCAGGCGGGGCCGTTACCTCAAAATAGAGTGAACGTGCATCTTGACGTTGCACCGTAATTTCACCAACTACATCTACATGTCCACTAACAATATGACCACCAAAGCGAGTTGTTGGTAACATCGCTTTTTCTACATTGACGGTTTGCCCAACCTTCCAACTCGATAAAGTTGTACGATGAATACTTTCAAGTGACACATCTGCTTCGTACCATTGATTGCCCCATGCAATAACAGTTAAGCAGATGCCATTAGTCGCAATAGAATCACCCAAGTGAACATCAGACATATCAAGATCAGTCTGTATACGCAAGCGGATATCACCACCTACATTTTGTAAACTTTCGACTTTTCCTAAACTTTCTACAATGCCTGTAAACATAATGGGTACTCTTAAATTTGTTCTATTTTTACCATAAATCCAATTGTTCAGCGACGCCTGTAGTATCAACTCCACCCAATTCAGCATAGTGGTGTAACTGACCAAGTAACTGTCGAATTGGCGGTCCTGATTTTGCGTGCGTGTCGGTAATGACGATAAACTCAAGAACGCGCGCACGCTCAGACTGACGCTGCTTACTCACACGATATCTTGGAACATCTTGAGTCAAAATTGTGACTCGTCCACGCTCTAAATTCGCTTTAAGTAAATCGCCAGCCTCAATATTTCCATCCGTTGAATAGCTGGTCAAAATATAGCGTGCATTAATGGTTTGCAAAAGCTTTTCATACGCTTCTTTGGCATGTTTAGAAGAATTGTATGGGCTTGGTCGTTCTTTACGCCAAGCACGGTCGATTCCACTCTTGAAACCCTTAGTATCTGGACTTGGTAAATCTACCTGATCCCATAAAGTCAAAGCATTCAATACATGATAGTTGCTACTATACGCATGCTGATTATAGGGTGGATCCAAATATGCCACATCGACTTCGAAACCACTCATTTGGTTTGCTAAGTGTTGAGCATCCACACACCACATTTCAGCTGCTGGGCCTGTCAGATTTGAATTTTCACAAAAACGACTTGGGGTCAGCCATAGTAATGATTCAATTCGCTCTAAAGCCGTCTGAGTTTTACCGCCCCAGCCGTGATGGAAACTCTTAAATACGCCTGACGTATTACTCACAAAACTTGCTGAATACAATAAAGGTGCAAGTAAAGCGCTCATTTCCACATCATCAATTGCACCTTGAGCTTGCCAGGTTGCAATTTGTTGACGAATTGCATCAATGCGCATGCCATTTCGACGTTTGAAAAATAAACGGTCTCGTGAAGGATCATAGATCTCATCATTACGAGGACAAAGATTGTGTGTTACCCATCCTTTGACCTCAGGCAAGCGATTAAGATAATCAATTGCTTTCTGATATCCGCCTAATTCTTTAAAAGCAGGAGCTTCAGTACATGATAATATGGCATGATTGAGTGCGTGGCTGTAAGGCTCCCAATCATTAGCTATTACTCGGTAGCCATTTTGACGAGCCAAACGAGAAACCACACCACTCCCAGCAAAAAAGTCCGCAAAGATAGGCGCTCGACCTGAACTCGTATTCAAAGTTCCAGTGCTTTCTAATGCCTCAAGAATCAAATGTAATAAACGACGCTTGTTGCCTAAATAAGGCACAAGTTGATTAAACAAATACTCATCTGTCGTACGTGCTGCATGGCGACGTTTATGATAAACCGTTGACTCTGTACTCATAGCGACTCTTGATCAGGGATTAATTTTAAACGGATGTCATCACCTAACTGAGTTACATCTTGAAGTTTAAAACGGAGTTGTTCTGTCATTTGTTTAAATTCAGCATTAAACATTGGACGAGCTGATTGACCTAATAGTGTAGGCGCAATATAACTAATCAATTCGTCTACCAAATTTTCCTGCAAAAATGCAGTAGATAGGGTTGCACCAGCTTCCACCATCACATCATAGATTTGAAAATCTTTTAAGACTTTTAGCAACTCAACTAAGGGCTGAACTTCGAATTGAATCACGCCAAGTTGTGCAAGCTCTGCTCGAAATGGCCCCATGACCATGACAGTATCAGGATTCTCTAACACTTTAGCATCTAAAGGTAAGCGACCTTGACGATCTAAAATCACACGTTTAGGCTGCACAACTCGTTCTAATTGAATATTCGGTAGAGCTCTAACATTCAACTGACAATCATCAGCCAACACTGTTTCAATACCCGTGATCACTGCACCAGAAATTGCACGCCAATGTTGAACATCCTGACGTGCCAATTCACCTGTAATCCACTTCGACTCCCCTGAAGCCATTGCTGTACGACCATCGAGACTCGACGCGACCTTTAAACGTACATAAGGTAATCCCTTAGACATAGCTTTAAAGAAGCCTAAGTTCAAAGGACGCGCTTCCAACTCACAGATCCCGACTTCAACGTCTATACCTGCTTGTTGTAGGATAGCCACACCTTTACCAGCAACCAATGGATTAGGGTCTGAACAAGCCACTATCACTTTTGCAATGCCCGCTTCGACCAAACCTTTAGCACAAGGAGGAGTACGACCATAATGCGCACAAGGTTCTAATGTGACATACGCGGTTGCACCCTGTGCTTGCTCCCCTGCTTGACGAAGTGCAAACACTTCGGCATGTGGTTGCCCAGCTTGGGGGTGAAAGCCTTCACCAATAATCTGTCCGTCTTTGACAATGACACAACCTACATTAGGATTTGGTTTTGTCGAATATTGACCTTTCTTCGCCAATGCTATTGCACGACGCATCCACATTTGATCTTGATCGATCTTTTGTTGCGAGAACTCAGACATTCATAACCTTGAAGTTGAATTTGGGGCGAGATTAATGTTCTTGATCTCGGTGTTGCATTTGTTCGATTTGACGGCGGAACGCTTCTACATCTTGGAAATCTTGATATACAGATGCAAAACGTACGTATGCGACATGATCGAGTGCAAATAAAGCCTTCATTACAATTTCGCCTATAGTACGCGAACGCACATCACGTTCACCTAGTCGACGAATTTGAAGTTGAATATCACTGACCACCGCTTCAATTTGTTCTTGTGTCACAGGACGTTTTTGTAAAGCATGCATGAGTGAACGACGAAGTTTCGCTTCATCATAAGGTTCGTTTTTACCATCGGACTTGGTGACACGAGGCATCACCACTTCAAAACTTTCAAAAGTAGTAAAACGCTCATTACAACTAATACATTCACGACGACGACGAATTTGGCAGCCTTCAGCAGCTAAACGTGAATCAATCACCTTACTATCAGCGGCGTTGCAAAATGGACAATGCATAGCAGTTTAATTGAACAAATTCTATTTGCACCAAGTGTATCAAAAAATTCTGCTCATGTTGAGCTTTCATCAATATATAGAAAAAAAACAGCCCCAAAGGGCTGTTTCACACTATATATTGATTGTTGAGTTTAATCGTTATTCAACACGCTCACCATGTTGACTTAAATCCAGACCCATACGCTCATCGTCTGATTCAACACGAATACCGATGATTAAATCAATGACTTTTAAGATGATGAATGTCAGGATTGCTGAATAAGCGATTGTTGCAAGAACACCTTCAACTTGTACCCATAATTGGCTTAATACGTTTGTAGGTGCTGCATCGCCCATGATGAACTCACTTGCAAAGAATGCGGTTAGAATTGCGCCAACGATACCACCAACACCGTGAAGTCCAAAGGCATCTAATGAGTCATCCGCTTTCAATGCACGTTTTAATGCTGTAATACCCCAGAAGCATACGACACCACCAATTAAGCCCATCGCTAAAGCACCACCTACTGTCACGAATCCAGCAGCTGGCGTAATCACAACCAGGCCAGCTACCGCACCTGATGCGGCACCCAACACAGAAGCTTTGCCACGAACCACTTTTTCAGTGATTAACCATGAAATGGCAGCAGCGGCAGCAGCAACTTGAGTTACTACCAATGCATAACCTGCTGAACCATTTGCACCTAATGCAGAACCACCATTGAAGCCAAACCAGCCGACCCAAATTAAACTCGCACCAATGACAGTCAATGTAAGGTTATGTGGTGCCATTGATTCTTTGCCTAGCCCCATACGCTTACCAAGCATATACGCCGCAACTAAACCAGCAACACCTGAGTTAATATGAACAACAGTACCACCTGCAAAATCAAGTGCACCATCGTTACCTAACCAACCACCACCCCATACCCAATGTGTAATAGGAGCATAGACAACCACCACCCAAATTGCGATAAACGCAACAAAAGCACTGAATTTCATACGCTCAGCAATAGAACCACTGATAATGGCAACGGTAATGATTGCAAATGTCATCTGGAAGATGACAAATAAAATTTCTGGAATTGTTCCACTCAATGCTTCTGTAGTGATACCAGACAACATAAATTTATCTAGACTTCCAATAAAGGCATTACCTTCACCAAAAGCAAGTGTGTAGCCAACCACTACCCAAGCGATACTGACCACCGCAGCAGCGACAAAGCTGTGTGCCATGGTACTTAAGACATTTTTTTTACGTACCATACCGCCGTAGAACAGCGCTAAACCAGGAATGGTCATGAGTAAAACGAGTGCAGTTGAAACTAAAATCCAGGCAGTGTCACCCGTATCAAGAACTGCCGCTTCTTCAGCAGGAGCTTCTTCTGGAGCTGCTGGTAATGTTTCAACCAAATTAGAATCTGTAGATGAAGCCTCAGTTTCAACAACTGCTACTTCAGGAGAGGTCGGTTCTGACACTGCTTCTTCAGCCCATGCGACAGAACCACCTAAGAGTGCGCCAGACAAGCTCAGCGCCATTAGCATTTTTTTCATTCGTATCCCCCAACCTAGTTTTTTGAGTTATTCGCTACTCAGCAAACTTCATGCCAAATTAAACTGCGTCAGCACCAGTCTCACCAGTACGGATACGGATAACTTGTTCTAGATTCGTCACGAAAATTTTTCCGTCACCAATTTTGCCAGTACTAGCTACACGTGTAATTGATTCAATCACTGAATCAACCATTTCGTCACTGATTGCGATTTCAATTTTTACTTTAGGTAAAAAATCAACCACATATTCAGCACCACGATAAAGTTCAGTATGACCTTTTTGACGACCAAAACCTTTTACTTCAGTTACGGTGATCCCTTGAACGCCAATTTCAGAGAGTGCTTCACGCACGTCATCTAATTTGAATGGTTTTACAATTGCTGTTACGAGTTTCATGTTGTTTTCCTTCGGCTTTTTTCACCAGTAAGGTTTTATGTTCAAATTTCATGCCAAACTTCATAATGGTTGGGGATATTAATCAGCTAGCATGAACTTATTTATAACCTATTTTATACGCCTACACGGTCTTATGTTCTAAAAATATTGGGAATTTTGATGGATTTTTTTTATGTTGTTATTGGTTTAACCTATGAAATGTAGTTAACACTAGGGTCAAACCAAAACGAATGTTAAACTTCAATGTTGACGACTTATTATCCGGAAGAACTATGATTGAAACTTTATTACAGGCAATCTTAGAACAGGTTGACCAACCCAAAAAAGATTTAGAAAAAAATGTGAGAGCGTTGTTAAACGAAGCGATTAGTAAAATGGATTTGGTTTCTAAAGAAGAAATCGAGCGTCAGAAAACTGCACTAAACAATGCCAATTTGCGTTTAACAGAACTTCAAACGCAATTAAAATCATTAGAAAGCTTAATTTCCGATCAAAAATAAGCAACATTGCACCAATACAGTGCTTAAACACAAAGTTAGTGATTAAAAATAAAGCAATTCTAAAAATAATATAATAATGGTTCAGTTTTATGTCATTTGCCAAAATTTATACCCGAGGTCTTCTTGGTTTACATGCACCACTGATTGAAGTCGAGGTTCATGTCAGCCAAGGATTACCTTCACTCACCATTGTAGGTCTTCCAGAAGCTGCTGTTCGAGAAAGTAAGGATCGTGTCCGTTCTGCAATCATTAATAGCGGTTTTCAATTTCCAACCAAACGGCTGACGATCAATCTAGCCCCAGCTGATTTACCCAAAGATAGTTCAAGGCTTGATTTACCTATTGCTTTGGGGATTTTAATCGCTTCTGGGCAACTACATGATCAAAATATTGACCGTTTTGAATTTATAGGTGAATTGGCACTCGATGGTCTGTTAAGGCCTGTAACTGGAACTTTGACTATCGCAATGGCATGTCAAACCGCAGGTCATGAGTTAATGATTCCTGTGAGTAATTTGGATGATGCAGCCCTTCTTCCCAATTTTGAGGTGTATACAGCCAAATCATTAAAAGATGTTTGCCAACACTTTGATCAATCGAGTCCAATTCAACCCATATTAGCGAATAAAACGATCCAACCTCAAATAAATCGATTTGATCTCGCTGATGTCAAAGGTCAATTACGTCCAAGACGCGCCTTAGAAATTGCAGCAGCTGGTGGACATTCTATTTTATTTAAAGGCCCGCCAGGCACTGGTAAAACACTGCTTGCCTCAAGATTGTCTGGCATCTTGCCCCCATTAACCAATCAAGAACACTTAGAGGTCGCAAGTATTTACTCCATTGCAAATACACCTTATCAATTTGGTCATCGCCCCTTTAGAGCGCCACATCATACGGCATCCGCTGTGGCCTTGGTTGGTGGTGGATCACACCCTCGACCAGGTGAGATCACCTTAGCCCATTTAGGTGTACTTTTTCTCGATGAATTACCTGAGTTTGACCGAAAAGTCTTAGAAGTATTGAGGCAGCCTCTTGAGTCGAAAGAAATCGTAATTTCAAGAGCATCAAGACAAATTACTTTTCCAGCTAATTTTCAATTTGTCGCTGCAATGAATCCATGTCCATGTGGATACGCCTTCAATCAAGATAGCCGTTGTCAATGTTCACCTGAATCAATTAAGCGCTATCAAAATCGAATTTCTGGCCCTCTACTAGATCGGATTGACTTACATATTGATGTGCCACCTTTACCTCCCCAAGACATGCAAAGCACTACACCGATGGAGAATTCTGAAACCGTCAGAAAACGTGTGATTCAGGCCTATGAGTTGCAAATTCAACGACAAGGTGTGACAAATCAAAATCTAAGTTCTCAACAGCTTGATCAAGTGGCTCAACTAGATGATTCTGCAAAAAAGATTATCGCTATGGCTCAGCAACGTTTGAATTTATCAGCACGTTCTTACCACCGAATCTTACGTGTCGCTCGTACAATTGCTGACTTAGCGAGTTCTGAACATATACAAACAGCTCACTTAACCGAAGCACTCTCTTATCGTAAACAGGAATAAAAAAAGCGACTCAGTTGAGTCGCTTTTTTTATTTGAGTTGAGTTTAGAAGCTATAACCCAATGCTAATACCATTTTATTCTTTAAATTGTTTCCATAACGATCATCACCACCAATAATATAATTCATGCTTGCTGTGACACCTGTTTCCCCTAAAGCTTTACTTAGACCAATATCAAAGTGACGGAAATTAAAACTTTCTGACTCTGGTGTTTCTGCAACATACTTACCGTCTTTTTCATAAACATATAAACCCAAAGCTGTGTCCAAGCTAAAATCGTTTGGTAGAGGATAACTATATGTAGCTTTTAAATATGTGTCTCCAGCGTTCCCCCAACCTGTATCTTCCAACAAAGTTTGAGCAGTTACTCCAACATCTTTGTAATTCAGACCAAGTAATAATTCAAAGCCATCATAAACTGACGTTTCAACGTCATAATAATAGTAATAAGTTGTACCTACAGTAAAACCAGTGTTTTCATTGATTGAACCGTTGTAACCCACATAAAAATTATTTTCCATTGGATTGGTAGTACCGTAAGCATCTGTACCTAACGTAGATGTCCACCACCCTGCGTACAATCCAGAACTATGGCTATAGTCTAATCCACCTTGTAATGTAGCTTCAGTATTTTCAGGAGCTGCCGTATTACCACGCAATATATAACTTGATAAAACACTGATATTACCCGATACAGAATGCGGTGAAGTTGGTACCTCAGCAAAACTAAATGTTGATGCAGATGCTACAACTGCTAGACCCAATGCTTGAATTGCTAATTTCATATTTATGTTCCCCCACATCATGATGAGATGCTTTTTCGGTTTATTTGTTGAACTCATATGTGAATTAGCAATAGCTATGCCAAAGTTAAAGGTGTTTAGATAAAAAAGGAATTTAAACAAGGAGATAAAATAATTTAAATTAATGATTTTATTATTATATTTATTTAAATTTCTTATTTTCAAAAATATTCAAAGCAATTTTTTTTGACGATCCACTTGAGTTAAAGGCATATCTTTTTAGATTATACATTCATTTACAAGATGCATCATTTTAAGGCTATTTTTTAAACAAATTTAAAATTGGAGTATCAATTTAGTGCGGCATGAAAAGCCAATGATGTCTGAACCACATTAAAATTAAATGAAAATGAACTGAATAAATATCATTCTTATTTAAAATCCTTTATTCATCCTTATTTACTTCTGATGTTACAAAAAAAAAACGTGCCAGATTGACTAAATTAAATAAAAAAAAGAATATCAGGTTAAAAATAAATATATGTTATTAATAGTTAAATTTAATTCTATAGTACTTTTAATCTTTAATAATTCACAACTTAGTTCAATTTATATACTTTTTGCTTATGACTTTAGGTGCGAAATTGTGAATAATAGAGCCAATTTTGTTATACATTACGTATACAAATACTAAACATTAACCATAATCATTTTGTATGAGGCTCTCTCCCAATGCAAAAATTCCAAAAACTAAGCTTAGCAGTTCTTATTCAAACTGCTTTAATTTCTACTGCATTTGCGAGTGAGCAAAGTGAATCAAAGGGATTCGTAGAAGATGCTGAAGGATCAGTATTATTCCGTACAGGTTTCTTGCATCGTGATAAAAAGAACGGTGTCGAAGATACCAGCTCAGCAGCTCAAACAGCCATGGTTAAAATTGAGTCTGGTTTCACGAAAGGTATCGTTGGTTTCGGTGTTGGTGTTATTGGTGATGGGTCTTTCAAATTAGGTGATAATGCCCATACCGGTAATGACATGATTCCAGTCGATAATAATGGTCATGCTTATGATCATTGGGCAAGAGGTGGTGCTTTCATCAAAGCTCGTATGTCGAACACCACAGCTACTTATGGGACTCAGATTTTAGATTTACCTGTTCTTGCAAGTAATACAGCTCGTTTGGTACCTGAATATTACACTGGCTTGTTAATCCAAAGTAATGAAATCGATAATTTGACTTTGGTTGCTGGTAAATTTACTGAAAACCAACGTTCTAGTCAAATCAATACCGATGGAAATGAATTAGATCGCGCGGTTGTTTGGGGCGCTAAATATAACTTTGGTGATGCTCTCAATGCGTCTTATTATGGTACAGACATTAAAGATCGTTTAGAACGTCACTATGTGAATGCCAACTATAGTTATGCCGTGGCTAAAGGTAAGTTGACTCACGATTTCAGTGCATATCGTACTGAATGGGATGCTGCACCAAATAATACAGCATATACTTATTCTCATACTTCAAATGATTTCAACAACTTAAGCAATAATATTTGGGCAATTTCAACAACTTACAATACTGGTCCACACAATGTAATGCTTGCTTACCAACAAAATACAGGTAATACAGGTTATGACTATGGTTTGGGCAAAGGTGTTGGTGATGGCCATCAAACGATTTATATGCCTAACTCGTATTTATCTGATTTTATTGGTAATGATGAAAAATCTTTACAGCTACAATATACCTATGATTTTGGCGCATTAAATGTTCCTGGTCTGTCATGGACTTCGGCATTTGTTTATGGATGGGATATTGATGTATCTGCAGGGGGTACTGACCGCTCAGTATTGCTAACCAATGATGCACAGGAACGTGAATTCTTTAATCAAGTGAAATATACAGTCCAATCTGGTTTTGCTAAAGATGCAAGCTTACGTGTTCGTCACTCTTACTACCGTGCAAGTGATGAATATCAAAGTGCTTATATCGGCGACACCAACGAATGGCGTATTTGGTTAGACATTCCCGTGAAATTATTCTAATTTTCAACTAAAAAGATCAATAAAAAAACCTGCACTTTGTGCAGGTTTTTTATAAAAGCTACAAGATCAAAGTTTGTAGCTTTATTTATACATCAGGCAAATTATTTGTTTGCTTCTGCATAAGCAGCAATTGAGCTTAACACTTCTTGTTTAGCAACATCTGCACCTTCCCAACCACTTAACTTGACCCACTTACCTGGCTCTAAGTCTTTGTAGTGTTGGAAGAAATGTTCAATTTGACTAATCAATAAAGGAGGAAGGTCAGTATATTCTTGAACATCTTTATAGATTGGCGTTAATTTATCGTGTGGTACAGCGACAAGTTTCGCATCAACACCACCATCATCTTCCATATTTAATTTACCCACTGGACGGCAACGGATAACCGAACCTGGTTCTACAGGATGTGGAGTAACAACTAATACGTCTAATGGATCGCCATCAAGAGATAATGTATTTGGTACATAACCGTAGTTTGCTGGGTAGAACATTGCAGTACCCATGAAACGATCTACGAAAAGTGCATCTGAATCTTTATCAATTTCATATTTAATTGGTGCTGCATTTGCAGGGATCTCGATAATTACATAGATATCGTTTGGTGCATCTTTACCTGCAGGGATATTACTGTAGCTCATAGCAAACTCTTTACTGTCAGTGTTCATTAAAATGGGGTTGATTATAACGCTTTATTCAGCAATCATCATTCGATTATACAAGCTGAAGATGTATTTTAGGTATGGTGTTAGTCTGTTTTTCTTAGAGCAATCGAATAATTAATAAAAGCAATAAGATCGGACAAAGCATTGATAAGAACCAAACAATTGATCTAAGGGTCGCCCAATTACATAAATAACAAATCCCATAGATGATTCGTAAGACGATATACGCCGAACCTAATAGAATCACCAATTGTTGTTGAACAACCATATACTCAGCCATCAAAACTGCCGCAATAAATAATGGCAAACTTTCAAAGCTATTTTGCTGAGCTGCATTTGCTCGAGCCGCTAAGCCTGTGGTTTTAGACATGAATTCACGCGGATTTTGATTATCCTGCCCTTTAAAACCACCTGCAATTTTAGCAATGACTGTAAATAAATAAGGGAGTAAACAAGCAATTAAAATAAGGTAAATAACACCTTCAATACCGTGCATGGATTTCAGTCCAATGATTTAAGCTGGTTTTATCTTAGCATGATGTTTGTGCGATAATTTTAGTTAAATTATTTTGTTTATTAAAATTCTGAGTAATGGCATGACCAATTCTGACCAAAAAAAGTTATTTGATGTTCTCGAGTTACAAAAGCAACATCAAAAACGTGTCGATCGTGTGCTTTATATCGTTCTTCCGATTATGGCTTTCTTGATCAGCGTAATTTGTGCCAATATGAATTGGCAATCGACTCTCGGCACATTGCTGGTTCTCATCATCGCCTTTATCGCGGTGGGGATTAAACGAGCGAATAAATGGATCTGGCTGAGCATTATTTCAGTATATAGCTTAGTTGATATTTACTTCAGTTATTCAGGACAGTTACCGAGTTCTGCTGTAGGACGTCATTTAGGTACAATGCTGACATTCACATTTATTATTGCAACAGCGCGACCTTATATCGACCGTTGGCTAATGAAAGAATAAATTAAAAAAAGCGCCTTACGGCGCTTTTCTGAATTTGAATTATTTGCGTAAATCTTTACGAAGGATTTTACCGACATTCGATTTTGGCAATTCATCCATGAATTCAACATAACGAGGACGCTTATATCCTGTTAAGTTTTCTTTCGCAAAAGCTAATACTTCTTCTGTTGTTAATGATGGATCTTTCTTCACAACAAACAGCTTAGGCACTTCACCTGATTTTTCATCAGCTACACCAATCGCTGCAACCTCGAGTACTTTAGGATGTGTTGCAATCACTTCCTCGATTTCAGATGGGTATACGTTAAAGCCTGATACCAAGATCATATCTTTCTTACGATCAACAATCTTGAAGTAACCACGAGCATCCATGATACCGATATCACCAGTACGGAAGAAACCATCTGCGGTCATCACCTTAGCTGTTTCATCTGGACGGTTCCAATAGCCTTTCATGACTTGAGGACCACGGATTGAAATTTCACCTTGCTCACCTTGTGGAACTTCATTGCCATCGTCATCCAAGACAGCGACATCCGTTAAAGGTAATGGGATACCAATCGTACCGCTAAACTCTTCAGATGCCGGTGGGTTTGCCGTTGCAATAGGTGAAGTTTCAGAAAGACCATAGCCTTCAATAATATTTGTACCTGTGATTTTTTTCCAAGCTGCAGCAGTTGAAGGCAATACAGCCATACCACCACCCATCGCCATTTTTAATTTGCTATGGTCAAGTTGTTTGAATTCTTCATTATGAACGAGTGCGTTGAATAAAGTATTCACTGCTGGGAAGAAACCAGGCTGATATTTGCGTAGCTCTTTAATGACTGCAGGGAGATCACGAGGGTTAGGAATCAGTACGTTTGCTTGACCCTTGTACATACCATAAAGTGCACAAACCATGAATGCAAAGATATGATATAGCGGTAATGCACAGAAAATGCGATCGTCGCTCGCACCATCTTGAGCACCAAATTTAGATTGGAAAATACCATCTGCTTGCATTAAGTTTGCAACAAGGTTGCGATGTGTTAATTCCGCACCTTTTGATACGCCTGTTGTACCACCTGTATATTGCAATACAGCAGTGTCGCTCAACGTTGTTGCTGGACGCTTATAATGTGCAGTACTGCCTTTAGACATCGCAGTCGTGAATTTCACATGTCCTGGGATACTCCAAGCTGGAATTTGCTTACGCACTTTACGTAAAACAAAATTCACGAGTGTACCTTTTAAGGTACCTAACATATCACCTACTGTCGCCACGATCACATGCTTAACTGGCGTTTTACCAAGAATTGATTGATAAACAGAAGCGAAGTTTTCAATAATCACAAGCGCTTCAGTGCCTGAGTCATTCAGTTGATGCTCAAGTTCACGAGCTGTGTAAAGTGGGTTCACGTTGACAAGAACTAAGCCCGCACGGAATACACCAAGTGCCACTACTGGATATTGCAGTACGTTTGGCATCATGACCGCTACGCGAGAACCTTTTGCTAAACCAAGGCTTTGAAGATAGGCTGCAAATTGACGGCTCGCCGTATCAAGTTCATTGAACGTTAATGTTTTATCCATAAAGATAAAAGCATCACGCGAACCAAATTTCTGGAAGTTTCTCTCAAAAATATCAACAAGAGAGGTATTTTCTGGTGGTAACTCTACTGTTTGTGGAATTCCAGTTTTTTGGTATTCAGCGAACCAAATCTTTTCCATAATGCCATATTCTCCAATTAGTAATACTTGGTTTTAAACTCTTCTTTTCGATAATGTATTGAGCATCTTATTTAATTTATTGCTCAATAAAGCATCCATAACCATAAATACATTTCATATATAACGTATTTTGTCGACTAGATGCTAGCTTTATCTTTGAATGAAGAGTTTATTTGCTTTTTGATAACCTCGTGGTAATACCTGCCCTTTTGAAGCACGTTTACCGATGTATTTCAGCAGATCATCACCTTTTAATTTCAATTGTTGTTGTCCAGCAACGACCTGAAGCACATCATCCAAGTTAAGTGTTGTCATAGACACAATGCGTTCCTTTGCATCCAACTGCATCAATTTATTACCTTTTCCTTTATTGAGCATTGGTAACTCTGTCAGCTCTGTCAGTAATAATCGTCCAGAACTGCTGAGTACAGCGATATGTGTACCATCAATTTGTTGCAATGGCATTGCGCTTGCATCATCTGCAAGCGTTAAAAACGCTTTACCCGCTTTAGCATTGGTGTCCAATTGTTTCGCTTGTGTTTTAAAACCATATCCTTTGGAGCTGATCGCTAATATTTCCACCTCATCTTCAGCAATCAGAATTTGTTGGAAATTTACTCCATTTGCTGGCGATAATTTCGAGCTTAATGGTTCACCTAAGCCGCGCGCTGAAGGTAATCCTGTAATTGGTAATGCGTAACTTCGACCAGATTGATCTAATACATACACTTTTTGATTAGATTTACCTTGTGCATGACTTAAATATTGATCTCCTGCACGGAAATTGACTTTATCTAGATCGATCTCATGTCCTTTCGCACAACGAATCCAACCCGCTTCCGATAAAATGACAGTGACAGGATCAGCTGGCATCAAATCTTGTTCACTAATCGCGGTCGCTTCTTCACGCTGAACAATTGGAGATCGGCGATCATCACCAAACTTTTTCGCATCTTCTTTTAATTCTGAAATGATCAGATTTTTTAAAGATTCAGGATTCGCCAATTGCTCTCGAATCACGGCTGCTCGAGCTTCAAGCTCTTCTTGTTCACGGCGAATTTCCATTTCTTCGAGACGCGCCAAATGACGTAATTTAAGCTCTAGAATGGCTTCGGCTTGAATTTCATCAATACCGAAATGTGACATTAAGACTTCTTTCGGATGATCTTCCTCACGAATAATGCGAATTACCGTATCAATATCTAAATACGCAATTAAAAGTCCCGCCAGAATATGTAGACGTTTTTCAATTTTATTCAAATGGTATTGCAAACGTCTCGTCACAGTCGTTTTACGAATTTCAATCCATTCCAATAAAATACGACGGATTGATTTTACTTGTGGACGACCATCAGCACCAATCATGTTCATATTGACGCGGTAGCTCGACTCAAGATCGGTCGTGGCAAATAAATGGCTCATGACCGCATCTGCATCGATACGATTTGAACGCAAGACAATTACCAAACGTGTTGGACATTGATGATCTGATTCATCTCGTACATCACTTACCAACGGTAATTTTTTTGCCTGCATTTGATCAGCAATTTGGCTGATAATTTTAGAGCCAGAAACCTGATATGGTAATTCACTGATGACAATTTCATTTTTTTCAACCGAATATACCGCACGCATGCGATAACTGCCGCGCCCAGTGCTTTGTAATTTCAGTAATTCATCAGCAGGTGTAATAATTTCTGCTTGAGTCGGTAAATCTGGACCAGGAATATATTCAGCAACTTTTTCATCAGACAAATTCGGGTTACGAATCAGTGCAATTGTACCCTTAACAACTTCCCGTAAATTGTGTGGTGGAATATCTGTTGCCATTCCCACCGCAATTCCCGTCGTACCATTTAAAAGAATATTCGGTACGCGTGCTGGTAAATTTACAGGCTCTTTTAATGAACCATCAAAGTTATCTTGCCAGTCGACAGTTCCTTGACCTAATTCAGAGAGCAGGACTTCACTATATTGTGATAGTTTGGCCTCGGTGTATCGCATTGCAGCAAACGACTTTGGATCATCTGGTGATCCCCAGTTGCCCTGCCCTTCAATAAATGGATAACGATAACTAAATGGCTGTGCCATTAAGACCATTGCTTCATAACAAGCAGAATCACCATGCGGATGATATTTACCTAAAACATCACCAACTGTACGTGCTGATTTTTTGGGCTTACCACTATGCTTTAGACCAAGCTCGCTCATCGCATATACGATACGCCGTTGTACAGGTTTTAATCCGTCACTAATATGAGGCAATGCACGATCCATAATCACGTACATGGCATAGTTTAGGTAAGCTTGTTCTGTAAATTCTGCTACAGAACGATTCTCTGTCGCTTGGTGCGCAAGGCTTGTCATTGAATCGTGAAATCCTAATGAATGAATAGTTTAAGGGTGTATGCTAGTCTCCCAAACTGCGAAGAACAAGCAAGGTTGGATACTTTGTAAAGATAAAATAACAAAAAAAAGGCCAGTTGGTTTTATTTCATTTTAAATTGGACTTTTTTCTTGTATCCAATTAATTTTATTGAATATACAATAATCAAAACACAACTTTATAACAAATGATTTTACATACGCTCATCGTATGAACGGAACAAACATGCATAATTACATTCCTTATGATCTTCGCTCAAAATTATTTCAAATTGACCCTAATCTAGATGTTCATTGGCAAACGCGTTTAAAAAATATTTTTAATAGTGTTCCCGCACCAATACAAGGTCTGATACAGGAACAATTCCTGACTGCGAAGAATATTTACTGGGATCAACATCGACAATCATTCTCTTTTAAGGGCATTGTTGGTCTTCAGGATTTAAGCAGTCATTTAATCTCACCGAAAATGCGCACTTTGGCTGAAAAGATCGCAGCCACTTTAGAAACGCTGAAATCATATCAAGACGTAATTAAAATCGCCGATTACTTAGAAACTGTACAAAATCAAATTGATCGTATTGAAACAGAAGAAGATCAAAGTTTTCTTAGAGATAAACAACTCCTACGAAAAACTTTTTTATATGATGCTGCAAATATCATCAAAACACTCGACTTAAATGTTCCTGATAATTGCCGACATTTAACAGCTGAAGAAATTCGTACTTTTATTCTTGAAGTTCATATTAAACATCAAATTTTAGGCTATTGGTTCAAAACCATCCTCCCGAGACAACTGAAGCAAATTAGCCATCCATTATTCCAAGACTTTATTATTCAAGAACAAAAAATTCGTGATTTTGATGTGATTGAAAGCAGTCAGTATTTATATCTGGTCGCGACCATTCATGACTTTAGACAGAACCCATATTCTATCCGCCGCTTTTTAATGGAAGAAAAGCTAGGTCTTGAAGATCGAGTTTACCTAAATGGCGTGGTGTTGGATAAGAAACGTTTAAATGATCCAAGTTATTTAGAAGAATTTAAATGGCAAGTCAGTCGAATTATTACGATTCAACGACAGATCACGACTCCTATTTTGGATCTGATGGAAAAATTTCATAACGTCAATTTTGATCTTTTATTACCGTTACTCAAAAAACCGCTCGATGCCTCTGGATTTTCAGTCGAACAAGTCATTAACGAGCGCCTTTTAGATTTCGAAAAAGCTTTAACTCTTGAGATCTTGCAACCTTTTCAATATGCACTGCGTCATTCAATTCGTCACCCTGATGAGTTTGATTATTGTTTTATCAGTATGCATCGTCTGTTCTCTGATATTGCGAGTTTTTATAAAGACTTTTCAAGTGAACCCATTATCGCCTTCAATACTCAAGCTCAAATTTTCGAATATAAAATTTTATCCTATTTAAAATTGATGGAAAAAAGACGACATACTATTTTTGTGAGTTTAGACGCAGAGTCTTATGCGGCAAGTCATAGCAAATCTCAAGCAGCGATTGAGCAAGTTAAAACAATTATTGCCGATGCTCTAGACCAACATAAAGTCAATCAAATTGCTTTCAATCAGAAAAAAAGAGAACTCGAAAGCCAATCAAACAAAGGATTCTTTCAAAAAATGTTTGATAAAACTGAAAAGTTAAAATCGGATCTTGAAGCGCTTAAATTGGCTGGAATTAATAATCGACGAATTGCATATTTAGATCTCGTGAAAGTGCCCAAAAAACATGATGAAACGACGGTGTACCTTGAATTTGAAAGTTTGATTTCAATTAATCAGACTGAGCGTCACTATGCTTTTGTCAATGGCGACAATGGGGTATCAGCTTTGCCTATTTTAATTCAACTCCCTGAAGATAAAGAAAAATTCAATCTTCAGCAAGTGTCGAACACATTACATTTTGACTTAACTAAAGCACGTCAAAAATGGGTCTAAAAAAGAGGAGCTTAGCTCCTCTTTTTTCACAGATTTACATCCCCATAGACTCAAGTGTCTTACCTTTGGTTTCCTCACCGAGCACCAAGATCACGGCTGCAACTGCCAATAATACAGCGGTAAACATCATAAATACTTGGCTAAATCCATTTGAAGCCACCATCATATGGGTAACCACTAAAGGTGCAACAATCCCACCAATACGCCCAATTGCTGCTGCCCATCCTGATCCGAAAGCACGAATATTTGCAGGATATTGTTCAGGCGTGTAGGTATATAAAACGCCCCATGCACCAAGATTAAAGAATGACATCAAGCATCCCCAGAACATGATCATCGCTACGGTATCAGCCTGCCCAAAGAAATATGCTGATACTGCACACATTGCAATAAAGCCTGAAAGCGTCGCTTTACGCCCTAACTTTTCGACGAGCCATGCCGCGACAATATAACCTGGCAATTGTGCTAAAATCATCCCGAGAACATATTCAAAAGACTGCACAATGGTATATCCCTCTTTGACTAAAAGACTTGGTAACCACGTAAAAATACCGTAATACGAATAAACAATCCCAAACCAAATTAACCACAGCATTAAACTGCGCTTAGCGAAACCGCTTGACCATAACTGACCAAAACTGACATTTGAATGTGTTGAAACTGGTTTCACTTCAATTTTTTCGATGACTTCGACACCACACTGTCTCTCGATTTTTTGCACAATCGCGTGCGCTTCATCAATACGACCTCGATTGATCAAGTAAGGAATAGATTCCGGAACTTTTTTTAGAATAACGAAGACATAAAGTGCAGGCAAACCACCCAATAAAAATGCAACATGCCAATCAAATTTAGGGATGACGAAATAAGAAACTAGTGCAGCACATAACCAGCCTAGCCCCCAGAAGCTTTCAAGTAACACAATAAAGCGACCACGAACATGGGCTGGAATGTATTCACTCACTAAAGTCACGGCAACTGGTAACTGTCCGCCTAAGCCTAAACCTACAATAAATCTAAAGATTAATAACCATGTTAAATTTGGTGCGAAAGCACAAAGAGCTGTTGCTATACTATAGATGACCAATGTTGTAGCAAATACTGCTTTACGTCCGATTCGATCCGCCAGTCCACCAGAGAACACCGCACCTATCGCCATTCCCACAAAGCCGATGGATACAACCCAACCTTTTTCAGCAGGCGTCATTTGCCAGTCTTCAGCCATCTTCGCCAAGATAAAGGAAATTAGTCCAGTATCCATTGCATCAAACATCCAGCCTAATCCAATCACCCACAACAAGGTGTAGTGAAATTTACCAATAGGTAAACGCTGTATTCGTGAGATTAAATCCATAGCATGCTCTCTGTGAGGAGTGATTTAAATACAACCAATGACAATCGCTGTTTTCTCAATACTGCTTATTTTTATTTTCTAAAGAACCATATAAAAATGACCGATCACATTATCGGCCATTTTCAAAGATGAGTGTAAAAAGTTTAATTTACATCTTTTGATGACGCCGACTGTTCATCATCATCTTTATAAATAAATTTTGGCATTTCAAGGCCAAAGTAAATTGCGATACAACGCAATGTGAAACCAAAAACAAGAGTAGAAATAATGGTGATATCTTGTGAAAAACCGACTTCGATACAGCCCCAATAGAAAATGACCGCAACAAAAGAAATACTGGCATAAAGTTCGCGACGGAAGACTAAAGGCACATCGTTACATAAGATATCTCGTAAAATACCCCCTGAAACGCCTGTCAATACACCTGCCACTGCACAAACCACGAAACCCTGTTCCATTTGAATCGCAATTTGACAACCAATAATGGTAAAACCTATCAGACCTAAGGCATCTAGAAGTAAGAATACCGAACGTAAATGTCGCATCCATTTTGCGATAAAAATCGTAAATAATGCTGCACAACATGTAAGTACTAGATATTCAGGATGTTTCACCCAAGTTAAAGGATAGTGCCCTAGCAAAACATCACGAACTGATCCTCCGCCCAAAGCAGTCACACAGGCAATAATAATGACACCAAACCAATCCATACTTCGTCGACCTGCAGACAAGGCGCCTGTCATCGCTTCCGCAGTAATCGCAATAATATAAATAACGGTGAGTAACATTGCCCTACTTCCAAATGAGGGTTTTTAATGCGCAATATTCTAAGTTAATTAAAAATTAATTCTAGAGAAATCGCGCACAACATTGCTTAAATTTTTTTCCTGATCCACAAATACAAGGCTGCTTCATCGTCACAGTTTGATCTGTCGTTGGGTCTAAAAAATACCACTGTCTATTGATGAATACGAAATTTGAGGTTTCATGATGGACATGTACCTGATCGACATGTTGGTAATGTGCTTTGAATTCAACTTGAGCATGGGTTTTATCCAGACGAGGTAAATGCTGAATAACCTCTAATTTTAACCACTTATTGCTCATCGCCCAATCCCGAATGGCAGCAATGTCTAAATGACTTTGCTGACCTGATGCTGTGGTACTCACAATATAGTCGATTTCATGTTTAGCGAATGCACTATACCGAGAACGCATGAGCTGTTCAGCACTTTCTGCATCACGCTGACCACGATGTAAAGGTTCACAACAGTGTGTATAAATTCCACGCCCGCAAGGACAATTGAGTTCGGACATCAATATTCCAAAAAAATAGCACCTAATCAGATGCTATTTTAACTGAGTTTAAATCATTCTGATGGGTCTTGTTTTACGATGGGTACAATATGTACTTTTTCGATTTTATGACCATCCATTGTAACCACCTCAAATAGATATCCTTCTGCTTCAAAGGTTTCTCCATTTTCAGGTAAATGTCCTAAATGGAATAAGATATAACCAGACAGCGTAGAATACTGTTCTGACTCATCAACTAAATCACGATCAAGCAATAATGAAATATGACGAATATCAGTTGAACCCTCGAGCATGAGTGAACCATCCTCTAAGCTTTCAACTGCAGTTTCTATTTCATTTTCGTTCGGGAACTCACCGGCAATCGCTTCTAAAATATCAATCGGCGTTGCAATACCCTCAATGGAACCATATTCATTAAGAACAATCGCCATTTGTAATGGTGCCTGACGCAATTGATCCATCACCATTAAGACTTGAGCACTTTCATGCACAATGACAGGCTCACGAATGTGTTTTTCGAAATTAAAATCGCCTGATTCAATATAGTCATTCAAAACGTTATGCGTGAGCACCACCCCAGCAATATTGTCCAGCTCGCCATGTGCAACGATCAAACGTGAATGTTTCATAGAAAGCACTTGATGTTTAATACTTTCAGGATCGTCATTTAAATCGATCCATTCGAGTTCTGGACGTGGGGTCATTAATGATTTGACTGGTCGCTCAGATAAACCTAATACACCTTGCAACATCACGCTTTGGTATACCGCATTCTCATCCGAGAACATTTCCTCTACCAACGCTTGGGTAGCCAAGACATCATCTGTATTTGCCGATTGAGCATCTGCCGTTTTTGACTTACCACCCAGCATACGAATGACAGCAGAAGCTGTTTTAAAACGTAAATCAGTCGTTGTTACCGTTTTTTCTTGGTTGCGGCGCATCAATTGATTTAAAAACTCAATCAGGACAGAGAAACCAATTGCAGCGTATAGATAACCCTTCGGAATGTGGAAGCCTAGGCCTTCGACAACCAATGAGAAACCGATCATCATCAAGAAACATAGACACAGAATCACCACAGTTGGATGCTTATTCACAAAGTCCATGAGGGCTTTAGAGGCCCATAGCATGATTCCTATCGCAATAATTACGGCGATCATCATGACCGAAAGATCTTTGACCATACCGACTGCTGTAATCACACTGTCGAGTGAGAACACTGCATCCAATACCACGATCTGTACAATGACCATCCAAAATGCAGCATGAACAGGATTTTCTTCTTTAACATGAACTTTACTTTCTAGACGTTCATGTAGTTCTAAAGTTCCCTTCATTAACAAGAAAATACCGCCAAAAATCAAAATAAGATCTCGTGCTGAAAACGGATGATCAAAGATATGGAATAATGGATTCGTTAACGTGATAATCCAAGCGATTGACGCCAAAAGTATTAGGCGCATGCCAAGCGCGAGCGTTAAGCCTAAAATTCTGGCTTTATTGCGTTGCTCAGGCGGCAGTTTTTCCGCCAAAATCGCGATAAAGACGAGATTATCAATCCCGAGAACAATTTCTAAAATAATTAAAGTTAAGAGTCCCACCCATGCGGAAGGATCAGACATCCATTCAAAAATCATGAGTTACACTCCCAGGTTTCAGGAAGATGGGATTCATTTAAACCAAAGTGATGAGGCAAAGTTGTAAATGCAGTATTTAAATTTAGAAAATAAATAATATTTTGTTCTATTGAGCGATGTCGATCACTACTCATATTGATGTATTGGTTGCCGAACAGATTTTCAGTATAGAAAAGATTTTAGTGCAATTCACTATTTTTTCGGTGAATCGAGATTGGCTTTATCAATCATTTTAGAATGAAACTACAAAATATTTCAAAAAATTCTTATTTATCTATACAGTTGTCACTTTTCTTGCTTAGATTAAACTGCATGATGAAGTTCATTTAAAAAAGGTGAGTAAATAAATATGAATACAAGCGTTCTTAATAACACCTTAGAGACCGATACATCAGTTAAATCAAAAGCAACTCAATGCCTTATTGCACTTTATTGTGGTTCTCGTTTTGGCAATAATCCTATTTACCAACAAAAAGCCATTGCTTTGGCTGAAAAAATTGCAAGGCAAGGATTTGGCATCGTATATGGTGGTGCAAGTATCGGATTAATGGGACAAGTCGCAGATACAGTCATTGAAAACAATGGTGAAGTTGTTGGTGTTATTCCTGAATTTATGCTTGATTACGAGGTTGCCCATAATCAGTTAACAGAACTTCACGTGGTAAGAACAATGCATGAACGCAAAGCCATGATGGCTGAACGTGCTAGTGCTTTTGTTGCGCTCCCGGGAGGTTTAGGTACATTTGAAGAAATCTTAGAAATCGCAACTTGGGGACAGTTAAATCAACACCAAAAACCAATGATTATTTATAACGTCAATGGATTCTATAATGCCTTGATTGCACAACTCGATCATGCAGTAGAAGAAGGTTTTCTACCTGCTCAACATCGGGCAAAAATCATCGTATGCGAGCATTCACATCAAATCATCAATGCCATCGCAAACATGAAATGCCCTGAACAATTCGTGGTCTAAATTCGACAAGACTTTAAAGCATTACGCATGACGAGTAAAAAATAAAAGAGCCATATGGCTCTTTTATCATACATCTACACGATCAGGCTCTATTTCAACGTGATTTGATACGTTGCTGTAGTACCACTGACTTCATTCCCTACAATCAGTAAAGGCGTACCCGTTGGAGATTCTTTTGCGGAAACAAAGGTTAATCCTTCAGGACCTAAGTCTCCTGCCTGACCTTCCTCGATATCGGCAGTGGTTGCATCAAGTTTTCGCGAATGAATATATTGCACAAATTGGGGTTGGGCAGGATTGGAGATGTCATATACCATCACGCCTCCAACTCGTTCTAAACCAATAAATGCATAAGTTTTCTGGCCGATTTGACCGATCACCACGCCTTCTGGCTCTGGTCCCTTATTGTCACTACGATTATCGCCCCCTGCTTCTTCATGGTTTGCATTAAAGATCTCAGGATGGTGCTGAGCAATATATTGTTCAAAATCATCACCCGAATCCCAAACCAGCTCTAATCCTGTTTGAGCATCATTTTCTGTCCAAATACTGACAGATCGTGCCCCGAAGCTATATAAATGATCGTAAACTAAATTGCCTCGAGCATTGAGTTTAGGTGTGCCATCAGTATTCTTTTGATAACCTTCAGTCCAAGTGATATTCAAACGACCAAGCATCTTGTCTTCACGGCATCCTTTAGCATCGCCATCGATCGCTCCACAATATGCAAAATGCAGAGGATTCAATTCAGCACCTTTCGCCAGTGCTCTTAATTGTGGTGGCAGATCTTCCCCTTGCCGTCTGTCGAAACCATCTTTATGGAATAGATGCTTCGCACGCCATTCTTCAACAAAACCCTTTTTAATATTACCTTGAGCATTCGGATTATCCTTCAATCTCTCTCCCCAATATTCAGGATCATCTTCACCCCAAGCACGAGCATCCCCTTCATTGGCAGTGACAATATACGTTTTACCATTGACTTCGTAACTTGAGATCGCATCTGGCATATATAAGCCACGAACATGCTGCCAAGTTTGAATATTGATCTTCGCAAGACCATTTTCACCATCGGCATCACTGACATCTAAACCATGACCTTGTAAGCCATGATCTTTAAAACCGAGCGGATAAACAGCCATGACTTTGGCATTTAAAACATCCACCTTAGCTAAGGCATTATTTTCCTGTAATGCGACCCATGCAATTTTGCCATCTGCGCTGAGAGTGATGTATTCAGGTTCAAAATCTTGCGCTACTGTTGCATTTGGACCATAAATTCGCACACCTTGATCACGTAATAGCTGTGCTTGACTGTTAAAGGCTTTGAAGTCAGCCGTTTTTGCAACTGGTTTGTTCAAATTTGAGAGATCAATGATTGAAATCGAACCTTCGGGATCAATCGCATAATCATGAGATGGCTCTCCTTCATTCGCCACCAATAAGGTTTTACCATCTGCACTAAAGGTCAGCATATCGGGTAGAGAACCCACTGGAACTTGGGCAATAAAGCTCGAATCATTGGCATTAAAAAGTGCCACGATTCCTGGATCTGTTTTATCTTTGGCTTGTACAGCCAAGGCAACAATTCCATTTTTTACAGCAACACTATTTACTTCTGAGTCTGTTAAATATGATTTAGCATCTAAAGAGCCAATCCATTTAGGTTGCTGAGGTTGGCGATAATCAAAAATATCAACCACGCCTTCTTTTGCGTTTACAACAAACAATCTTTGGCTTTGTGCATCATAGGCAGGTATCTCTGCTGCGCTGACCGCAAAACCACGACTTTCTGTACGACTGAGATAGTTGAGTTCAATTGATTCAGGCGTAATATCTGGTACTGATGTGATATTGTTAGTGTCATCATTACATGCCCCTAGCCCCAATGCACACATTGCGATCACAAGTGCGTTAGACTTTAGCTTCATTTTTTTAATCGTCTTATGATGTTGTTGGCAACAACTCTATGACCATGCGATGACAATGCTGTGACCATTAGATTGCAATTTTGTTGCAAATCCTTCGTAAATAAACCACAAGTGATACTGAGAAACAGTTTTAAAATATTAACTTACTAATATGATCCTACAAGATGAGCAGCACAGCACACCAACCCTTACAGCCTGAGTTTAGATTATTGGTGTTTTTGGTCTCGATCGGCTTTTTTATGCAAGGTCTAGACACAACTATTATCAATACTGCGATTCCTGCAATCGCTCATCACCTCAATGAAGATCCTCTACACATGCATAGTGTCGTGGTGGCTTATGTATTGTCAGTCGCAGCCTGTATTCCACTCAGTGGTTGGCTGGCTGACCGATTTGGTGTCCGAAATGTTTATTTTTCTGCAATTATCATTTTCACTTTGGCATCGCTCGGATGTGCATTTTCTTCTAATTTAAATGAGCTTTTATTTTTCCGAGTGATTCAAGGGATTGGAGGTGCTTTACTGCTGCCAGTTGGGCGTCTTGCAATGTTGAAAATCATTCCTAGAACCCAATTCCTTGCAGCCATGTCTCTGATGAGTCTTGCAGGTCTGATTGGCCCCTTAATCGGTCCTACTCTTGGCGGATGGCTAGTGGAGTACGTGACTTGGGAGTGGATTTTCTTAATTAATATTCCTATTGGACTCATTGGAGTTTTTCTCACATTTAAAGCCATGCCAAATGTGACCGAGACCCATGTTGCTAAATTTGATTTTTTTGGCTTCTTGTTATTAGTCATCGCGATGGTTGGCTTAAGTTTAGGGATTGAAAATTTTGCTAGCCCCTATCTTCCACTATGGTGGAGTATTGTTCTTATTGTGTTTGGTTTATCTGCAAGTGCTTGGTACATGGTGCATGCCCATACCCACCAAAATGCTCTATTTCGTGGGAAACTATTCAAAAATCAAATTTTCGCGATTGGTATTGTAGGCAACTTTTTTGCCCGCTTAGGCGGCAATGCGATGCCTTTTCTTATCCCCTTAATGCTACAAGTTGCTTTTGGTTTTGAACCATTTATTACCGGTTTACTTATGATTCCAACGGTATTGGGTTCACTGGCATCAAAACCGATCATTCGCCAAATTATTCAACGATTTGGGTATCGTCGGGTGTTATTAGTCAATACCTGCCTTATTGGCTTATGTATTGCAAGTTTTGCCCTCACCTCAGCCGAAACACCTTTATGGCTAAGAACATTACATTTCTTCATTTTTGGTATGTTGAACTCACTGCAATTTGTTTCTATGAATACGCTAACCTTAAAGGATTTGCCTCAACAAGATGCTAGTAGTGGTAACAGTTTTCTCTCGATGATTATGATGGTATCTATGAGTATTGGTGTAGCGCTTGCAGGTACACTGGTCAATGTATTCACCGCTTATCTTGGTACTGCACAAATGCAACAGGCCTTCCAATGGACCTTAATTTTAATGGGCTCAATTAACATTATTACCATGTTTATTTTTTGGAAAATTCCGAAAGAAATGGATGATGACTAATGGATATGGATTCTAGATACTGTCACTACCATTTCCGTTTATTCGCGTTATGATATTAATTATATTTTGCACCAAACTTTAAGTGCTCATGAATTCAAAAAATAAGCAGCATATCTATTCGCAGAAGATTATCTTGTGGACTTCCCTTTTAGGTGCAGCCCTGATCGCACTCATGGTCGGATTATTGAGCTTTTTCTTTTTGCCGTTTCAACCAGCAACAGCTCAAGAATATCCAATCAAAGGATTTGATGTCTCACATCATCAAAAAGAAATTCGCTGGTCACAAATTCCCAAAAAGGAATATCAATTTGTCTACCTCAAAGCGACAGAAGGTGGCGACTTTAAAGATCGAAAATTTCAGGATCATTGGCTCAAAGCACGCGAGCATGGTTTTAAAGTCGGAGCGTATCATTTCTATCGACTTTGCCGTGATGGGAAAGTTCAGGCATTAAATTTCATTGATTCTGTGCCACGTAAAGAAGATGCCCTTCCTCCAGTCATTGATTTGGAATACGACAGTAATTGCATCAATACCTATAGCAAAGAACAACTGTTATATGAAATCGATGTTATGCACGATTTGCTGCATCAACATTATGGCAAACAACCTATCTTTTATGTTTCTAAAGCCTTCTATAACATCGTACTTGCGGGTGCTTTTACGGATACCCCACTCTGGGTACGTGAATACACCTCTCAACCTGAATTAAAAGACAATCCAGATTGGATCTTTTGGCAATACACCAATAAAGGCAAAATTAAGGGTATTTCTACACCAGTGGATTTGAATGTATTTAATGGCGATCAAAACGACTGGATAAAATTTCTAAAATTAAATCAAATTGAGCCATAAATCTTAAGGAGTCAGTACGTTACAACTAAAGAGATCTAACTAAAAATAGAGTGCAACTGGGCTCAAGCAAGCGAGTTACGCTTTATAAGGATGACATGATGTCGCTTAAAAAAGGGATTTTAACGGTGATTGGTCTTTTGGCTGTCACGCTCATGGCTGCGTTTTTTTATTTATGGCAACCATCAGGAAAGCTCTCCGAATTTAATCAATGGAAGGCTAAAATAGACCAACCCGTCAGTGAACAAAAATTAAATGTTCGCTTTTTTGGCGTTTCCACATTGCTATTTGATGATGGTAATTCACAAATTCTAATTGATGGTTTTTTTACTCGACCATCTCTCATGAACATTGCTTTACAACGCCTCTCCAGTGATCAAGCACTGCTTCACAATATGATTCAGGACCATGAACTTAAACGCCTCAAAGCCATATTGGTGACCCACAGTCACTATGATCATGCTTTGGATATCTCAGTGCTCGGAAGTTCACTCCCAAAAACTCACATCATTGGTTCGTTGAGTACACTAAATATAGCACGAGGCGGCAAAGTGCCTGAGCATCAATTGAAACTGGCTGTGCCTTTTCAAGCACTACAATTGGGTGCATTTCGTATTACGCCTATTCCCTCACAACATACGCCACCTACAGCAGTGAACAATGATTTAGGTGAAGAGATTCTGCATCCACTGCCTCAGCCAGCACGTTTTTATGAGTTTAAAGAAGGCGGTAGCTTTGACTACTTGATTGAGCACAATAATCACAAAATTTTAGTTAAAGCCAGCACAGGTACGCTTCCTAATCAATTTCAAAAGTTAAATGTAGATGTCTTGTTTTTAGGAATTGCTCAGCTTTCAAAACAATCACCCGAGTTTCAACAGCAGTATCTCGCTGAAACCATTGATCAGTTACAACCGAAAGAAGTCATTCCAATTCATTGGGACAATTTCTTTAAACCACTTTCACAACCTTTAGAGTTTCTACCACGAATAGCAGATCATTCTCCGAAAAGCCTACAACTCGTGATTGATCATGCACAGCATCAAGGTCGAAAGGTGACTTTACTGACGGAGCCTTACGCATACCCAATAATCAGCTCAACGATGCCTTAATTATGGGTTAAAATTAAGGCATCTCATGATTGATTGAACATTTTGCGAAAGATAATTCATATCGATATGGATGCTTTTTACGCTTCTGTGGAGCTTAGAGAGCGTCCAGAATTACAACACTTACCTGTGGTCATTGCATCTCATCACCCACGGGCCGTCGTTGCAGCAGCATCATACCCAGCTCGTGAGTATGGCTTACGTTCGGCCATGTCGATGACAAAAGCCAAAAAACTTTGCCCACAAGTGATCGTCATTGAGCCAAATTTTTCTAAATACCAACATGTGTCAGCCCAAATTCATGAGATATTTCAAAAACATACCAGCATCATCGAACCCTTATCGCTGGATGAAGCATATCTGGATGTCACTGAAAATTTACAGCAGATCCCAAGCGCTACTGAAGTTGCGATGCATATTCGTGATGAAATATTTCAGCTTACTGGATTGACCGCCTCAGCAGGCGTTGCACCAAATAAGTTTTTAGCCAAAATTGCATCTGATTGGAATAAACCGAATGGCATTTGTGTGATCAAACCCAATCAGGTGCAACAGTTCATCTATGATCTTCCACTCAAAAAAATCCCCGGTGTAGGTAAGGTCACACAGGAAAAATTAAAAGCTTTGCAACTCGAAACACTTGGGGATTTACAGCAGGTCGAAGAAAACTTTCTCACTCATCATTTCGGAAAATATGGCAAACAATTATTTCTCTATGCTCAAGGGATCGATGAGCGACCTGTTCAAAGCGAACGCCAAAGACAGCAAATTTCCAAAGAAACCACGTTTGATGAAGATCTTTTTTTAAACCAATGTGATCAATTTTGGACTTCACTGCTTTCTTGTGTTTGGCAAAATCTTCAAAACAAGGACATGATCGCTAGAGGTATCAGCGTCAAACTCAAACTTAAAAATTTTCAAGTTTTACAACACTCTAAAAGCTTTAAACAACCTTTCAATCACATAGAGGATTTGCAACTGGCACTCAAATTATTGTTAATGGAAATGAATATTCCTGATGAATATCAGTTTAGACTCATTGGTGTTGGGGTGTATCAACTTTCAGAAAAACAACAAGACACGCAACTCAATTTATTCGGATTGTAAATTTCGTCTAGTTTTCATGCAAAAGAACAAAATTAAGTCAATTTTTTTCGCCTTTTTTTCCTTTTTAGAGTAATCTAATCGCGCAATACATTTACCCATGTGTCTGCTGAGATGTTGTTAGAAGACCTATATCTAACACATTTGTCCTGTGATTGGCGTGACAATCCATCCGAATATTACAGGGCACTCTAATCTGAATGGGTTACAATGTCTTTTTCCTCCAAATATTTCTGATCTCCTCCCATAAAAATAAACTTTCAGAGATACAGCAATTAAACCGAATTCATAGTTCCAATTCCCCTATACTTTCTAAATCCTATACGGCATTTCATAATCTATATTTATATCTATAAGGGATGAGCTTTATGTCTGTTCAACGTTTACACGTTCAAAAACGTTTTTCTGAGGTTGCTATTTTTGGTCACTTCGTTCATCTGGCAGGTCAGTTAGCAGAAGATACGTCTCTCGACATTCGTGGACAGTCACAACAAACCTTTGACATTATTGACCGTTTATTGGCTGAAGCAGGTACAGATAAAAGCCATATCATGTCTGTGACAATTTATCTAAAAGATATTGACAAAGATTATGCAGCATTCAATGAAGTTTGGGATGCATGGGTTTCTGATATTCAAGCTCTACCGCGTACATGCGTAGAGGCTAAACTGTATCATCCCGATGTTCTTGTTGAGCTAACGGTAATTGCCGCGAAACCTTGATAAAAAAAAGCATGCCTGAGCATGCTTTTTTATTTCAAAGATGATTAGCTAAATGCGCGAATATCTGCCAATCGCCCAGCACTATACTTTTCTAATTTATGCTCAATCACGGATTCATCTCCCCATTCAATTGGCATATCCTCAGTGTATTCATCCAAAAAATCACGTCTTAACTGCACATATTCTGGGACAGCATGGTAAGAGATCACTTTGTATCCCGCGGTTTCAAGTAATGCATTTTGAAACTGTAAAGTATGTCCACGCTTGAATGAAAATTTATCTTCTAAACTGACAATGGCAAGAACTTTACAATCCTTATTCATCACCACAAAATCAGCAAACATTGACTCATATTTACGGCGTGTACGCGGTAACTTTGTGGTCAGTAAGGCGTCAAAAGAGACATGTGCCAAAATATGCGCATTTGGCATGATTTCTTTAAGACGATTGAAAGTTACTTGCTGATAGGGGCTAAACACTGCTCTTTGACGGAGCATGCTATCAGAGGGTTGTTGATGCTTTAATCCTTTATAAGCAATGAACAACACCACAGCGAGTATGATCACACTCGCGATGATCATGATATCCATGACTAGTATCCTTATTTGAATTCTTATCGTTAATTTCTTTTTTAAACTACTTCAAAAAACACAACTTTTATTATTGTTTCATTATGCTGATGTTAAACATCGCATAGTCCAAGTGAAAAGCGCTCCAGACCAAGCTTATATTAAACATGTTCTGCACTTATTGGCTATAGTTTAAAACATGAACCACATCACACTATTACATAATTGTTGGACAATGATGAAAATTTCATTTGAAGATAATACAATATCACCTGAAATGAAAAACTCAAAACCTCACTAAACTACTAATTTAAATGATTATTTTAAAATAAAAAAGAGACTTACCCAAATCAAGGCCAATATTCCGATAAAATGAGCATCATCGAAAATATTGTATAGAAAATGTTCAAAAAAGGACGCCGCAGCGTCCTTTTAAAAGAAATTATCATTTATGCACGAGACTTGGGTTTGGATTTACCCTTAGGTTTCCCCTCGCCAAAAGGTTTTTTGCGATCTCCAGTTTCACGTGGTGGCAAACCAGTGTGCTGTGTCAAGATTTGGCCTTTCTTCGGACGATTATTTTGTCCTTGTGATTGACCACGATTAGCGGTTTGACCCGTACGTTTTTGTGAATCACCTGCAACAGTTGAATTTTTCTTACGTGCAGATTGATATTGACCATCCGTGCCCTGAGGCTGATACGTCGGAATCAAATGTTGCTTAGAATTACCAATTAAGTCCTGACGACCCATTTCTTTCAAAGCTTCACGCAGTAAAGGCCAGTTATTTGGATCATGGTAACGTAAGAAAGCTTTATGTAAACGGCGGCGTTTTTCACCTTTTACAATGTCGACATCTTCAGTATAACGTGCCACTTTCGCAAGCGGATTTTTACCGGTGTAGTACATGGTGGTCGCAGTTGCCATTGGTGATGGATAGAAGGTTTGTACTTGGTCAGCACGGAAACCATTCTTTTTCAACCAAATTGCAAGGTTCATCATGTCGTAATCGGTTGTACCCGGATGCGCCGCAATAAAGTAAGGAATAAGATATTGTTCCTTACCTGCTTCTTTACTAAAACGATCAAACATTTGCTTAAAGCGGTCATACGTCCCAATACCCGGCTTCATCATTTTATTGAGAGGGCCTTTTTCGGTATGTTCAGGTGCAATCTTTAAGTAGCCACCGACATGATGCGTGACTAATTCTTTGACATATTCAGGGTTCAATACTGCAAGGTCATAACGTAGACCCGAACCGATCAAAATCTTTTTAATACCTGGTAAAGCACGAGCTTTACGATATAACTGCGTAAGAGGTGCGTGATCAGTATGCAAGTTTTGACAAACACCTGGGAACACGCACGATGGCTTACGACAGTTCTTTTCAATTTCTGGATCTTTACATGCCAAACGATACATATTGGCTGTCGGACCACCTAAGTCCGAAATAATACCTGTAAAGCCCGGCGCCGTATCACGAATCTTTTCAACTTCACGTAAGATCGACTCTTCAGAACGGTTTTGAATAATTCGACCTTCATGCTCCGTAATCGAACAGAAGGTACAACCACCAAAACAACCACGCATGATGTTCACAGAGAACTTGATCATGTCAAACGCTGGGAAACGCGCATCGCCATAAGATGGATGTGGTAGACGTGCATAAGGCAAGTCGAACACATAATCCATTTCTTCTGTGGTTAGTGGGATTGGCGGTGGATTAATCCAGACATCACGCTCACCATGCTTCTGCACGAGTGCGCGCGCATTCCCTGGATTGGTTTCTAGATGCAAAATACGGTTTGCATGGGCATAAAGCACTGGATCATTGGCAACTTCTTCAAAAGAAGGCAGACGAATCACAGCCAATTCACGTGGTGGCAATTTATGTTTAATCGCCTTAGATGATGGCTGTAACTGCACGATTTGCGTATCTGCATCCAAATTGTCGCCTTCACGAACAATCGGATTGCTGACCACTTCTTTTTGGAAATTCTGATACTGCGTTAAGCTGTTGCCTTTGTCTTTCTCAATTTCACAGCCATCAATATCTTCGGTCATCACATATGGATTGATGATTGGATCAACACGGCCTATGGTATCGACATCATTTGATGCGATCTCAACAAATTTAGCTTTCGCTGCACGGTTATGCTTATTAATAATAAATGCAGTACCACGAACATCAGTAATGTCTGTAATTTTTTCGCCTTTGGCTAGACGGTGCATCACTTCAATGATTGAGCGTTCACCATTACCATACATCAATAGATCGGCTTTTGAATCCATTAAAATAGAACGACGAACTTTGTCAGACCAATAGTCATAATGCGCGATACGACGTAATGAACCTTCGATACCGCCTAGCAGAACAGGAACATCAGGGAACGCTTCACGACAACGTTGACAATAGACTGTTGCTGCACGGTCAGGACGTTTATTCGGTTGGTTATCTGGAGAATAAGCATCATCTGAACGGATCTTACGGTCAGCCGTATAACGGTTGATCATAGAGTCCATGTTACCTGCCGATACGCCCCAAGCAATATTTGGTTTACCAAGTACACGGAATGCTTCAACATTCGTCCAGTCTGGTTGGGCAATAATACCAACACGGAAACCTTGCGCTTCAAGCACACGGCCAATGATACCGGTTACAAATGATGGATGATCGATATAAGCATCACCACAAACAAAAATAAAGTCACAACTATCCCAACCGAGTTGGTCCATTTCCTCGCGTGACATCGGCAAAAAAGGCGCGGGTTCAAAACAAGACGCCCAATATTTGTCGTAATCAAACAACGCTTTTGGCGCAGTCTGAGCGGTATAAGCAGTAGACATGGCTAGCAATTCTCGGCTGGCAGATGGAAGATCAAAAATTAGATCAAAGATGAAAGCCGATCATTTTACCATGAATTCAACTCAACTTGCTTGATTAAAAAACAATCAAATACAACTGCTTAAATTTTCTATTCATCACTGATGACCTAAGACCTGTTTCTGTACATTTAACATACAACCAAATCTAAACAAAAAATAATATGCATTTAATTTCAGCAACTTGAGCTTAGCAATTGACTCAATTCCTTTACGACTGATGATTTGGGTAATAAACAAAGTTGCTTTTCATTTTTATAGTGTTTGAAAAAAATGAAAGGCGTTTAATCGTGCTCAAAATAATACTCACAACCGTTACCACTATGATGGCTTTATTACTTTCTAATTTGGCTTGGACTCAATCTAAAATTCCACAGTCTTACCAGCAACAAGCAGCTTGGCAACAATTACAACAAAGGCTCCCTTCGAAATTTCGTATCAACGACCAAAACAAACCACATGAGTACTACTGGAGTTGGAATAATTACCGTGTACATGTCGATGCTTATCCCAATACTAAAGCGCCAGCCAAAGTCATTTTATTACATGGCGTAGGTACAAATGGTCGTCAGATGAGTTTAATTCTTGGGCGTCCACTTGCCCAAAAAGGGTATGAAACCTTCGCATTGGATTTACCCGGTTATGGTCTGACACAATATCCTTCAAAAAAAGAAATTCGTTATGATCATTGGGTGAAATTGGTCAATGATTTTGTGAACGAACAAGCGCAAAAAGATGATCGTCCTATTTTCCTTTATGGACTCTCAGCAGGTGGAATGCTCACGCTACATGTGGCCATGCAGAATCAACATGTCGATGGCATCATCGGAATGACGTTTCTCGATCAAGAATTTAAAGACGTTCAAAAAGGAACTATGCGTTTTAGTGCTCTAAGCCCTATTCTTTTGCCAAGTATGAAAGCAGTAGCGCATACTCCTTTGAAGCAAATCACCTTACCTATGTCCTTGGTTTCAAAGATGTCAAAACTCACCAATGACCCTGAAGCCTTACGCATCATGTTGGCAGACAAAACATCTGCAGGTAATAGCATGAGCGTGGAATTTTTAAACAGCTATATGCATTACCAAAAACCATATCCTTTGACTCAGTTTAATCAAGCACCTGTGTTACTGACTCAACCTGAACAGGATCAATGGACTCCTTTAAAATTGAGCCAACCTGTTTTGAAACAGTTGAAAGTACCTTATCGTGTGATGAGTTTACAAAATGGCGGGCACTACCCTGTTGAGCAACCTGCATTAGATCAGCTGGTAAAATACAGTGATCAATTCATTCGTGAAAATTTACAACGCTAAATTGATCTATTGAACGATAAATGAATCACTTAGATTGTTTTGTAAGCATTTTCCTACAATCATCTCTTCCATTGTCGGCTATGCATATCAACGACACTGCACTATTCTTAAACCATCAGGAAACAGGAAGTTTCCCAAACAAAAAACAACAATAATAAGTTTGAGCATCAGGACGTGAGGTACGACAGGAGTTATACCTAAAAGCAGCCGATACGAAGAAAAGCCCATCAGGAAGATGGGCTTTTCTTTTTCTTAGACGTAGAATTTTTTAAGCACACTACACGTTGTCACGCTTGTAAAACAATTATTCATCATGCTTTTTCGCTTTCACAACACTTTCATGCATTCCATTTGTTAGTTTTAAAGTGTGTCACGCAACAACTCTGACTGTAATTTCCAAAGTGCAAGCAACTTATGCTGTTCCTACAATACGGAATAGCCTAGTGCAAACGGCTTGCATACAAAATTTTAAAGATTGAGGATGTGAACATGGCAAAAGCTTTATTTATTACTGCAAATTTTGGTGTTGAAAAAGATGAATTAATCAAACCCTTAGCATTTTTAAAATCAAAAGGGATTGAAACCTATCATGCTGCTGAAGAAAAGAAATCTGTTCAGACTGTGGTTGGGGATCAAGAGCCTTCTGATCAAGTTCAACCTGATTTAAGCTTCGATGAAGTCATCGCAAATGACTATGACATCCTGATTATTCCTGGGGGAACGGTGAATGCGGATAACTTGCGAATTCATCCACAGGTTCAAAAAATGATTCAAATTTTTGCTGACCATCAAAAACCAATCGCAGCTATTTGTCATGCGCCTTGGACATTAATTGATGCGCAACGTATCAAAGATAAAAATCTGACGTCTTATAAGTCAGTAAAAATTGATTTAGAAAATGCAGGCGGTAAATGGGTCGATGAAGAGGTGCATCGTTGTAATACTGGCGGTTGGCCGCTCATTACTTCACGTTGTCCTGATGATATTCCTGCATTTAATGAAGCCATTTATAAAGAATTGACGCAGTCTTAAAAGATTAAAACCCCTTTTTAGGGGTTTTATTTTGTATGTTTTACAGACTTTTTAAGTAATCTACGATTTCTTGCTCGCCTGCCATTTCAGCGAGTTCTAATGCAGTAAATTGACCTTTATAAGCAACATTTGCACCTTTTGCGACTAGCAGTTGTACTACATCTAAGTACCCATTCTCTGCGGCTGCTTGAAGTGCGCTATAACCTTCATCATCAATTTGGTTTACATCAGCTCCGTTGTTTAAAGCTGTTTCAACTTCTGTGATTTCGCCTAATGAAGCCCAATAGATGAGTTCAGGAAGATGAAGTTCGCTATCATCGTCAGGGATTGGGGAGAATGAGTTAAGTTTCATGTCTTGTTCCATAATGAAAAATTCGTTTTTTCATTTAGTTTGAGTAGATAAATATAAGTCTTTCATTTCTGCTGAATCAGACATAAACCATTCTATCATTTCCCAATTATCTAATTCAGTCGAAGCATTACCCATGCTTTTTCTAATTGCCAATAACATTTCAGATAACAAAGAAATCCAGACTGATGTTTGGACTAACACATGCTCAGGGGAATTATCTTTCATCTTGTTATAAGAATAAGCATGCTGCATCAAGGCATTGTAAGCACGAATTACCGAATCATCAGCAACTAATGAAAGCTTAAAAGCAATTTTACGATAGTCTACACTCAGCATTCTTCCGATACTTAATTGATCCTTAGTCTTTCCCTTATATTTTGGATCTGAATTAAAGATAGCATCACTTGTGAACATAATGATGAACGGCTCTAATAATAAATTATATGTTTCAATTCTATCTACATGTAATTTATCTTCTAACTCTTTAATGCGTTCTAAATTTTTTAATTCTAAATCTGTATTTTTTTCGACATTATTTTTTATATGCCATCCAACGCCAGTTAATGCTAAAACTAGCAAAGGTGTTAATGTATTACTTAAAGCCACAACATAATCTATCCAATCTTTTTCCATATCAATGATAATAATTTTAAATATTATCATTATATTAGCTCCTGCTACTTTAATAAAAAAGCCCCCTTACGGAGGCTTTTAAATCATTCAATTATTTAAGCTTTGGCAATACTTGGCTGACTTGAACCAATCTTTTCAGATTCACTTTCATTCATAATCAGAGCCACTGCAATTGCGGTAATCAACACAGGTAAACCTACTGCCATAAAGTTAAAATGCGCTGGTAAGTTCATCCCTAGTAAGCCACCAATCAAGATTGGACCTACAATTGCTCCCATACGACCAATCGCAGATGACCAGCCAATCCCTGTTGAACGAACTGCCAATGGATAGTACTGAGCTACGTAGCTATATAACAACATCTGTGAACCAATCGATGCAGCACCTGCCAAGAACACCAAGATGTAAAGTAACAGCATATTCGACTGGAAGCCCATTAAGCTCATCACAATCGCACCCATTAAACCTAAGAACATCAATACTGGTTTTAAATGGTAACGGTCTGCCAAGATACCACCGCCAACGATCCCCACTACCGCACCAACATTCATGACCATCATGAACATTAAGCTATTATCCATTGAGTAGCCCGCAGCCATCATCAATTTCGGTAACCAGCTGCTGAGAGCGTACATGGTTAATAAGCATGTAAAGAATGCAACCCAGAACAACAATGTATTTACAGCGCGACCACGACGGAACAAGCTGACAACAGTTGCCGATTCAGGCTCATCTACTTGATCCAGCTCGAAAGTTGTATCTTTCTCAACTTTTACTTTAGGTTCAATCTTCGCCACGATTTGACGAGCTTCTTCCTGACGATTTTCTTTTACGATGAAAGTTAAAGATTCAGGTAAGAATTTCCAAATAATTGGAAGTAAAAGTAATGGAATACCTGCGATAAAGAACATGATTTCCCAACCAAAACTTGGTGTAAACCATGAACCTAATAATGCAGCCATCACACCACCTACCGCATAACCACTAAACATAGTGGTTACCAAGGTGCTACGCATTTTTTGAGGTGCATATTCTGAGGTCAAAGCCACAAGGTTTGGCATAACACCACCAATCCCTAAACCTGCCAAGAAACGCAAAATACCGAACTCAGTTGGATTGGATGCAAAACCACCCGCAAAGGTTAATCCACTGAATAAAATAATACAGATCATAATGACTTTTTTACGGCCAATCTTATCTGCTAAAGAACCAAAAATCATTGCGCCAAACATCATCCCTGCAAGTGCAGTACTTGCGAGCATGCCTGCTTGAACAGCACTTAAACCCCATTCATCCATCAATAATGGTAAAACTACGCCATTAATTGCTAAGTCATAACCATCAAACAGGATAATGAGTAAACACCAAGCGACAACATTGAAGTGAAATGGTGTGAATTTAGCATGGTCAATAATTTTATTGACGTTCATTGCTTGCTGTGACATTCCTCACCTCCTGTGAGAGATCGTATTTCAATAATCTTTAAGCACGATCCAACCAACTTTGAATTTAATTGTTGTGAGCGACGCATCAAAATCGTGTGCTTAAAGTCTGTGAGGTAAATTTCACATAATTCTGTGTTAATAAAAATTGAACGTTAGTCTAAAATCCAATCAAAATTAGGCTTTTTATCTAAATATCGCATTAGACCAAAGTTAGTTTGACTTATGAAAATCAGTGTTTCCATCATTTTATTGGTGAGTAATGATGATATCTCGCTCAAATACGAATTTATTAAAGTACTTATTTCATTATTATATTTTTCACTTAATTTAATAAAAAACCTCATAGATCAAAATCTATGAGGCCTTGAACAATTAATATAACTTTTTGTCTAATTTAATCTGAATAATTTCATTATCATCTGCAAGTTTTGCATTACGTCCACTTGAACCTGGAAAATTATTGTCATTCAACACTGTGATTAAATCAGGTCCTTCAATCACAATATCTTCAATGGTAAAGAATGGAAAACCGAAACGCTCACCCGTCATAATATCGCCCTCACGTGGCGTACCATACAATAAATTTGGATTCGCAATATCCATTAAATTGACCAAGTCCATCTTATTAACCAACTGCTTCGGTTCATTCAGTTGTATTCGAACTAATTTCTTAAAACCACCAATATTATTTTCAGTATCATCACGCTCAATCACAACACCTTCATTTTGAGTAAATAACTGGAAATCACCAATTGCTGTTGCTTTAGGGTCGAGCTCAAAATAGTAATGGTCATTTGTATATGCTTTTTTAGAAATATCAAATTTTGAAATTAATAAATGTCTTTGCGCATTCTTGCTTAATGGTTTTTCCAGCATTGGATATAAATATTGACCATCTGGAGAAATAGCCATGCCTTCAAATCCACCACTTCTTTGCACGAGCGCATTTTCTATTTCAGCCGCACTTTGATGAAGTTGATTTTGTGGAGATCGAAGCTCTTCTCCTTCTTTTTCAGGATGAGGCAATGCAATCGGAGCACTCTTTAAGACACCATCAGCACTAAAATGCAGTAAAAATGGACCGAATTCATCTCCGATCCAAATATCACCATTTTTATCACGCTGTATAGATTCCGGATCAAAATCAGCACCTGTTAAAAGGCGTTCTGGCGTACTCTCATTGACAATTTTGAACGGTACTAACTTATTCGGATCACGAAGCTGTATATGAGACAGTACTTTAACGTTATTTGAGTTGGTCTTAGCAGTTCTAAAATCTACTGAAATATTATAAAGGCGCAATAGATAGTCTGCTGAGTTATCTTGTGCCCCAAATCCATTATCAGACATTACAAGATACGTTTCATCAGCATTTTTTAATGCCCCAGAAAATCCTTGAACTGGCTGACCTTTAAATGGCGGATAAATACCGTTTGCACCTTTCACATAAAGTCCTGAATCTGGTCCATCGGCATAGGTAGCCACATCAAGCTTTGCAAATGAAGCAAGTGTGGGTTCCTTTATCTGATTTTGTTGATCTGAGGTGATCTTATCATCAGAATCATTACAACCGCTAAGGGCTAAAAATGACAATAGCACTGTGCTTAAAAGTGTCTTGTTCATAAATCCATATGTATCACTTAATTAAGGACTCATGATTAAACGGCATGATGGTGTCATTCCTCTGACAGATCAATGAAGATTTGATGAAGGCTTATATTATTAGTTCCTCACTATATAAAAATCTTTATCAGTAAGTTATATGATCCATTTCCCTTTATTTTTATATCTTTATTTCAATTTATATATATAAAAAAACACCCCCTTGTATTGAAGGGGGTGTTTAGAATAATGAGCTGGCGATGACTTACTCTCACATGGGTAACCCCACACTACCATCAGCGCTAAGAGGTTTCACTTCTGAGTTCGGGAAGGGATCAGGTGGTTCACTCTTGCTATTGTCGCCAGCACAACTGTTGTGACTTTGCTTGGGTCTTATTCGCATATATTGTTTGCGTGCCTTTGCTTGGTCAAAGAAGTTATTAACAGCTATTTGAGTTGCTTTAGTTTGTGCAGTTTAGCGTTTTATCTAACTAAATCAAGTTATTTGTCATGATTTGAACCACAACACCAACTGTTTGGGTGTTGTATAGTCAAG
>NZ_JBWYIY010000006.1:0-166889 GCF_056779975.1 Acinetobacter sp. ANC_7511
AATTTCTACCAATTATCAATGATAATATATATCGATCAATCAACCAGTAAAAATCCACACAAGTTGTTCTTCATAATCTCTTAATGATCTTCTTAATGCTTCGTCAGCATCAAGCTAGGTCGGCTATATTACCCTTTCTTTTCAGAAAGTCAACTAGCAATGTTAATTTATTTTCTAACTTATTCTCAAAACTTAGATCCAACCTATTCAGCTAAACCCTTGTTTTTCAACAAGTTTTAATCAACATCACCGCCGATGGATGTGCATTCTACAGTATTCCTCCCCCAATGCAACCTCTTTTTTAAAATTTAATTATATTTTCTTAACAAGTGATTATATTTTCTACAAAATCACTCTTTTTTCACGGTTAATTCACATTTTTTGTGCAAATATACTTTAGTAAACTGCTTTCAACTCTCGCTATAATGGCGTTATTCTGTTCGTACTTACTATTTATTTAATAAGACTAATATTCAGCTTTTATTCTAGGATGTTTTTATGCAGTACTCTCAACTTATTTGGGTCAGTATGTTAAGTATTGGTTTAGCAGCACCCGCTTACGCCAAACAACCTGAGATTGCAGGCAATAAAATTGCTGACGATACTGCATTATCAACATCTGATAAGTTGTCTACCTCAAATGATAATAACCAGCCTTTAAACAACGATATTGCTAAGGCTTCACAACCAGCTTTAGAAAATTCAGTTAACACCAATGGATCTATCAAAGATTTAAAAAATTTAAAAATTGATAATTTCAAAGTCAATGCAACAGCAGCATTACCTGAAAATGAAAAAGATCCACTTCAACCTTTAAACAGACAAATCTACGCATTTAATGATGTTGTCGATCAAAATGTCTTGCGCCCCATAGCCGTGCAGTACGCTGATAAAGTTCCAGAACAAGTTAGAGATTCAGTACGTGGCTTCCGAGACAATTTGGGTGAGCCATGGAATGCTGTAAATCAGGTTGCTCAAGGTCGCTTTAAACGTGCCGCACAAACGTTTGGTCGTTTTACATTAAATACAATTACAACGCTTGGTTTCGCTGATCCTGCACGTCGCTTATCTCTCCCAATGGAAGATGAGGATTTTGGAACTACTCTAGGCTATTACGGTGTCCCTTCTGGTCCTTACCTCGTTCTTCCTTTTATGGGACCAAGCACCCTCCGTGATACTGTTGGTCGCGTAGTGGATAGTCAGGCACGCCCTCAAAAATATTTACTCGATGGTCATGATCGCATCTATTATAGTGACTGGGCACTTAGCGCATTAGATACACGTGCTCAACTTTTAGAGATTGAACAAGTCTTGCAAGGTGACAAGTATGCAGCAATGCGTGATGCCTACTTACAACGAAAAAACTATGTTATTGCTGAAAAACGCGGTTTAGAAACGGGTTCTGGACTATTTATTGAAGATGATTTTTCAGATGATGAATCCTTCATGGATGAGTCTATGGAATCCGAATAGAAACCATATGCAAGTTAAAGTCTAAATCTTCTGTTTTTAGACTTTAACTTGGCGTTCGATATAAGTTCGTCTAAGATAGTTTTATAAATAAAGCATTTAGGATTGATTCTTTCATCTATGTATTTCATTCAACCCACTCGTGACATCCATCTTCTAGATAGCGTTCTAGAGGCTCTGCCGAGTTTACAAATGATTCATATAGATGATCTTCATCTTTACGATTCAACCATCATTGCCATTAGTGATGTTAATGATTTTCTGCAATATAAATGGACCCTCCCTACGATCGTGATAGGTCATGCAGATGAGGGACTTCAACTCTCGCAAGCATGGGAACTTGGTGCACTCGCTGGCTGGATTTGGGATCGTCTTCCAAAAGACCTCGCAAAATCGATTGCTAAAATTGAAGCAAAATACAAACGTAATCAGGACAGCCGCGACCTGCCCTCCGCAGCCGAATTACAAAAAAAACTATTACCCAACCCAATCGACCTACTTAATTATAAAGTCGAGACTTTATTTCAACCGTCAGCTTACTTATCTGGTGATTGGTATGATTATTGGAAACTCAGTGATCGTGAAATCTTATTTTATCTCGCTGATGTTTCTGGACATGGTGTAACAAGCTCACTTCTTACCTCTTGGATGGCTGCATTTCACGGTAGATCGAAAACCCCACGAGAACTCCTCAAAAAACTTAATGGCATGCTTTTACAAGAGAACATCGAAAAGCATATTACAATGATTGCAGGCACATTGAATCTAGAGACCCACCAGCTTAAGTGGTCAAGCGCAGGGCATTACCCTCCAGCAATTATCTTTGAACCTAATCAGGATGCTCGCATCCTCAACACCAGCAGCTTTCCCTTAGGTCTTACTGAAGATCTCGAAATTGAAGAGTTTGAATGTACGTTGAATCGTGGAGCTCGTTTTATTATTTGCTCAGATGGTGCACTTGAACCTTTTGATGGTGGATTGAATGAACAATTCACACAATTGGTCTATCACTTGCAAAATCAATCATTCGAAGTTCCTGAACATGTTGCAGATGATATTGCAATACTCAGCTTCCAACGTCTAAATTAAGTTAATAATCAATAGTGTAGCTGTTTATAAATCGATCTACGACTGAAGACTACTTGAGTATCGACTTGCGCTATGTGATAATTTTAGCATCCTTTCTGCAAATGGCATTTATATGTCAACAGGTCATGTTGAATATGCAAGCTTGGATGGTACGCACATTTTCAAACTCATTGGAGAAGTGCGCGCTCAATCTTGTATAAGCCTTGATAAATTATTATCTCGGATTGAACAACAACAAAACGTCGTAGGCGCAATTGTTGATTTAACCCAAACTACATTCATAGACAGTACTGTGCTTGGAATCCTCGCAAAACTTGGATTAAAGCTCAAACAAGTGCATCAAGTTCAAGCTGTTATGTTATCTACTAACCCAGATATCACTACACTTGCGAACAGTATGGGTCTTGGTCAGGTTTTCGTAATTTTAAACTATTGCGGAGATCCGAATGTGTGCACGCGCGCTTTATTGGACGAACACATCACACATAATGCAATGCTTTCAACTGTATTAGATGCTCATCGTACATTAATGAAATTAAATGCTGATAACCAAAATATGTTCGAACCTTTGGTTAAACAATTAGAACAACAACAAGATACCATCGATCACAGCATCTGATATTCTCTTAAGCATACTGAGCGCTTAAGGAGAACCTCATGACAACCTTACTTTCTGTCACCCAAATGAACTCCCAAAATGATATTGAAAATAACTTTCAAGTCATTGAATCATTGTTAGCAAAAAGTAAGAATCAAGGGGCCTCCTTGATCGTTTTCCCGGAGAATTTCGTTTGTTTTGCGGCAGGCAAACAGCGTGAGACTGCTGAACGATTTGAAGAAATACAATCTCGTTTAGAACAACTTGCTCATCAATATCAAATGTGGATTGTTGCTGGGACACTCCCCTGTCCTTTTCGCCCAGACGGCACCATTGTGCCAGATGGTCGTGTCAGAACAACCAGTCTTTGTATTAGCCCTGAAAAGACAGAAGCACGTTATGACAAGATTCATTTATTCGATGTTCAAGTCGGTGATGCGGTAGGTGGATATCAAGAATCTAAGTTTTTTGAACCAGGTGATCAAACCGTCATTGCTAAAACTCCATTTGGCAATATTGGTTTAATGGTCTGCTATGACCTTCGTTTTCCTGAACTTGCTTTAAAGCTGCGCGCACAAGGCGCAAATATTTTAACAGCACCTTCTGCTTTTACTTACACGACAGGTCAAATGCACTGGCAATTACTTTTACAAGCTCGTGCCATGGATAGTCAATGCCAAGTTTTAGGCTCAGCTCAACAAGGGTGGCACGGTGAAAAAAGACAAACCTGGGGTCACTCTGGTGCTGCGAATTCTCGTGGTCAATTGTTAGATATCATCTCTGAAGAAGGTGCTCAAATGATTACAGTTCCGTTTGACATCGATGAACAGAAAAAAATTAGAGAATCGATGCCATTAATTCAGCATCGTAAACTTATTCAGCTTTAACCTGCTCACACATAAAAAATTGAATACCAAGCTTTACAAAATTACCGCTTATCATTCCTTTTAAATCAGAGAGTATAGATATTCACCTATACTCTATCTGGAAGGAATCATGTCATTAGAAAAAGTTGTTTATACCGCACATGCAAAAGCTACTGGTGGGCGTGATGGTCGTGCTACATCATCAGATCAAATTTTAGATGTTCGGCTCGGTGTACCAAAAGAAATGGGTGGTCCCGGTGGTGGAACAAATCCAGAGCAATTATTTGCTGCTGGTTATTCTGCATGTTTCTTAGGTGCGATGAAATTTGTTGCCAACCGCGATAAATTGAAAATCACACCAGATGCTTATATTGAAGGTGAAGTGAGTATTGGTCCTATTCCAACTGGTTTTGGAATAGCAGCCACTTTAAATATTCATCTGGAAGGCTTGGATAAAGAGCAAGCTCAAAAGCTAGTAGATGCTGCTCATATCGTTTGTCCATATTCAAATGCAACACGTGGCAATATTGATGTGACCTTGAATGTGATTTTTTGATCCAGTTGTTTCAATCCTAAAAATCACGCTGATATGCATATTGCATCTCAGCTTTTTTAGCGTTGTAGGTTAAGTTCATGTTAGAACCTATTTAAAATCAGTTGTTTAACCATATAAAAGAAGCCCTTTCATCTCCGATTGGGCTCTTTTGTTGAATCCTCAGCTTTCGGGCTTAATTTCAAATCAGCGCTTCTTCGTTTTATCGAGAATTATTAAATAATCTCTGAATCACTCCGCCGCTTCGTTTGTTACTCGAAGTACTTCCTCTAATGTACTCTTACCTTCAAGCACCTTTCGTAATCCATCATCACGTATCGAACCTGACTGCTGGCGAGCATAGTTTTCAACTTCAAACTCTGCAGCATTCCCGTGAATCAGACGGCGCATTCCATCATCAACAGGGACGATTTCATAAATGGCGGTACGACCACTAAAACCTGTATGCGCACAATGTTCACACCCCTCTGGTTGAGGCAGATTGAGCGCAATACCATCATGGACATTCTTAAAAATTTCTTTTTCAAAGTCATCCGCGGCACGCCAACTATGACAATGCGAACACAAAGTACGAACCAATCGTTGCGCAATCACACCAATTAAAGAACTCGACAGAAGAAATGGCTCAATTCCCATGTCTTTTAAACGCGTCACTGCACCAATCGCAGTATTGGTATGCAACGTCGACAATACCAAGTGACCCGTCAAAGATGCTTGCACAGCAATTTCTGCAGTTTCTAAATCTCGAATTTCCCCCACCATCACCACATCGGGATCTTGACGAAGCATCGCTTTCAATGCACGCGCAAATGTCATATCCACTTTAGTGTTAACCTGAGTTTGTCCAATACCTTCAAGTTGATATTCAATTGGATCTTCCGCGGTCAAAATATTCTTAGATCCATCATTTAAATCCGAGAGTGCAGCATAAAGTGTCGTCGTTTTACCAGAACCTGTCGGTCCGGTCACGAGAATGATACCGTGAGGACGATGCACTAATTGGGTTAATCGCTCGTAATCATCTTTCATCAGACCCAAATGGGTCATATTTAAACGACCTGCTTGCTTGTCTAAAAGACGCATTACTACGCGCTCACCATGTGAAGAGGGTAAAGTCGAAACACGGACATCCACCTCACGACCAGCCAGTCGTAAAGAGATACGACCATCCTGAGGAATTCGCTTTTCAGCAATATCAAGTTTTGCCATTACTTTAATACGTGAAACTAACAATGGGGCAAGTTCACGACGTGGTTGCACGATTTCTCGAAGTTGCCCATCAACACGTAAACGAACCGATAACTTTTTTTCAAAAGCTTCAATATGTATATCTGATGCACTCACTCGAATGGCTTCGGACAATAATGCGTTAATCAATCTAACAATCGGAGCATCGTCTTCCTGATCCATCAGATCTTCTGCTTCAGGTACTTGATCGGCTAAACTTAACAAGTCAGGATGATCTTCTAAACCAGCAGCCACTTGCTGAGACTCGCCTGTCTCGCCAGCATAACTTGAACTGAGTAACTGACTAAAATCTTGTTCAGTCGCCAATTGATATTGGGCTGTACGCCCCACGTAACGGCGTGCTTCTTGCAAAGCAACCAAAGCTGTATCTTGACGACGGACAATAAAAACTTGATCCCCTTCATAACGCAACAAAACGCCATGCTTTTTTGCAAAACTATACGGTATTTGTATTTGTTTAAGTACTTGCATAAGGGATGATAATCATGATTAAAATTACCTCGAGTGTACTCTAAGCATTTGACAGCGTGAAGACAGTTTTTTAATGAATTTATTTAAGGATATTCCCTATTGTCTCTAGATCAGAAACTTGAGCAAAACCCTTCAACTTTAAGGTGGTGGGGTGAGCAGCATTTTGAACTCAATCAAGTGCGTGCTTGGCAATTTGGTTCATTGCTCTTTCGACTCACTCGTGGCTTACAAGAATGGCGCATGGAGTACTACCGTCCTCAAATTCAATACGACTACGAACAAAAGTGGCAGGAAATGGATGACCCCCATTTTTCATTTCCTCGTCCAGTACATGTTGAACGTTATATGTTCAGGGAAACTCACCCTAAAATTCAATTGATACCACGTCTTGCAGATCGATCTGTGGTGATCCGTCCTGTAGACCCAATTTACATTCCAGCTGGTCAACGTGGCACGCTTTATATTAGTACCCCTCTGTGGCTTTCAGGTTATGTCGAAAGTCAAAAGACCCCATTATTCGATATACCGGTCATTATGCCTAAAGATACATGGTTCGGTCCTGATCAACGCAGTGGTGAAATGTGTTACGCCACTTCAGTCGATGGTCGCACAGAACTCAAACAACTTCGTCCACGTGCATTTCGTGCGGTCACTCCAATTGACTTTCACAATGTCAGTGGACATCAACTCCGTTTCGATCGAATGAATGTACCTGTTCCTGCCCTGCCTTTGTTTTATAGTGAAAGTACAGAGCGATTATGGACGTCACAAATTAAAGTCATTCACGAAGGGATGGATCGACCAGCACGTATTCGTATTGAAAATCGCACCCCACCATTGGCAGGTGATGTAATTTATGTCAATCCAGCACGTGCCCCAGGTAGTACTTTATTTAACATGTTTGATTCATTCTTCTAAGGGGGGCATATGGCAGATAGTCTTACCGGCACCATTGCTGATAGCCTCAAAAGTATATTTACCAATATCAATACGGATCGCTTAACTGAAATTATTATTGCGATTGTGCTTTGCTTTATTGGATTCCTTTTTGCTCGAGTCGTTTCCAATACTTTTGTTAGAACGATCGGCGCCAAATTTAATGCTCATCAGCGTTTGGTATGGCGGCGCGGTATTTTTTATTTTATTTTCCTCATCTTTGTGATGGCGAGTTTAAAAGAAGCAGGTTTTAAATTAAGTGTATTTCTAGGTGCTGCTGGTATCTTGACCGTAGCGCTGGGTTTTGCCTCCCAAACCTCTGCGACGAACTTGATTAGCGGTTTATTCTTGATTGGTGAAGGTTCTTTTGAAATTGGTGACACCATTCAAATTACGTTAATTCGTGGACATACCATCGAAGGCGAAGTGATCTCCATTGATTTACTGTCTGTGAAATTACTGACTCAAGATAATGTCTATGTCCGTTTACCTAATGAGCAATTAATTCGTGCTCCCGTACACAACCTTTCTAAATTCCCGATACGGCGCATCCCCATTACACTTGCAATCAACTTTCATGAAGACATCATTAAAGTACGAGAAGTTTTATTAAAAGTGGCAAACAGCTATCCTTTAGTGTTAGCAGATCCCAAACCTGCTGTAACGGTAACCGCATTCCGTGAATCTTCAATCGAATTGTTATTCGCCATTTGGTGCCAACAGGAAAACTTTTTAAAAGTGCGTGATGAAATGCAAGAGAGGATTCGAAACGGTTTTGTTGATCACCATATTGAAATTCCTGTACCTAAAATGGGTTTTGTTGATCGCCCTCCACAACCCTCGTTAACAGATGAGGAAATAGACCAATACGCCAATGCTAAGGAAATCAAAAGAGAGCCTAAATTATAATGAATTAAGGTTAATGCTTGATCTCAGGATCAAGCATTAGTCTCTTCTACTCGTTTTTGCTCTGGCGCTGGAGCGATGTACGCAATAATCAACATTAATCCTCCCGCGCCTAAAAATGATAAAACTCGACTTAGAGTGCCGATATGGGATAAATCTAACAACACCAACTTAAAAGTCACGATCGCCAAAATACTTGCACCAAACATCCATACCACTCGATTATGGATGATAGCGGCATATTTCATCACAATGAATGCCATGACCACCCACAATAATGTCAACGCCAATTGCACTGCAGAATCTTGCCAAATGATCCACTGGTTATAAGGTGTAGCAAAATAAAAATGTAAGGCTCTAAGAAGTACATAACTACTTACCCATAGCACAGCGAGTAAGATCAAGAATGCGCCAAGTGTTCGCTCTAGCCCCATTCTGATTTGACTGCGAAGCACCTGAATAAGCACCCACAAACCAGTCAGACTGACGAAATCAATAGGGTTTAAGATTGGGATAAAATATTTCCAAAAGGGTTCTACCACCCAAATTTGTGAGCTGACAATCCAGCACAACAATAAAATGAGGCTAGTCTTAGTTAACCAAAGCTTATTCAAGTCTTTTGTTTTAGAAACACTATAGCCATAAAGTATCAAAGGTAAAAGAACAGCTCCCATCATAGGTGACATTGAAACTACACCCACACTGGCACAAGCTAAAGAAGCGAGTCCACCAAAGGCGATCCATTCATTTTCGTACTGAGCATTTGAAATTGGTTTTAACCACAGATAGCTCAGGCCCAAGCAAACCAAGATAAACAAGCCTTGCTCACCAAATGACTGCCAGACGATGACTCCTTGAGTGTATTGATCGATCAGCATAATAGCTGCGAACACTACAATAGGAATCAGCCCCAACCATTTTGGTAATAACCATGACCATGAGACTACTTGGCGCGGTTGTAAGACTAAATTAGCAGCAAAATAAATCGCAGTTGTGAATGCAAGTGTGTAGATTAATCTCATCGGTTCACTAAAACTTTCCACACCTTGATAAAGCAGTAAAAGACTCGCAAAAAAAGAAAAAATAGACAGGAAAATTTTATCTGACAGTGTCAGCTGTTTTTGATAACGCATGACAACATTGGAGACCACAATCGCAAGGATATAACTTAGACCTAGTAACCATGGGATGATATTTGGAATTGATGCTAACTCGATCAAATAGTATACATACGAAAATAATCCAACTGTTAACAACGCATAACCTAATGTTCGCCCTACCCTAAACTCACGATGCAAACCCCACATTAAAATAAGCAGTCCTTCAAAAATCCACCCGATCACACTCCATACTTGTGGGATAAAGATCGGCGGGACAAAACTTAGAAAAATAAAACCTAACATTAAATAATTTTGTTTAATCGCCGTATCAAATTTCGCATGCTGCACAACTTTAAAAATCGCAAAGTGAGTCAATGCAAAACCCAAACACAAGGCAATTTGAACCGATGTTTGATCTAAATACATGAGATGTAAAAATGCATATGCGACCAAGGGACTGACATACATCAATGCGGAGTCAATAATACGCTGACCTAAATGAGCTTGATTTTGATGTGTAGCGAGCTGGTTAAATCTGAAACCCAACCAAATAAATACACTCGCATGTGCAATAACTAGACAGGATAAAACGAATCTCTCTGCAACACCGCCATTCAAAAAGGCATAACCACCACCGATAACAATAATGAGCAGCAACGCTATTTGAGTGAGTATTTTCCATGGATGTAATGTACAAATTACACCTACAACACAATTGACCGCTAGATAATAAGACAGTAATTGAGCTGAGGAAAAATCTGCATGAGGTAATGTGAACGGTGCAATATAAGCAACCAAAACTCCCATCAGGGAAAGCTCCACTGACCGCTGTTTTAAAATCAGCATGACCAACGACAGCATGCTCAAGCTGTAAAGCGTAATCGTATTAATGAGATTTAACAGATTATACTGATAAGCAAATAGAATACTTAATAACAATCCCGCAAAACCCAGTCCTTGTAAAGCAAGACCAAAGCCGCGGTTTTTTTTCTGTATATGATAACCAAAGGCAACACATATGACGGCGATGACAGCAACAGCCAAAAGTTTGATTGAAAGACTTAAGGTCCAATGTTCAACCATATATCTCAATAATAAGACGACCCCAATCACTAGGACGGTAATCGCAACTTTGAGAACAGGATTCCCATGAAAGATCCATCGTCTGATTTGCATCCAAAAACCCAAATCATGCTGCTGATTTGTCTGGATTCCCTCTGAATCTTGTAAAATACTTGTGGTGCTGGTCTGATCGTCTCGATCTAGTTTTATTAGCTTTTCCTGCAAAGCACCGATTTGAATTAATCGTCCCTCAAGTTGGCGCAACCAGTTTAGAAAAAAATAAATCCAGAGTGTTAAACCTAATCCAACCAACCATGTCCAATCGAACAAGCTGCCAATTAGTGCAAGAAATGACGAAATATATAAGGGCAATCGTGATGTATTCTGCTTCGAATAATGAGTCTGTTGCTCAATGTTGGTAAGCGGTTTTTCAACATGATGGGCATATTGCATAACACTTATGATCAATGCAGCAACACATAAAAACGTAATGATCGGCAACGCTAGAACCCAAGCACTGATCGCTACTATGATGAGTAGCATCAACCAAATCATTTTTATTTCACTATGTTGCTTCAGCATACACATCATTCCTTTTTAACTAGATTGATGATACCTCAGCAAGAATTGGCATTTTGCGTTTTTCATCGCATATTCTGTACACTTGATTGCAAATCTTGTATCAGCGCAACTGCTGAAAATCACGTACAATAAAAAAGTTAATTGGATTAGGAACGTTTCAATGCCACCATTTGTCTTGGTCGATGGGTCATATTTTTTATTTCGTGCTTATCACGCACTACCACCGCTAACGACGTCAACAGGTTTACAAACCAACGCAATTCGCGGAGCTATTTCTGCTATCCAAAAATTAATGCGTCGTGTTCAACCTACACACATGGCTGTCATTTTTGACACACCTGAACCAACTTTCCGTCATCAACTTTCCCCAATATATAAAGGGGATCGACCGAGCATGCCTGACGAACTCGCTCAACAAATTCCGTATTTACATAATTTAATTCGTGCTTTAGGTATCCCACTCCATGCCATACCTGGTGCGGAAGCCGATGATATCATCGGTACGCTGGCAAAACGTGCAGAAAAAGAAGGCTATCAAGTCTTGATTTCCACAGGCGATAAAGACATGGCTCAATTGGTCACGGACAAAGTGACACTTGAAGACAGTTTTAAAGACAAGCCCATGGATGTGAATGGCGTTTTTGAAAAGTTTGGTGTTTGGCCGAACCAAATTATTGATTATTTAACCCTCATGGGAGATGCCTCTGACGGCATCATGGGCGTTCCTGGTATCGGGGCAAAGACTGCGGCTAAACTGCTGAATGAATATGGTTCAATAGGCGGAATTCTTGAAAATGTCGATAAAATTAAAGGCAAAGTAGGCCAAAATATTAAAGACAATGCAGATGGTATTGCGCTAGATAATCAGCTAGCAAGTATTGTTTGTGACTTAGACATGAATCTGACCTACGATGATCTTAAACTCCGAGATCCAAATGTTGCAGAGTTACGTCAGCTTTACACCGAACTTGAGTTTAGAAATCAACTTCAGTCTCTAGATCATCCCAACAATCCAAATAGTGCTGCGTATAAACAATCAAGTCAAGTTATCGCAAAACCGAGTACTGCAACATCGAAAATCGAAGACCAAGCGGTTCAAACTAGTGTAGATGATCAGCTTGGCGAGGCAACTTACCATACCGTTTTAACACCAGCGGATTGGGAAAAACTCTTTCAAAGATTGACTACTGAGAAACGCTTTGCTTTCGATACTGAAACCACAAGTTTAGATTATCGTGTTGCAGAGATGGTAGGCTTCTCTGTGGCATTTGATGCCCAAGATGCATATTACGTTCCGCTTGCTCACGATTATGAAGGTGCTCCAGAGCAATTGGATCGCGACGCTATTCTTGCGCAAATCAAACCAATTTTAGAAAATGCTGAGATTGAGAAGATTGGTCATCATTTAAAATATGATGCTCATATTCTCGAAAATCATGGAATTCATTTACAAGGCTGGTACTTTGACACCATGCTTGCCTCGTACGTGCTCAATGCTGTGGCGACGCGCCATGGTATGGATGACGTTGCGCGCGTTTATCTTAGCCACTTAACCACCACTTACGAACAAGTGGCGGGCAAAGGTGCTAAACAAAAAACCTTTAATCAAATTGAAATCGAAACAGCAGCTCATTATGCCGCTGAAGATGCCCATGTAACCTATCGTTTGTATGAGGTATTGGAGCGTAAGCTTAAAGAAATCCCAGAGCTTCTCAATATTCTTCATCAAATCGAAATGCCGACAGCTGCAGTTCTGACGACGATGGAAGAAAATGGAATTCAGCTCGATTTGAGTTTCCTCGATCAATTGGGTCAAGAATTTTCTAATACAATTCTAGAGTTAGAAAATCAGATTATCGAAATCGCTGGTCAACCTTTTAATGTCAGCTCACCTAAGCAGGTGGGTGATATTCTTTTTGATAAGTTAGGTTTAAAAGGTGGTAAGAAAACTTCAACAGGTCAATACAGTACTAGCGAAAGCATTCTTGAGAAAATTGATCACCCGATCGCTGCACTTATTTTAGAATATCGTGGCTTGTCTAAATTAAAAAGTACCTATACTGACGGTTTAATCAAACAAGCCAATAACGAAAGTCATCGTGTTCATACCAGCTACCATCAAGCTTTAACCGCAACTGGACGATTATCTTCTACTGATCCTAATCTTCAGAATATTCCAATTCGCGAAGAGATCGGTCGTCAAATCCGAAAAGCTTTTGTTGCACCTGAAGGTCGGGTTTTACTTGCTGCCGATTACTCACAAATTGAACTACGTCTTATGGCACATTTTTCACAAGATGAGGCTTTAGTTGACGCGTTTAATCACGGCCAAGATGTTCATCGCCGTACTGCAGCAGAAGTATTAAATATTGCTTTGGATGATGTAACCAATGATCAACGTCGCCAAGCCAAGGCCGTCAACTTTGGATTACTTTATGGCATGTCTGAGTTTGGTTTAACACGTCAATTGGGATTCACACGCGAAGAGTCTCAAAATTACATTAAACAATATTTCCATCGCTATCCTGGCATTTATGAATATATGCAACGCACACGACAAGTCGCATTAGAACAAGGCTTTGTTGAAACCATTACAGGGCGACGCTTATACACACCAGATATCGATGCGCGCAATATGATGATTCGAAAGGCAGCTGAACGCGCTGCAATTAATGCGCCTCTTCAAGGTTCTGCTGCGGAGATTATAAAAATGGCAATGATCGAAGTAGATAAAATTTTACCTAAAGATCAGGCCAAATTATTATTGCAAGTTCACGATGAATTATTGTTTGAGGTAGATGAAGCGATCGCTGACGAGATCGCTATTAAAATCGCAGATGCAATGCAAGGCGTTGTTCAACTCTCTGTGCCACTTGTTGTTGAAGTCGGCAAAGGGAAAAACTGGGGCGAAGCGCACTAATTTCTAAGATTCTTAGATTGTAAAAAAGGACTCAAATGAGTCCTTTTTTATGAGATTGTTTAAATCCGCAATTTAGATTTAACCAATTGATTTCAACATGATTTCAGCAATATAAAGTGTAAAAAATGCAAGGATAGGAGAAAGATCAATCATCCCTAAATTTGGCATTACTTTACGGAATGGTGCCAACATCGGTTCAGCTAATTCTTGAATCACTTCAATATATGGTGAACGTGTTTGTGAAAACATCAAAATCCAACTACATATAATGTAAGCAAACAGCAAATATTTAAGAATTGAAATTAATGCCTGCAACATTGAAAGTACTGTTGAACCAATAAAGTACAATGCATCGCCTGTTGGTAAGGAATTTAAATATTTATAGCCAAATACCTTAAGAAAATACAACAACACGATCAGCACTAAAGCTGCTAGATTTACACGCCCCTGTGCCACAGTTGGCAAGATTCGCCCAAACACATCTACAATTTTAGTTGCTTTCACTGTCGATAGCACAACAGGGTTATATGGACTGACTGCCGCCAATTGCATTAAAAAACGGAAAAATACCAATAAAATCGCAACATTAATGATAATGTCAAAAAATAGCGCAGAGTTCGCACCCATACTTCAATTTTCCTAAAATTTAATTATTTAGAACTATCACTTAATTCCTGAGCGAGCTCCTGACTGCGTTTTTTTGCAGCCGCAAGAGCAGCTTGAATATTCTGTGAAATTTGCGCTCGATCAAAAACTTCCAAGGCCGCTTGAGTTGTACCATTTGGTGATGTCACATTTCTACGCAGTTCAGATGGCGTATTAGAACTGGTGATCGCCATTTGTGCAGCACCGAGAGCTGTTTGTAGCGTTAATGCTGTTGCAGTTTTCTCATCCAAGCCTAAATTTTTCCCAGCACGAATCATACTTTCCATCATATAGAAAAAGTACGCTGGACCTGACCCCGATACCGCAGTTACTGCATCAATTTGCTCTTCTGAGTTTACCCAAAGTGTTAAGCCTGTTGCAGCTAAAATCTGACTTGCCAATTCACGCTTTGCTTGGTCAACAACGTCATGAGCATATAAACCATGGGCACCTGTTTGAACCAATGCAGGTGTATTAGGCATGACACGAACGATAAACTCCGTCCCCGTTAATGCAGCAATCGTTGCAATTTCAGCTCCTGCTACAATCGAAACAATTAACTTATTCTCAAATTTATCTTTTAACGGTTTAAGAACTTGTGCCAGTACTTGTGGTTTCACCGCCAGAACAACAACATCAGCATTTTGGATCGCGTCTTCATTATTGTCTGTAACTTGAATTTCTTTTTCTTTTAATAACTCTCTCACACGTTCTACAGGATCGGAAACTGTAATACGCGTTGTTGGTAAACCACGACTAATCAACCCTCCAATTAGGGCTTGAGCCATATTACCACCACCAATGAAACAAATATTACAGTTTAACGCAACACTCATGAACGACTCTCAACCTTGATTTTATAGCGATGAAACTAACTTTGGCTGCCAACCACCGACTTCACAATACTCTGATTCAGCCAGCCAAAACCCTTTTGGCGTGAAAACACCAAGCATAACATTATCTAAGCTTAAAATTTGAATAGTATGACGCTTCCATGGAAAAATTTGTGCCTCTTGAATTGCTTTTTTTAATGGCCATTTCCCCACACGTCCATGCAAATGGACTTTTTCCCCACCTTGACGATAATGCAATGTCAAAGGCTGATTTAAAAGTTCTGTACGCAGACCATACTCTTCCTGATGTTGGCAGATCTTAAATTGACCCGAAGCTAAATTTACAACTTGCTGGATTTCAAATTTTATTTCTGAATCAGTTGTATTCGATTCTGCTAAGTATTCATCCTTAGCAACTCGATATAAGATGTTTTGGAAACGAACATAATATTGTCCATTCCAATGCAATGCTGCTTGTGCATCAGGTTTCGCCAAAATAACTTCTTCAGTCAACCGCTCTACCATCTCAAATGCAGGACGGTATTGATCCTTACCTTTCATCCAATTGGATAAAAGTTGTCTTCTTCTTGCTAAACTTAATTGATTGAGTTGTCGTAAATCTAGATGATCATCATCGCCACAGAACGCCAAATCTTGCTGTAAAACCTCTTGCAAAATTTCATCCGCATCTTGCATCAGCACACTAGTTCTCACAATCGCCTGTTGCATTTTAGGGAATCGGCTTTGCAAAATATTCCAAAGCTCATGACGGCACCAAGCTCGATCATAATGCGTATCAAAATTGGTCGGGTCATCCACGTAGGGCAATTTGAGTTGTTCTACCCATTGGCAAATCTGCTCACGACTTAGATTCAATAATGGTCGCCAAATAATGATGTCTTCACGTGAATCTAATAATTTCATCGCGGACAACCCCTGTATTCCAGCACCAGAGAACAAACGTAATAATACGGTCTCAGCTTGATCCTGCTGATGATGTGCCAGTACTAAAATATCTGTGTCGGATAAATGATGTTTAAAAGCTTGATAGCGTGCTGCTCGAGCTTGCTGTTCCAAATTCCCCTCAGCAACTTGAACTGTCTCGAGAACCACAGGGATGTGCGCTGCTATACAAAATTGATGGACGAATTCAGCCCATTCCTGATTTGCAGATTGCAACTGGTGGTTAATATTAATCGCACGGATTTTTTGGGGAATTAATTGAGACATGATATACAGCAACAGCATGGAATCCATGCCGCCACTGCATCCCACTAAGAACGTGTGTTCATCACCAAATTTGGCAATTTGTTTTAAGAAGCTAGACCTGAATTGTCGCTGCCAAACTTCATTAAACGTTGGTAACGTGCTTCGCATCTTGCATTTGCATCCATTGGAACAAGCTCATCAAGTGCAGCTTGTAACACATGTTTTAATTTATCCATGACTACGTCTGGCTGAAGATGAGCACCCTCACCTTCATCTACAACATACTCAACAATACCAAGTTCTTTCAGTTTATCCGCAGTGAGTGCAAGTGCTTCACTCGCTTGCTCAGCTTTTTCAGCAGTTTTCCAAAGAATTGAGGCACAACCTTCAGGTGAAATCACAGAGTAAATACTGTGAGAGAGCATAATCACACGATCTGCAACGCCAATGCCTAATGCGCCGCCAGAACCACCCTCGCCTAGAACAGTCGCGATGACAGGTACTTTTAAACTTGAGAGCTGAGCTAGGCTCGTAGCAATTGCTTCTGCTTGTCCACGCTCTTCAGCACCAACACCAGGGTATGCACCCATGGTGTCAATAAATGTGAAAACTGGAAGATTAAAGCGTTCAGCCATATCAAGTAAACGCTGAGACTTGCGATAGCCTTCTGGATTACTCATCCCAAAATTATGCTGTAACTTTTCACGTGTACTACGACCACGATGTTGACCAACCACCATCACAGCCTGACCATTAAAACGCGCTAAACCGCCAACCATTGCACCATCATCACCATATAAACGGTCACCATGAAGTGCATCAAATTCTGTAAAAATTTCGCTCACATAATCTAAAAATTGTGGGCGATCTGGATGACGCGCAATTTGAACCGTTTTCCATGCTTTAGATTGAGCAGCTTTATTTTTCATAAGTCGATGAATATCCCTAAATTAACTATAACGTAGTTAACTAATAAAATTCGTTTATCAGCTTTTGTTAGCCAATAAATTGTTCCGACTGAATATTCAAAACGATATCCCAATGTTTAAATTGCACCTGCTCATCATGCAGCTCTGCAACCAACAAAGGCCATTGTTTTGCATCACCAGAAACTTTCAGTTGCCATTGTTGCTCATCTAATATCTTTAATTCAATGGCAGGAAGCATCTCATCGCTTCGGCTGTGATTCAGCAAAATTGCGAGACGAAGGAGCAAACATAGATAGACAAGTTTAATTCCACCGACTTTCGTCACATCATTTTTTGCTTCAGCACGCAATTTACGGCGATGATGAGCGACCAAATGTGACAAATGATTTTGATCAATTTGTGAAAAACCAGCAATGTCAGAATGCTGAAGCAAATATGCGCCATGACGATGATAACCACTATGACTAATCGCTAAACCTATTTCATGAAGATAAGCAGCTCGACGTAGCAAATCACTATCGTCATTATTTAGACCAAGCGTTCCTGCCACGCTATCAAATAATTGTTGAGCCGTTTCAACAACACGTTCTGCTTGTTTTTGATCAGCACCATAACGCCCCATCAAGGCTTGTACGCTACGATCTCGAATATCTTCATGCTGGAAACGCCCGAGTAAATCATACATTACACCTTCTCGTAAGGCGCCATCTGAATAGACCAGTTTATCAACTTGAAGAACTTCAAATACAGCGTATAAAATCGCAATACCCGCAGGTAGGACTGCACGACGATCTTCCTTAAGACCTTCAAATTCCATGTCTGAAATATGTTTGTATTTGAGTAATTTATCTTTAAGTTTTTCCAAGCCTTCACGCGTCAAGTTTTCCTGATCATCGCTCCAGCCCATATTTACCGCAATTTGACGACAGGCTTTAATGGTTCCACTTGAACCAACAACAGTATCCCATCCTGCCGCACGATAAGTTGTCGCGATACCCGAGATTTCTTTGCGTGCAGCAGTCACCGCACGATCGAAAGCTTTTGGATTAATATCGCCGTCTGCAAAATAGGCCTTCGTAAATGCAACACATCCCATTTGCACGGATTCAGTATGAATCGGCTCAAACTCTTCACCAATGATTAACTCAGTCGAGCCACCACCAATATCAATCACCAAACGGCGACCGCTGTTCGCCATAGTATGTGATACACCTAAATAAATTAAACGTGCTTCTTCACGACCAGCAATAATTTCAATAGGTTTAGGCAGAATTTCAGCTGCTTTTTGAATGAATTCATGCCCATTTTTAGCTTGGCGCAACGCATTGGTGGCGACAATTCTTAAGCGATTGGATTGGACTGAACTTAGGCGCCCTACAAATCGAGCTAAGCATGCTAAACCACGTTGTTGAGCAGCTTCTGTCAAATTTTTATTTTCATCTAAACCTGCGGCCAATTGGACCTTTTCAGACATCGATGCGACTTTTTTTACCTCACCATGATCAACTCGAGCAATCGCCAAGTGGAAGCTGTTTGAGCCCATATCAATGGCTGCAAGGAGTTCTTCATCAATCAAAAAATCAGACATTGTTGCGCTAAGTTCAACCAGAATTGTGCCTAGATTAATTCACATAACTGTAATTTAAAAGCCATTTATTTAGTCAATTTAACGACTATTTAAAAAATCATCATATATGACAATTGTGTTACACCGATCATGGAAATCGTGAGCATCAATTAGACATTTACAGAATTTAGTCCGAAAATAAACCCTATCCCCTACTTTGTTAAAGTGGTCTATGTAATACTTATATACATAGATAGACCGTTTTCAAAAAATTATTCGGAGCAAATTCCATGTCTGCTAATATTGTTAATACAACTGATGCTAATTTTGAAGCTGACGTTTTAAATTCTGACACGCCAGTTCTTGTTGATTTTTGGGCAGGCTGGTGTGCGCCATGTAAAGCTATTGCTCCTGTACTTGAAGTTTTAGCAACTGAATACGAAGGTAAGGTTAAAATCGTAAAAGTTGACGTAACTTCATGCGAACAAACTGCTGTAAATTACAATATTCGTAATATCCCAGCTTTATTGATGTTCAAAAATGGTGAAGTTGTTGCTCAACAAGTTGGTGCAGCTCCTAAATCTAAACTTGCAGCTTTTATTGAAGAAAATATCTAATTCTTTCAATTTTAATTGCCTTGAAAGCGTCAAATTTTTGGCGCTTTTTTTGACGGTAAAATTGACAAAGAGCCATATCTCACTTATATTGCATGATCAAGAAACACTTGGACAATTTCTCCTCGTTTCTTACAATACACAAAACATAAGATCGCCGCTCGGCTAAAGAAATTGTTTACACATTTCTCCTCGAAAGAACTTACTAGATTCTGAGTTTGTTATTGTGCAAATCAATTGCTGCTCTTTTCTTGCACTGCGGATGTCTTTTGCTTCTATTCTATCTGTGTTCCACACTTCCTTTTTATTCAATCGACCATTTATGAACTTAACTGAACTCAAGAAAAAACCGATAGGCGAACTCATCAAAATTGCTGAGTTCATGGGCCTTGAAGGAATGGCACGTAACCGTAAGCAAGACATTATTTTTGCCATTTTGAAACGCCATGCTATGAATGGTGAAGAAATTTTCGGCGATGGTGTTCTTGAAATTCTGTCTGATGGTTTCGGTTTTTTACGTTCTGCAGCAGGGTCTTACCTTGCGGGTCCAGATGACATTTATGTCAGCCCTTCTCAAATTCGCCGCTTCAATTTGCGCACTGGGGATACGATTACAGGTACGATTCGTCCACCAAAAGAAGGCGAACGTTATTTTGCACTTTTAAAAGTGAATCAAATTAACTACGACACGCCAGAAAACTCTCGCAATAAGATTCTTTTCGAAAACTTAACGCCTTTATTCCCAACTGAACAATTAGTGATGGAGTTAGGAAATGGTTCGACTGAAGATTTAACTGCGCGTGTTGTCGATTTAGTTGCTCCAATTGGTAAAGGTCAACGTTCAATAATTGTTGCACCACCTAAAGCTGGTAAGACAATGTTAATCCAAAACATTGCTCAATCTATTGTTCGTAATAATCCTGAATGCTTCCTAATCGTTCTTCTCATTGATGAGCGCCCAGAAGAAGTAACAGAAATGGAACGTACCGTTCGTGGTGAAGTTGTTGCTTCAACATTTGATGAATCACCTGCACGTCACGTTCAAGTCGCTGAAATGGTGATTGAAAAAGCGAAACGTTTGGTAGAACACAAAAAAGACGTTGTTATTTTGCTTGACTCAATTACACGTTTAGCACGTGCATATAACACGGTTATTCCATCATCAGGTAAAGTTTTAACTGGTGGTGTTGATGCCCACGCTTTAGAACGTCCAAAACGTTTTTTCGGTGCTGCACGTAATATCGAAGAAGGTGGTTCACTTACGATCATTTCTACTGCTTTGATTGAAACTGGCAGTAAAATGGATGAAGTAATTTACGAAGAATTCAAAGGTACAGGTAACCAAGAAATTACGCTTGATCGCCGTATTGCTGAGAAACGTGTATTCCCTGCGATGAATATCAAGAAATCTGGTACACGTCGTGAAGAACGCCTCATGGATGAAGATAAACTTCGTAAGGTTTGGATTTTACGTAAGCTTCTCCATCCTATGGATGAACTTGCTGCGATGGAATTCTTACTTGATCGCATGAAGGAAACCAAGACCAATGATGATTTCTTCGATCAAATGAAACGCAAAGCTGCCAACTAATACGCAAAAGGCCATCATTTACTGATGGCCTTTTATTTGGGTTGACACCATTTACATAAATACACAATACCGACTTTTGAATGTAACTTTTCTTGCAAGTATGTGATTTTTATCATCTTGTATTTTAATTCCCTTTATTTTTTAAGTATTTACTTAGTATTTATCCAATTCAAAATGCAAAAATGATTGTAATTTTCTGTTAAAAATAGGGTCAAATTTCTCATTTTTTAAGCATTTTTTCATTTCGCCTAGTAGTAATTCAAAATACTCAGTGATAGCATGTCGGCATACCAGTTAGGCTGCTCCATGCGTTATTAACCTTACTAACGTTAGGAATAATAAAAGCACACAACAGACTAACCGGGTTTTTTGTCTCAATTTATTTTAATGAGAGTGATGCCATGTTATTCAAAAAAATTGCTATTGCTGCTGCCGTTGCTACTACTTTAGCTTTCGTTGGTTGTGCTAAAAAAACTGAAGAAGCTGCTGCTGATGCAAACGCTGCTGCATCTGAAGCTGTAGAAGCTGCTTCTGAAGCTGTTGTGGCTGCTGACGCTGCTGCTGTTGAAGCTTCTTCTGAAGTTGCTGCTCAAGCTGACGCTGCTGCTGCTGAAGCTACTGATGCTGCTGCTGAAGCTACTGACGCTGCTGCTGACGCTACTGCTGCTGCTTCTGCTGCTCAATAATCTAAAGTTTAGATTATTCGAAAAAAAGAGAACCTTTGGTTCTCTTTTTTATGCGTTGAATTTTATGAATACGCATAAAGTTAAGAGCATAAAAAAACCTGAGCTGAGCTCAGGTTTTTTTAATGTTATTTGATCAAGCGATTAATCAACTTGCTCTGTCCCTACACGCTGTCTAAACTTTTGACCAGCACGGAAGGTCACTACACGGCGTGCAGAAATAGGAATCTCCTCACCTGTTTTTGGATTACGCCCTGGACGCTGACGCTTGTCACGCAGTTCGAAATTACCAAAACCCGATAATTTGACATGTTCACCTGCAATTAATGCCTGGCTAATTTCATCAAAAAACAACTCAACCATTTGTTTAGCTTCACGACGATTTAAACTCGTCAGCTCACTCAAATGATCAGCCATTTCTGCTTTTGTTAATGCTGTCATGAGGCCCTCAATGTCGCTTGGTAAGTGTTTTCTAACACTTGTAAAATATTATCCATACCAGATTTAATTTCAGCATCCTCAAGCGTGCGACTCGGATGCTGCCATAAAAGTGCAAACGCCAATGAACGTTTACCCTCTTCTACACCTTGACCCGTATACACATCGAATAACCAAGAAGAATCAAGTAACTCTCCTCCAGTTTTTTCGATAAGTTGCTGAATTTCACTAACATTAATCTTATCACTAATTAAAACTGCAATATCACGTCTCACTGAAGGAAATCGTGATAATTCTGTAAAATTAGATACATAAGTTTGCAAAACAGACGATTGATCGAGTTCTGCTACCCATGTCGTTGCGAGATCAAGCTCATCTTCAAGCGATGGATGTAAACGACCAATATAACCAATCGATTGTCCGTCCACTAAAATTTCAGCAGATTGACCTGGATGTAACCATGAACGCTCTGAACGCACATATTCTACTTGAACTCGCCCAGCCGCCAATACAGCCTCAATTTCACCTTTAAAATCGAAGAAATCCATTGGCTGAGGTTTAGCATGCCAAGATTCCTGATTCTTCGCACCTGTTGCCACAATCGCAAGTGTAGGTATTTGCTTAAGATCATGAATACTGGTGGCTTCTTGATAATCAAAACGTAAGCCAAGCTCAAAGAAGCGTACGCGACTTTGTTGACGATTAACGTTGTATTGGACACAAGGAATTAAGCTTGAAAGTAAAGTCGAACGCATTACCGCCAAATCACTTGAAATTGGATTTGCCAATGCCAAAGGATTTACACTTGGATTTAACTGTTTTTCAAGTTTTAGATCAGCAAAACTAAAGCTGATTGCCTCTTGATAACCAAGAGCAACCAAAGTTTGACGTAATTGTGCAACTTCAAATTGATCTTGGTATTTTGCAAGTTTCACATCAATCACAGGCAAGCTGATTTGAATGTTGTCATAACCATGAATACGCGCAACCTCTTCAATTAAGTCTTGGTAGATTGCCATATCATAACGATGTGATGGCGGTACGACAGACCATTGACCTTGTGCTTTAATTGCTACCTGACAACCTAGACGTGTTAACGCATCAGTAATAAAGTCAGAGTCAACTTTATAACCAAGAAGTTGATCAACTTGCGCCTGCTCAAGCTCGATTGCTTCTCGTGTTGGTAATACTGCTGGATTTTCTGCTACCGTAATTGGACCAAATTCACCACCTGCAAGCTCAGAAATCAACTGAGATGCACGGTGCATTGCGATCATTGGAAGTTCGAAATCTACTCCACGCTCATAGCGCTGAGACGCATCTGTATGTAAACCGAAGCTACGCGCACGACCTGCGATATGAAGCGGTGCAAAGAATGCTGATTCAAGGAAGATTTCAGTCGTTGCGTCTGTCACCGATGAAGACAAGCCACCCATGATGCCCGCAATTGCTAATGCTTTTTCGTCATCTGCAATCACCATCACGTTGTCTTGCATTTCAACTTCTTGCTCATTCAAGAGAACAAGTTTTTCACCTGCAGTTGCTTGACGAACGTGTACCGCACCTTGAACTTTACCACCATCAAATGCGTGAAGCGGTTGACCCAACTCCATTAATACATAGTTGGTAATATCAACCAAGATACTGTGCTGACGGATACCAGAACGAGCCAGTGCACGCTCCATCCATTCAGGAGTTGGCGCTTTGGTGTTGACGTTTTTGATCACACGACCTAAGTAACGTGGGCAACCTTCAGTAGATACAACGACCTTCTTTTCATCAGCAATCGTTGCAGCCACTTCTTTAATTTCAGGCGCAGTCACGGGAACTTGGTTAATCACACCAATTTCACGTGCAATCCCACGAATACTGAAACAGTCACCACGGTTTGGTGTGATACTAATATCAATCACGTTGTCATCAAGGTCTAGATATTCACGTACGTTTACACCGACTGGCGCGTCCGCGGGAAGCTCGAGTAGACCGTCGATTTTATCTTCTAAATCAATTTCAGATGCACCGCACAGCATACCCTGTGATTCAACACCACGAAGCTTACCTTTTTTGATTTTAAAATCACCTGGCAATACTGCACCGATGGTTGCTACGGGTGCTTTCATTCCTGCACGTACATTAGGTGCACCACAGACGATTTGTAATGGTTCACCCACACCAATGTTGACAGTCGTTACACGTAAACGATCTGCATCTGGGTGCTGTTCTACCGTAAGTACTTCACCTACAACCACACCTGTAAATGGTTTTGCAGCAGGAGATAAATCATCTACCTCAAGGCCAAGCATGGTCAGTTGGTCAGATAAAGTATCGCTATCGATGGCTGGGTTAACCCATGTGCGTAGCCAATTTTCGCTAATTTTCATTGATATAAAACCTGTAATTCAAATCTCTAGAATCCTCCCTCTAACCCCCTTTGCTAAGGGAGAGAACCCCAAATGATTCTGTGGAGTTCCTCAAGTTAGGAGAGGATTTAATAAAAAGTTTTAAGCAAACTGGCGTAAGAAACGCACATCATTTTGGTAGAACATACGCAAGTCGTTTATGCCATAACGAAGCATTGCAAAACGTTCAACACCTAAACCAAATGCAAAGCCTTTGTACTTGTCTGGATCAATACCCGCTGAACGAAGAACATTTGGATGTACCATGCCACAACCTAATACTTCTAACCATTTTCCTCGCTCATCCATGATGTCGACTTCAGCACTTGGTTCTGTGAATGGGAAGTAAGATGGGCGGAAACGTACTTTCAAGTCTTTTTCAAAGAACTCATTCAGCAAATTAACCAATAATCCTTTTAACTCAGCAAAGCTCGTATTTTCTGCAACGTACAAACCTTCAATCTGGTGGAACATCGGAGAATGTGTTTGGTCTGAGTCACAGCGATACACACGACCTGGACATACAATACGAATTGGTGGTTGCTGTGTTTCCATCGTTCGAATCTGTACACCAGAGGTATGCGTACGAAGCAAATGGTTTACATCGAAGTAAAAGGTATCGTGCATTGCACGCGCAGGGTGATGACCAGGAATATTTAATGCCTCAAAGTTGTGATAGTCATCTTCAACCTCTGGACCAGTCGCAACAGAAAAACCTGCTTTCGTGAAGAATTGACAAATACGCTCTTGTACTTGGGTCACTGGGTGGATACTGCCCACCTGTTGACCACGACCAGGCAACGTGATGTCGATCTGTTCACTTGCTAATTTTTGTTCTAGTGCAGCTTTTTGTAATGCAGTTTGACGCTCAGTTAATGCGCCATTAATCGCTTCTCGAACTGAATGAATCTGCGCACCAAAAACCTTACGCTCTTCCGGATCCATTTTACCCAGTGCTTTCGATTGTTCAGCAAGCTGGCTTTTCTTACCCGTAAATTGCACTCGAACCTGATCGAGTGTTGCAAGGTCTTGAGCTGCTGCAATGGCAGCGAGCGCTTCAGTGGTCAGGGCTTCCAGTGACATAGTAACTCTCAAAGCAACAAATATAAAAAATAATATAACTGCGCATTCTAACAGCTTTTATAGCTCCGTATGAAGATCAGCAAGTGTTAAAATTGGATGTGGAATTAAATTGGAAATTACATTTATAAAAAGTTTAAGATATGCGCAATGATCATTGAGAAGATATGTCATGGCATTAGATCAAATTTGGAAACAACAGCTCACACTCGTGACTTACGGCAATGAGTTTTTAAGTCAGGATTTAAGTTTTCAACACTGGAAAAATCATGCGATTTTTAATCAGCACCATTTCCTTTTTCGAGATTTAAATACGCAACACTTATTGGCACAACATTTCCAAGTTTGGTTAGAAAGCTTAAAACGTCAGGGTGTCACACGCTTAAGCCTACATAACTCAAGTTTATTAATCGATGAAAAAAATCCCAATCCAAATGTTGAGCTTTTACCATATCCCCATTTCATTGTCAGTCATCACCGCAATGTAAAAACAGCATGGATCTGTGGTAAAGAACTTGCCGAATGGTATAGTTCTGAACAAGACTTCGACATACCAAACAACCAAACACTCCCTGCACGAATTGAAACATTTTGGCGTTTTGATCTATCCACCCAACATATCAAACGTGTTGAGGCAGATCTTCAAGCACCTAATTGGAATGATATTCACGACTACACAGAGAATGAGCTGTTCGATCGCGCATTAGCACAAGGGGTGGAATCCGTTAAACGTGGCGCAATCTTTTATGGTACTGACGATCAATCACCCTCCAACGCTGGAGCTGCCTTACCATTACTGCCACAAGATTATGCAGCACCTTATGCCAATGAAACCTTAGTGCGTTTCATGCATCTAGAACAACATTTAAAGATTCAAAAACGAAAGCTTTTGGAGCAAGATCATCAAGAATCTCTTGAGGAAGAAAAACAACTGAAGGTATTTCAACAAAAGTTAGATGACCTGAGTGCAAAATTCATTACTAAAGTAGCAAATCACTATAAAACTGCTCATTTAAAAAGCCCCGAAATTCACTCCCCTTTGGATGAAGCCTTAACACATACTCAACATGGAAAACGCTTTTTCAACAATGATTCCAGTTCTCACCAACCCACACCTAAAACAGGTAAATCAAATGTGTTTGCCCTCATTTTAGTCACTGCAATAATCTGTTTCTGCGCTTACTATTTTGGACTGTGATGTTTTAAAAATTCATCTAATTGTTCAGTTTTATGAAAATGTAGCCACTTTATATGATGATATTGAGTGGCATTCATCATCTGCAAATATTTAAGTCTATTTTTCCCATGTGTTTGGACTACCCACAATATTATTGAGTCTTTACTTAACAATTTCGCCCAATGTTCTCTATTGTTAGAATTTTTCCATATTTTCTTTTGGCTAATCACACGGTATAGCGACCTCTTAATCACACGATAAAGATTTACGCGTAGTGAAAAATCCAACCACATCACAGTGTCGATCTCACTTAAGATTAAATTTTGAATCAGAGAATAATTACCATCAATCACGAAGCCCTTATTCATAGACCTAACACGATTTATAAATTTTTCTTGAAATTCTATTGAAGATGACTCAGTCCAGTTATCCAACCAAAAGAGATTATCAAGTTCAATATGATCGACTTGCAGTTGAGCAGCCAACTTACGTGCAAAGGTTGTTTTCCCAGATGCTGCTGTACCGACGACCATAATTTTATTCATACTAATCTCTTGGCTTTATTTGATCGTAAACAATGAAAATAAAAAAGACCGCTAAAAAGCGGTCTTTTTCTCATCTACGATGATTAAGCAGCTAATGCGCCTTTAGCTTTTTCAGCTAAAGCAGCAAATGCAACTGCGTCATGCATAGCGATGTCAGCAAGTACGCGACGGTCGATGATCACTTGAGCTTTTTTCAAGCCATCGATCATACGGCTGTACGACAAACCATTTTGACGTGCACCAGCATTGATACGCGCAATCCATAAAGCACGGAATTGACGTTTCTTTTGACGACGGTCACGGTAAGCATATTGACCTGCTTTGATTACCGCTTGGAACGCTACGCGGTAAACGCGTGAACGAGCACCATAGTAACCTTTAGCGCGAGCAAGAATTTTTTTGTGACGGCGATGAGCCTGTACACCACGTTTTACACGAGCCATTTATAATCTCCTTAGATGTACGGGCACATACGACGAACTGAAGCAACGTCACTTACGTGAACCATTACACAGCCGCGCAATTGACGAATACGCTTAGCAGATTTTTTGGTCAAAATGTGGCGTTTGAACGCTTGTTTACGCTTAAAACCGTTAGCAGTCGCTTTGAAGCGTTTTGCTGCACCACGGCGAGTTTTCATCTTAGGCATAACAACCTCTTTTGAACACCTGTTCGGCTCGTTTGCACCATTACAATACGACCTGCAGGTAAGGGAGCGAGTATTCTATAGCATCTTTGCGCAAAACAAAAGCACCGTTAATCTTGATTCAGACAAATTAATCTTGATGAGTTTTACTCTACGAAAATTTAGAACAAACCAAGATACACCCAGTAGATAAATAGATATCGACCTGTTTTCGCTATACCCACCACGAAGATAAATTTCCAGAATTTTTCTTTCAAGATTCCTGCAATTAAGGTGATTGGATCACCAATGATAGGCACCCAACTTAAAAGAAGTGACCATGTACCATACTGCTGATAAGCCCGTTGAGCACGAATCATTTGATCTGACTTAAATGGAAACCACTTTTTGGTTTTAAACTGCTCTATTTTTAAGCCCAACCACCAATTAACGCATGAACCCATCACATTCGCTACACTTGCAACAAAAATAAGCATCCACGGCGAAAATTGTTTTAAAGCAAATGACCCCAACAATACTGCTTCGGACTGTAAGGGCAATAAAGTGGCGGCTCCAAAGGCACTTAAGAACAATAAAATCAGATTCATTAACTGGACTTGTTCGCCGCTAAAAGTTTCTGCGTTTTGCGATATTCTTTTATCGACCACGCAATTGCCAACACTACTATGATGACACGTAGCACCGTATATTTACTCGTAATTGCTGGAATCACCTGTTTTAATTGATCCCTAGAATCTGGTTCGATTGCTGCAATGATATTTTGCACATGAAATATTTCGACGATATAAGAAGCAACACAGAGTAAAATACCAGCAATAATTGCCCAGTATACTTTTGAATTAGATTCAACAATTTTGCTAAAATTTAAAAAAAAATCCTTCATGGCAGTTCTCCATAAAAAAACCACCAAATGGTGGTTTAGATATGTAAAGTTTATCACACTTAAATCCGTGATCTACTTTAGTAGTGCAAGCGCCTTTTGTACCGCTGGTCTCTGTTGGATACGTTGAATATAAGCTTCCACCTCAGCAAACTCTGCTAAATGAATACTTTGCCACTCGTGCCGCATCAACCAAGGGAAAATTGCCATATCCGCAATAGAGTACTCACCTGCCACATAGTCTTGCCCAACTAACTGCTTATTGAGCACCCCATATAATCTTTTGGTTTCTGTAATGTAGCGCTCGATCGCATAAGGGATTTTCTCTTTAGCAAATTTAGCGAAATGATGATTTTGACCTAACATCGGTCCTAGACCACCCATTTGCCACATCAACCACTGCTCAACCTGAATCCTCGCGATTTCGTGCTGAGGATAGAATTGTCCCGTTTTACGTCCTAAATATTGCAGTATTGCACCAGATTCGAAAATCGAAATTGCTTGATTATTTGGTCCATTTTGATCAACTATCGCAGGAATTTTATTATTAGGAGAAATCGCAAGAAAGTCAGCTTGGAACTGATCATTTTCTAAGATATTGATTGGATAGATTTGATAATCTAAAGCCATTTCTTCGAGTGCAATTGTTATTTTTAATCCGTTGGGTGTTCCCCAATAATATAAATCGATCATTACAGTTCAGGCTCCATATGCCCTTTGTTGATTGATTTATCCACCATAAATCATTTCAAACCAAACAACAAGGATAGAAATTTTTTATTTATAAATTATAAAAAATCAATTATTTATAAAATAATTTTAAAATTTTTTTGAATTTATTATTGAAAAATTTCGGTCTGAACCTATATAAAAAATTGCCAGATTAATGATGATCATCTGGTTCTGTTGATGATAGTCATGACAGAACAACATTCTTATTTTTATGACTTTGCTGACCTCAGGAGGTTTTAATCATGAGTAACTTAAATCTTCATCCATTGTTTCGTCGTAGTATTGGTTTTGATCGTTTAAACGATTTTATTGATTACGCAATGCAAAGTGATGCTCCAAACTACCCACCTTATAACATTGAAAAAAAAGGTGAGAACAGATATCGCATCGTGGTCGCTACTGCAGGATTTAGTCAAGATGAGTTAAATATCAGTCTTGAAAATCAACTTCTCTCAATCACAGGAAAACCGGAAGCTATTCAATCTGAACAAACCGAATATCTTCATAAAGGAATTGCGCGTCGTTCATTTAAATTATCGCTTCGCTTAGATGAACATATTGAAGTTCAACAAGCAGATTATGAAAATGGCTTATTAGTGATCGACTTAGAGCGTATCATTCCAGAAGAGAAATTACCTCGACAAATTCCAATTGGCAAAAAACTTCTGTTAGAAAATACAGAGTCTACTGAAAAAACAGTTCATCTCGAATAAAGCATCGAACTTAATGAGTCACAAAAAAAGCCGATGCAAAAGTATCGGCTTTTTTTATAGATCAAATCTACAGGTACTTTGAGCAACGAATTTCCTGATGTGCTGATGTGCAATATAAAAAATCCTTTTTGGGTCATCTTTCAAGACAGTAAACACTCTAAACCTATTCAGTTTTACCATCCATCTAGAATTTTCTATGCATAAGTACGAGTTTACCTGTCGAAATAATTACATTTTCTACTCAAGCCACAAAATGATTCGAGAAGTTTAAAATATACGTTTATTAGACTTCACTAAAGTACTGCCTGATGGAAATATTCAACTGATGATTTATACCCCAACTACAGTCGTTCCTCTCTTTACCAACTCAGGATGTACCTATATCCCTTCAATCAACATATAAAAAAGCCCTGCATGTGCAGGGCTTTTTCTCTAAATCGGTTTTACTTTTTCTTTTTAGGACCAAGTAACATACCCATTTGACGGCCTTCCATTTTTGGTGCTTGTTCCACTACACCGATTTCAGCCACATCAGCTTCAATCTTTTGTAATTGAGCAAGACCCAATTGTTGGTGAGCCATCTCACGACCACGGAAACGTAGAGTAATTTTAACTTTGTTGCCTTCTTCAAGGAATTTCAGAATAGCACGCAACTTAACATTGTAATCACCAACGTCTGTACCAGGACGCAACTTGATCTCTTTAACCTGAACTTGATGCTGCTTTTTCTTAGCATCTTTTTGCTTTTGCTTCAGATCAAATAAATGCTTGTTGTAATCCATGATTTTACAAACAGGCGGCTCTGCATTCGCAACGATCTCAACGAGGTCAAGATCAACTTCTTCTGCAGCACGCAACGCTTCAGCAAGTGAAACGATGCCTTTTTGTTCTCCGTCAGCGCCAACGAGACGTACTTCTTTCGCACGAATCTCATCATTTAATGCAGGACGATTGCTTTTAGCACCTTGTTGTTGGTTACGGTCAGGCTGTTTAATCTTTCTTACTCCACAATATACCGGCCGCGTTCGGCTACGGCTACTTTCACTAAGTCAACGAATGCATCGATAGACATAGTACCTAAATTTGTTCCAGAGCGGGTACGTACATTCACTGTACCTTCCTCTACTTCTCGATCCCCAAGCACCAATAGGTATGGAATACGCTCTAAAGTACGCTCACGAATCTTAAAGCCGATTTTCTCATTTCTCAAGTCTGAAATCGCTCGAATGCCATTTTCTTGCAATTTAGCGACGACTGACTGACAAGCATCTGCTTGAGAATCGGTAATATTCATCACACATGCTTGAATTGGTGCCAACCATGGTGGCATAAATCCAGCGTAGTGTTCAATAAGTATACCAATAAAACGTTCAAAACTGCCAAGAATTGCACGATGAAGCATCACAGGATGATCACGATCGTTGTCTTCAGTGACATAAGATGCATCTAAACGTAATGGCAAGTTAAAATCGCATTGGATTGTACCGCACTGCCAGATACGACCTAAACAATCTTTCAAAGAAAATTCAATTTTAGGACCGTAGAACGCACCCTCACCAGGTTGTAAATCCCAAGCGAGACCTGCTGCATCCAGTGCGTCAGCTAAAGATTTTTCAGCAACATCCCAAAGCTTATCATCCCCTACACGCTTTTCTGGACGTGTTGAGAGTTTCATTTGCACTTCTTCAAAACCGAAATCTTTATAAACATCTAAAGTCAGTTTAATAAAGTCAGCAACTTCTTGACCAATTTGCTCAGTTGTACAGAAAATGTGTGCGTCATCTTGGGTGAAACCACGAACACGCATAATCCCGTGTAATGAACCCGATGGTTCGTTACGGTGACATGAACCAAATTCAGCAAGACGAATTGGTAAATCACGGTAAGATTTTAAACCTTGGTTAAACACTTGAACATGACATGGGCAGTTCATTGGTTTAACGGCATAGTTACGGTTTTCAGAATGTGTAGTAAACATGTTTTCTGCATAGTTTGCAGCATGTCCTGATTTTTCCCACAGACTAAAATCGACCACCTGAGGTGTGCGAATCTCTTGATAACCATTGTCCTGCTGAACTTTACGCATGTATTGTTCTAAAACTTGATAGATCGTCCAGCCATTTGGATGCCAGAACACCATGCCTGGTGCTTCTTCTTGCATGTGGAACAGATCAAGCGCTTTACCAATTTTACGGTGGTCACGCTTTTCAGCTTCTTCAATACGCTTGATATAAGCAGCCAACTGCTTCTTATCCGCCCAAGCCGTACCATAAATACGTTGAAGCTGTTCGTTTTTCGCATCACCACGCCAGTAAGCACCTGACATCTTCGTCAACTTAAATGACTTTAAGAATTTAGTGTTTGGTACGTGTGGACCACGACACATATCCACATATTCTTGATGATAGTAAAGACCCATTTGAGTCTCATCTGGCATATCTTCGATGAGGCGTAATTTATAATCTTCACCACGCTCAGTGAATACTTTGATCACTTCATCACGAGGTGTCATCTTTTTAATGACATCATAATCTTGATCGATGAGCTTTTTCATACGCTCTTCGATGGCAGCCATATCATCTGGTGTAAATGGTTTTTCACTGTAGATATCGTAATAGAAACCATCTTCAATGACAGGTCCAATCACCATCTTTGCTTCGGGGAAAAGCTGCTTCACTGCGTGACCAACTAAATGGGCACAAGAGTGACGAATAATTTCAATACCTTCATCATCTTTAGGCGTAATGATCTGCAACGTGGCATCATCAGTGATTAAGTCACATGCATCAACTAGATGGCCGTTTACACGACCTGCAACCGTATTTTTTGCAAGACCTGGACCGATGCTTTGAGCAACTTCCATGACAGAGACAGCTTGATCAAATTGTTTTTGATCGCCGTTTGGCAAAGTAATAATTGGCATAAAAAATCCTTAAGGAGTGATGCCCCGTACAATGGAGCATGTCACCGCGAGATTATGATCGAGGCGAACCTCAAAAGATAAAAACGGTGGATAAATAAAATCGCTAGAGATTTTACACGTGTCACGTTGTTTAATAAACCGTTAATCGAGCATTAGGCGATAGCAGTTTTAATTGTGACAAAAATAGTTAAAATATATTCCCAATTTAATATTTAAACCAATATTATCCCAATTATAGAAAAATAATCTTTTATACTTTCTATTAGATGATCAACATACTTTTAAACAAATAAATATAACCCACTGAAATCATTAGGCAGGTCATATGAAATCTCACCCACTAATTGCTTGGTCTACACTCCAGCCGCTTAAACCCGCATATGCTTTAGCAGCCAATGTGGATCTTGTTGTTCTTCGTCTTGAAGATCATGATGAAGAAAAAGTCGTAGTCATGTATGGTCGTTGTCAGCATCGCGGAGCACTCATGTCCGATGCCCATATTCAAGGCGACAAAATTGTATGTGGCCTTCACGGCTCTCATTACATCTATAAAACTGGCATTAACCCGAGATATCTCAATAAAAATCTGCAAAAATTTAAAGCTTGGATTCATGATGATCATGTCTATGTTGACTTAGAAGAAATCGAAGCTTGGGAAAAAAGAAATCCACAGCAATTCAACCGTGATCGTTATCAAGGACTCTACGCAGATTCTCAGCCTGCTCCTGAAGAGCCACACAATAGATTCATCTTAGAATTAGCTCGAAATGGTCTAAAAAATTTCGGTCATCATGGTCCTACCGCAGCCATGGGTGTGCCTTTTGACAAACTTCCAAAATGGGAAGATATTCAACTGGTCACAGCTCAACTTTGGAAAGTTCCTCTACTGGATGATGCCCCCGTTGCAAGCGAAGTGATTATTGGACCAAATGCAAAAAAACCATTGAGACTCAATATTCCATTATTTGTTTCCGACATGAGTTTTGGAGCTTTATCGCAAGAAGCAAAAACTGCACTGGCAATGGGTGCGGAAATGGCAGGTACTGGCATCTGTTCTGGTGAAGGTGGAATGTTAGATGATGAACAAGCCTCGAATTCACGATATTTTTACGAGTTGGCCTCTGGTCGTTTTGGCTATGACATTGAAAAAGTAAAAAAATGCCAAGCTTTTCACTTTAAAGGTGGACAGGCAGCAAAAACAGGAACAGGTGGACATCTACCCGGGCATAAAGTGGTCGGAAAAATTGCAGAAGTACGTGGTTTAGAAGAAGGACAATCCGCGATTTCTCCCGCAACCTTTCCGGATTGGACTGAACTTTCACAGTACAAGGAGTTTGCAAACTATATACGCGAGCAGACAGGTGGCATTCCGATTGGCTTTAAACTGTCTGCACAGCATATCGAAAAAGACATTGATGCTGCGATTGCGATAGGTGTGGACTACATTATTTTAGATGGTCGTGGTGGTGGTACAGGTGCAGCACCAACATTATTCCGTGACAATATTTCAGTGCCGACCATTCCTGCTTTAGCACGGGCACGTCGTCATTTAGATCGTTTAGGACGTCGTGACATTAGTTTGGTCATTACAGGTGGCTTACGTGTCCCTGCTGATTTTATTAAAGCCTTAGCGCTGGGTGCAGATGCCATTGCCGTGTCTAACTCTGCCATGCAGGCAATTGGTTGTTTGGGAATGCGCGCGTGTAATACAAATGAATGCTCTGTCGGTATTGCAACACAAAAAGATCATTTGCGTCGAAGACTCGAAATAGAAAAATCAGCACAGCAACTCGCCAACTTCTTCAATGCTTCAGTCGAGTTGATGCAAGTAATGGCGCGTGCTTGTGGGCATGACCATTTAAGTAAATTTAATTTGGATGACTTAACCACTTGGAAAAAAGAAATCAGTGAATTAACGGGCATCCATTACGGCGGCGTCCAATAAATTTCAAACCAATGCTAAAAAGGGATGATTAACTTCATCCCTTTTTTTCTTTTAATCACTACTCTCTAAAATTTTCCCAAGGTTCAAATCTACTCGTTTCCAAATCAGATGAATTCCACTCATTTTCTTTTCGATAAAGGTACGTGCGATTGAACTGCGGGATGACCACCTCACTCTGGCTCGGTCGAATAAATACATAGTCATCAGGATGGATATCAATTTTACGATCGACACAAATCATTTCCTGGTTGGTGCTTCGTCCATACAATAAATGAGGATGAGATTTTGCTGGATAAACATATTGACCCATCCAATAGCCACCGTAGATAAAAACCGCTTGATGCTTCTGAAAGAATTTTATTTTTTTAAATGAAGGTATCCCTGGCAATGAGACTTCGTCTAATACTTTCAGTACGGGACTCGCAATATATAAAGCGGGTTTAAGCAAAGAAAGATGTTCAGAATCAAAATCGCTGGGCTTTAGCAACATTGAGCCAAATGACAGATCATTACACACACTATGTTTCACGTGAAAACTAAAGGTTGGACTTCCTCCTCCGTTAAAACACAGCTGAGCATGATTTAAATCTGGGAATTGGTGTTTTAAGATGTGCTGATAATTTTGATAAATATGTTGAGACTCAGCATAAGCTGTTTCTGGACGCTTCACCATCTTAGGTAGTTTAGTAACATGCGCATCGTAGCCCATTAAACCACTCAAATTTAGCGTTTTTTGATGCTGCTGAATATAATTGAGCATTTGTATAAATTCAGCAGAATTTTGAACGCCTCCACGATGTAATCCCACATCAATTTCAAGATTGATATTGAAGCTAAATCCCAGTTGATCAGCCAAGGCTTGATATTGTTGCAAACGAGCAAAGGAATCAATTAACCAATGTATCTTGCATTTGATTGGCGTGTGATGGTTTTGATAAAACCTTTCTACTGCACGAATTGGCATCGGCTTGCCAAAGAGTAAATCAGCTTGATCAAAATGATTGAACATCAATTGTAAGTGATCAATATGAAATACCATAAAGTGTTGGGTGTCTAAATCGAAACTTAGCTTTTTTAACAAAGGCAAACAAGCCAAAGATTTAACGACTAACCGCGGTTTTAAGTGCTTTGCCGAAGCTAGCTGCTGTTTTACATAAGCAATATTAAAGTTTAATGCATCGTCATCGATCAAGAGCATAGGTTGACCTAAACCATGTGCCCGCAAATCATCATTCATTTGATTAAAAAAACTATTCATCTCTCATCCTTGTTGCCCAAGTAATAGTTTTTCAAGATAGGGATTGAGAAACTTTCGATGGGGATCGAGCGCTTCTCTGATTTGCATAAATTCATTCCATTTCGGATAAAGAGCTCGCATCTCTTGGTGAGACAGTTGATGCATCTTAGCCCAGTGTGGACGGCCTCGATATTTTTGAAAAATCGGCTCAATAAGATCAAATACTTTTTGAGGTGACTGCTTATAATATTGATGGATTGAAATCGAAATACTGTCTTGCTGATAGAAAGGACTTAGCCAAATATCGTCCCCTTTGACCACGCGGAATTCGATAGGGAAAAAAGAATTTATTTGATATTTTCTAAACGTTGCAATCACTTCTTTGATGCATTGAATACCATTCTCAATTGGAATTTGATATTCCATTTCATTGAATTTGGTATTCCGAGGTGTTGCAAAAATATCACCCGACCAATCAATGAATTCTGTTGGCTTCACAAAAACACCGACTAATTTTTGAAGATATTTCGTCAAAAAAGGGGCTTTTTTAGAAATTTCACAACACCATGTTAAAAGTTGATCCTCAGATGGCCAAGAAGTTTCTCTTGGCTTCACCTCACCCTCTATAACATCAAGTGTTTTAAAAATTAACTGATCTGTAAAAGGGAAAATAAAATACTCCAAATGCCGATGTTGGTGCATCAATTGGAGAAATTGATCAAGGCTTTCTTCTACAGGGGCTAAATGAATTTTCTCTTTCAATTTATATCTAGGGCGGTTTTGCATGGTTATTTTCGTTAATATCCCGAGCGATCCCAACGATACTCTACCTGCCTGAAAAATTTCAGGGTTCTCCGTCTTTGAGCATTGGATTAAATCCCCATTTGCCTGTAATAGCTCAAAATCTTCTACATAGCCTGAAATAGAATATAGCGCTGCACCTGTCCCGTGTGTTCCTGTAGATACAGCACCAGCTAAACTTTGTTGATCAATATCACCCTGATTCATAAGCGACTGCTCATAAGGCGCAAGATGCTGGCCTAAATTGAATAGTCGAGTACCTGCCCATAACGTCGCTTGGCATTTAGCCTGATCAGCATTTAAGACACTTGAAAATCGGTCTAAAGAAATAATAGACGCATCCGTTTTTACCAACGGAGTAAATGAGTGCCCTGCACCAACCACACGAACTTTAGGATGTTGAATCACAATATCCTGTAATTCATGTAATTGGTCTGGATATAAGATATGTTGCGGGTTTGAGTGGCAATATCCCGACCAGTTAGACCAATAATGATGTGTCAGATTACTCATGTTGCCAACTCCTTTTGTGCAACGGCGGTTTGAACATTTCCCCGATTGGTTCTTTTCTCTAATTCTTTTTGAGGTACTGCTTTAGGTACGCAATTTGATAATTGACGTTGTTCAGGTGGCAAACAAATCTGTTTAGCCAAATGTTTAAAATAGGTTTGAAAAGCTGCCAAAGTCCATTGACCAAATAAAGTGTGTCCACCTTCATAGGCTTGTTCTTGATATTCTTCGAATGTCGTGACATAGCCCATATAGTCATTACAATAAGATGCAAACCAAATTTTTGCGTTAGGAAATGTCGGTAATACACTTTTCTGAATGGTATTTAATACGCGCTTACCTGAAGTTGTTGTAAACTCTCCGGGAACACATACCAAAAAAAGTTGACCGATTCGAATGAGCTGAATTGGCACAATATGTGGCACTAAATCGCTTTCTTGAATTGCGCCGGCGTGAACTTGAGCATTCATTTCAGCAATGAGTGGATCTAAAACACCAGGAAGTGAACCTAATTTTTTTCCTAATATCCGATGCTGACCCGATTCAAAAATAATATTTTTGGGTCCTTGAGCATGATAAAGCTTCTGATAATAAGCACTTTCCACTGGATCTTTTGAATTCAATTTACTTCGTTTGAATTGTTTTGAAAGTAAATTCATAGCCATGATCAATGGCTTTGCAGCACCCACACCATCGACTGGTGTGCCCGCAATAAATGCTGTCCCATGACAAGCTTGGCTTGTTATCGCATTGCTATATCCACCTGAAAACTCTGGATCAGCCACAGTATTTGCCATATCCACATACTCGAGTACTGCATCCAAATCTTGATATTGGATGTTTTGATTCTGTTGCTCAAGTAAAGCGGCTAAAGCATACTCACTCTGTATACGACCATTGTTTCTCGCATAGATGTATTCTGCTTCTCCTTTTATCTTTTTTCTGATCTTAGTCTGATTCTTTCCATGGAAGTGTGGTGACACATCGCCTGCTGTTGCTTGTGCAAATATACAAACTGGTCCATCCACCCCAGCAGCACTTAAGGTCTCTTCCGAAAGTGTTGCGGCATAGCCTTTATTATCACCATCGTGAGCGTCTAATTGATTGCCCAAACATGTCGCATGCACACCAAACAGTGACAACAGAGAATGAAGCTTTTCCCCACGATAAAAGCCAAGGACTTGCATTTGTCGATTGATTGCTTTGTAAGTTTCAGATTCATCGACGAATGCAGTATCGAGATTTCGATTATACGCTTTTATCGAGCGATTCCATGCCACAGGGACTTGCTCAGGAATGTCAATTGTCGCTAATCGAATCTCTGTAAAATCGCGATTGGATAATGCCTGTTGAATACTGGATTGCACAGCATCCACAACTGCATCAAGGTGCTCAGGCACAAATCCTGGTGTCGGCATATTATAAAGAGCTTCATAACCACAACCGCCTGGACCTGAATGGGTATGCGTTGCCATTAGAACCAAACGATGCGGATCGAAACGATCCCTCAACGTTTCATTCAAGCGTTGGATTACATTGATTCGAATTGCTGAAGTAATACAGCCAAAATCTAGACAACATAATATCAAGGGGGCATCTTGATCTTTTTGAATGGTCACTGTTCTCGCATACAGCGCAGTTCTTTTTTTATAGGCACGGTGATGCCACATCCCATAGCCAAACATGGCATAGCCTTTGGGTTCGATGTTAATTTCATCTTTCCCCCAACCAACAATATACATATGCAAAATCCTTTTGCTTTTATTATTCGATTTTGAAACTTAAAATCTGTTTAAAATTTACCCTACTTCTCGATCAATTACATTATTCAGCACAAATAAATATCACCAACTTCACGAATAAATCGCAATAAAATGAAGTTAAAAAATATGAAATTTCGCCTAATTGACAAAATGTCACGTTTGCTCGACTAAAGGATAAATGTATTCCGTTTATTTTTTGCTTATCTTTTACTCAGGATTATAAAAATGAAGATGGATACTAAAATGAATTTAAGTCCGTATGACGAACTACCTAGAACGCCAGCAAATTTTGTTGCCCTTTCTCCACTCAGATATTTAGAGCGTGCGGCCTATATCTACCCTCAGCAAGATGCAATTATTCATGGTACACGCCGGATTAGCTGGAAAGAAAAGTACAAACGTTGCCGTCAATTTGCCGATCAGCTGCAAAAGCTTGGTATTCAAAAAAATGATACTGTGTCGGTATTACTTCCAAATATTCCAGCCATGATCGAAGCGCATTTTGCAGTGCCTATGGCAGGCGCTGTACTCAATACATTAAATACGCGCCTAGATGCAAAAACACTCGCATTTATGCTTGAACATGCTGAATCAAAAGTACTTTTAGTTGACCCTGAATTCTCAGAATTAGCACAGGAAGCTTTAGCACAAGTTCCTCAGGACATTTATGTTATCGATGTTGCAGATACTGAATATGAATTCAATGATCAAGCGCCCCGTATTGGAAAAATTGAGTATGAATCTTGGCTTTCACAAGGTAATCCTGAGTTTGAGTGGCAATTACCACAGGATGAATGGGATGCCATCAGCTTAAACTACACCTCAGGCACAACTGGGAATCCAAAAGGTGTGGTCTATCATCATCGTGGGGCTTATATTAATGCAGCGAGTAATATCATTGCTTGTGGTATGACACCCCGTGCCACCTATTTATGGACTTTGCCTCTGTTCCATTGTAATGGATGGTGTTTCGCTTGGACCATGGCCGCCAACGGTGGCACAAATGTTTGTCTTCGAAAAGTAGATCCAGCACAGATCTATCAATTGATCGCGGATCATCAAGTCGATTACTTCTGCGGTGCACCAATTGTATTGTCCATGTTGATCAACACACCAAAAGAGCAACAACGCGAAATTAATCATCGAGTCGAAGTGATGGTTGCTGGTGCAGCGCCACCAGCTGCCATTATTGAAGGTATGCGAAATCTAGGAATCAATGTTACCCACGTCTATGGTCTCACTGAAACCTATGGACCATCAGCACTATGTGCTTCACAAGCAGGCTGGAGTGATTTAAGCATCCAAGAACAAGCTCAACTACATTCACGCCAAGGTGTACCTTATCCACTTCAAGATGGGATGAAAGTATTGGATCCTGAAACAATGCTGCCTGTACCGAATGATGGTCAGACCATGGGGGAAATTATGTTCCGTGGCAACATTGTCATGAAAGGGTACTTGAAGAATCCTGAAGCCACCGCTGAAGCATTTGCTGGTGGATGGTTCCATACTGGCGATCTTGCCGTATGCCAGCCTGATGGTTATGCCAAAATCACAGATCGCTCGAAAGATGTGATTATTTCTGGTGGTGAAAATATTTCTTCACTTGAAGTGGAAGAAGTACTTTATCAACACCCTGCCGTGCTGACAGCTGCAGTTGTTGCAAAACCTGATCCACGTTGGCAAGAAGTTCCATGCGCATTTATTGAATTGAAGCAAGGGCAACAAGCTACACCTGAAGAAATCATTGAATACTGCAAACAACATCTTGCTCGATTCAAGGTACCTAAAGACGTAGTGATTACTGAAATCCCTAAAACTTCAACAGGTAAACTGCAAAAGTTTGTGTTGCGAGATTGGGCAAAAGATCGTGCTGCACTCTAAATATTAAGCATCTAAGAAATAAAAAAGGTCTGAAACATCAGACCTTTTTTTTGACCATTAACGATCAGAGATAAGTGCAACTTGCTGAACGTAATTCAGCAAATTTAACTTAGATTGTGCAACAGCATCCTCACCTAAGTTTTTTTGAATATCACGTTCAATACGAAGTAAATGCTGACGTATTGCATGATGCTCTGCAGCATTGTAAGTCTTCATAAATTCTTTAATAACAGGCTCACCTTGTGCAATCATACGATCGACCCAGCGGTGCAATTGTGCTGTCTTTTTCGCCCCTTGTTGAGGTGTCAAATAAGATAAGATCATGCTCTCGTCTTCATTGCGTAATAATTTACCAATACGCAAAAATTGACGACGACGAGCCTCACCTGATGTTATCAATTGAACATCCAATAAAGCTTCAATTAAGCGCTCTTCCACAGGAAGGCTTTCAATCTTTTTTTTGGGTAACTCAGCAAGTTGAGCCCCTAAAGCAGCCATACGTTGTACAGCTTTCTTTTGTTCAGTTTTACTTGCACGTCCTTCTAAAGACTCAAAATCATCTTCAGTAAAACGTTGCGATCGACGTGCCACGATTATTCAGCCTCGTAAAATTTTGCTGCGAATAATGCTTGAACTTCAGACAAAGCTTTCTCTTCATCTGCCCCTTCAATCACTAGTCTTAATGTAGTTCCTTTGCCTGCACCGAGCATGAGCAAAGACATAATATTTTTGGCATCGACTAATTTATCGCCCTTACCAATTTTAATCGAACTTCGAAATTTGGTAGTGACCTCAATGAGCTTGCCTGACGCACGCGCATGTAATCCTAATTTGTTAATTACGTCAACAGTTGTGTCAATCATGACCAGTGCTTCATTTCTCTATGCAAGACCTGAATAGACCATTGTGCCTCAAGCGCCTTTTTGAGTCTATCCACAATAAATACAGAGCGGTGCTGACCACCTGTACATCCAATCGAAACCGTAATGTAATGGCGATGCCCTTCTGCAAAGGCAGGCAACCACTTCTCTAAAAATTGCTTTAAATCCTCAAACATCATATTCACTTGGTCAAATGATGTCAGGAATTTTTCAATGGGCTCATCTAAACCCGAATATTTTCTAAGCTCTAAATCCCAATGTGGATTGGGTAAATGCCGCACATCAAAAATAAAATCAGCATCCAACGGAATACCATGCTTATATCCAAAAGACTGTAAAATAACAATTAAGTTATCTACCTGCCCTAAGCGGGATAATAATGTATCTTTAAGATCATGGACACTTTTATCTGATGTATCAATCTGTACAGTTGCTCTTAATTGAATCGGCAACAGTAATTGTTTCTCTTCCTGAATGCACTCATTCAGACTTTTAAAACGATTCGCCAGTGGATGAGGTCGACGCGAGGCACTAAAACGAGCAATTAACTCTTGATCTTTGGTGGTGAGATAAATCACCTCGACCTCACCATGTTTTTCCAGTTGCTGATAAACTTGCTCAAATTCTTGCAAATCAGCGCGTGTACTCCGAACATCAACCCCTAAAGCCAATTGTTCTAAATTATTTTCTTGATCTAACTTTCCAACGATCTCAGGAAGTAATGCTAGCGGCAAATTATCGATACAGTAATAACCTAAATCTTCGAGAACCTGCAATGCAGATGACTTCCCTGAACCGGATTGTCCTGTAACAATAAGAATTCGCTTCATGCACCACACCTGACGATCATCATCGAGTTTAATCCTGTTTTAATGACTGATTTGTAAATTGTCGATCAAGCGTGTCGAGCCAATTTTCGCAGCAACAAATAACACAATATCTTGGTCAAATTGCTCAACTGCCTGCAACATTGGATTACGTGCTTCAACATAATCCACGACAAAGCCAGCATTACTTAAAGTTGATTTTATCTCAGCAAGAACCTCTGTAAGCGCTTGACCTTGTTTTAAATTTGTTTCAGCAGTTTTTAAAGATTGATAAATCACTGGTGCAATTTGACGATGTTCAGCCGAAAGATAACCATTACGTGAACTTAATGCCAAACCATCTTCAGCACGTGCAATTGGCACACCAATAATTTCAATCGGCATGTTCAAGTCACGTACCATTGTCTTAATCACAGCCAACTGCTGGTAGTCTTTTTGACCAAAGAATGCAAAATGTGGTTGTACGATATTAAATAACTTCGTTACCACTACCGCAACACCATCAAAGTGCCCCGGACGTTGAGCACCACATAAATCATTGGTGATTTGACCGACACTAATGTTAGTTAAGCGAGGTTGACTGCCATACATTTGCTCAACTGAAGGTGCAAAAATAATGTCACAACCCTCTTCAGCCAACAACTGACTATCTTGATCAAGTGTGCGTGGGTAACTGTCATAATCTTCATTTGGGCCAAATTGAATCGGATTCACAAAAATACTGACCACAACCACATCACATAATTTACGTGCTTCACGTACTAAATTTAAGTGACCTTGATGTAGATTCCCCATGGTCGGGACAAAACCAATAGTCTTTCGTGCTTGACGAGCAGCATGAAGTGATGCGGTTAAACCATGGATTGTTGTTTCAGTTTTCATGATTAAAGCTCAACTTGGAACGTATGTTCTTTAGCAGGGAAAGATTGATCTAGTACAGCAGCATGATACGATTTGATTGCATCAAGAATGGCTGTTTCACCAGACTGTTCTTTCATAAAATTACGTACAAAACGTGCAACACGACCGAAGTTTAATCCCAGCATATCTTGAACAACCAGAACTTGCCCATCGGTTTGTGCCCCAGCACCAATACCAATCACAGGTACATGCGGAAATAGTTCTGTAATTTCTTGACCCAATTGTGCAGGTACACACTCTAGCAATAACACTGCAGCCCCAGCCTCAACAACGGCTTTACAATCAGCAATCAGTTGATCCGCAGCTTCACGCGTTTTGGCTTGTAATTTATAGCCACCAAATACATGAACGGATTGTGGCGTTAATCCAAGATGGATACACACTGGAATACCATTGCGAGTCAACACTTCTACCGTTTCAGCAAGCCAAGCACCACCTTCAAGCTTGACCATTTGTGCACCAGCTTGCATCACTTTTTTCGAGTTTACTAATGCATCATTGAGTGTGGCATAACTCATAAAAGGAAGATCAGTTAAGATGAAAGCATGGTTATTTCCACGACGTACAACTGAGGTGTGATAGACCATATCTTCCACATTTACAGGCAACGTTGAATCATGGCCTTGAATAGTCATCCCAAGCGAATCACCAATTAAAATGGTATCTATTTCAGCAATTTCCATTGCCTTCGCCATACTGGCGTCATAACAAGTCAGACATGAAAATTTTCGACCTTGCTGTTTGAATTGTCTTAAATCGCTCAGACTGATCATAAGATGTCCTCTAACACAGTTCCTTAGAACATTTTAAAGTTTAAATATTGATCCAAGATGAATCTGCTAAAACATCCAATTGGCTGTGTTTTGCAATATTCGTTTCTCGAATTTTCTGTCCATGAATTTCTAATTCGACATCCAGATCTAATAACGGCAGTATGACAAAATCTCGCTCAAATATCCCGATATGCGGAACAGTTAAGCGATCATTTTGAATCGTTTGATCACCATATAACAATAGATCTAAATCGAGTGTGCGTTCACCCCAACGACGTAAACGCACCCGCCCTGCTTCATTTTCTATTTTTTGTAATTCATCCAATAATTCAAGCGCCGTTAGACTCGTATCTAAACGAACGACCGCATTGTGGTAATGTGGTTGGTCTTGAGGACCCATAGGTGGACTATGATAAAGCCTTGATGCTTTCACCATACCCAGCATTGCCAGTTTCGTATAGGCTTCTGCCATCAACTGCTGAGAATCACCTAAATTACTTCCCAGTCCAATATATGTTCGTACTGTCATTGGATAGGACCAAACACCACTGTATTTAAATCACGTTTGACACGTTTACGCTTCAAAATAGGATGATCAGCTGCAATACCATTATCCAAAGCGATACTCGCATTTTGCTCTGTTCTTCGCTCATTCGCTGAAGCGGCCTTACGACTGCGGCGGCTACGTGACTCCGTTTCTTTAACTAGCGGTTCAATCTGCTGAGGCTTTGTTTCCGCAACATCTTCGGTCACGGCAACTTTACGTCGTGATTTAGTCCGTTGACGATTGTACTGCGCAATCACACGCTCTTTTTCGTCCAAAGACATCAACTGATAAGCATCCCACCATTGACCCATGCCATTGGTCGTCTGATCTCCAGACTTTTCACGCAGCAACATAAAGTCAAAACCTGCTCTAAAACGAGCATGACCTGAGAGTGCTTCAATTTGCTGAGGTTTTGGGTTCAACAAACGAGTTTGCATTTCCCAAACTTCACGAATAAATGTTTCTGCAAAACGCGGGATAATCGTGCGTGTCGCTTGGCGCTTCAGCACATCTAAGCCAGCTTGAGCACGTGCTTCAGCTGCCACAACACCTTTGTGCATATAAAAATCACAACGCTCAAGGAATGGTTTCCACAACAATACCGCATAGAAAAATGCAGGGTTGATCGTTTTACCAATTTGAATTCGCTGATCTGTATTTTTCGCTGCACGTTCAATAAATGCATCAATATGAGGAGGAATATCTGCAAATAATTGCTTCCAGATTCCAAACTCAATCAACATCGGGAGCACACGATTCAAATGCCCCATTGTGAATAACTTTTGAGATTCATCATATAAACGATGCGGTGATACATCACGTAAAAGCAAGGTTGCCTCAGGTGTAAATACATCTAAAATTGCAGGATCAATTTTAAAGTTAAGTTTCGCAGCAAATCTCAGTGTTCGTAACATACGAACTGGATCTTCTTCAAAACGTAACTTTGGATCCCCCAATAAACGCAATGTTTTTGTTTTTATATCATCAATAGCGTTACAGAAATCAAGAACGATACCCTTACGCGGTTGGTAATACATCGCATTGATTGAGAAATCTCGACGAGCAAAATCTTCTTCAATTGAGCCCCAATTATTATCTCTTAGAATCATCCCTGCAGCAGAAGTCACTGCTTTTTTAGGAGGAGCTCGGAAAGTGGCCACTTCAATTAATTCACGACCAGAATAGACATGAGCCAACTCAAAACGACGACCAATAATTCGGCAACGACGACCAAATACTTCTTTAATTTGTGAAGGTGTCGCATTGGTTACAGCATCGAAATCTTTAGGCGCAAGTCCAAGCATCAAATCACGGACACCACCACCGACGATATAAGCTTCATAGCCGGCTTTAGTTAAAGAATCAATAACATCTAAAATGGAAGAAGGTAATTGTGCAGTGGATAAACCGCACTTTGACGCGTGCAAAGTTTGCAAAAGACGCTGTCTCCTACGTCAGAACGTAAAATCATAATTGTGCTAATCATAGCTCTAACACAATCAAAGGGCAATTTTATTCTCCAAGATTCACCGTCAAAATTGATTAAATTTCAACACCCCTTAGTGCCATTTGATCTCTATAAAAATGTGTTAGAGGGCTAACTGGTTGCGATTCTTTTCGATAAACTTTGGACCTATTCCTTTGACATTTTGAAGTTCATCTACTGACTTAAAACTGCCATGCTTTTGCCGATACTCAATAATTGCAGCAGCTTTCTTCTCACCCACTCCTTTAATCATTTGTAGTTCAACCATTGAAGCCGTATTAAGACGAACTTTAGTTGATTGCCCGACACCACCAGCTGCTTGCTTTGATGATGTATTTACGGCTGGTCGAGATAAATAATGGTTCGCACTTTGCCGGTTAAGTCGTTGATCATGAGCTTCTTGCTCTGCTTTCCATTTTAAGTAAGATTGATCAAACTGTTGTGCATATGCCGAACTGATTAAACTCACACATGCAGTAAATATCAGAAGAAGAAAAGAAATGATGCTATTCATGTTGAACCTGAATTTTATTGTTATGTTGCTTTAGATACACTTTTGCCTGATCCCACAATTGGTCCATTTCTTTGAGACTCATATTTTCAATGGGCGTATTTCTATTTTTTGCCTGCAACTCAATGTATGAAAAACGTTGTTTAAATTTGTGGATGGTTCCAAGTAGAGCCATCTCACTTGAAATGCCGATTTTACGTCCAACATTGATTAAAGAAAATAAACAATCTCCAAACTCTTCTTGTATTTCGTCGGAATTTTGATGGTTGAGGGCTTCTCTTAATTCAGATAACTCTTCATCTAACTTTTCATACGCCTGCTCAACATTTTCGAAATCAAATCCAATCTGAGCTACATTTTTTTGAATTTGCTCGGCTTGATCTAAGGCAGGACCCGCTTTAATTTCATCTAAACGTGATTTAGTTTTGTCTTTGTTCTCTTCAGCCTTAATTTTTTGCCAAAGTTCACTCACCTGCTGTTCATTCAGTTGTTCAAATTGAGCTGATTGAAAGACATGAGGATGTCTTCGAATCAACTTGTCGCACAACGTTTCCACCACATCATGAAAATTAAATGCTCCTTGCTCACTATACATTTGCGCTTGAAATACAACTTGCAGCAGAAGATCTCCTAATTCCTCTTTTACATGCGCTGTATTTTGTGATCGAACTGCTTCTTCAACCTCATAAGCTTCTTCAATCGCATAGCGAGTCAAGCTTTCAGGCGTTTGTTTTTGATCCCATGGACATTTCGCACGAAGCTCTTGCATGATATTTAAAAGTTTTTCCATGAAAGTTGATCTCTAGTGAATGATGAGTTTAAAGTTATTGTTGATTCAATGAACAATCTTATGCTCAACTAGGAACATAAAATGATGTAAAACAACAAGGATTTTCGATGACATCTAGCATTTTTATCAGTGGCGCAGCACAAGGGATTGGCGCAGCTACCGCAAAACTATTCTATCAGCAAGGTTATAAAGTCGGTATTTATGACATCAATCTCGAACAAGCTGAACAATTGGCTCAATCTTTAGGGCCAAATGCTAAAGCGGGTTTGCTAGATGTTTCCCAATACGACCAATGGCAAAGTGCTTTAACTGAGTTCAACGAATGGGCTGGTGAAATAAATATATTATTAAATAATGCTGGCATCTTATATTCAGGGGCATTCGAAAATACAGATATCTCATCGCATCATCGAACATTTAATATCAATGTTAACGGCGTTCTCAATGGCTGTCACGCTGCGCTCCCTTTCTTAAAACAGGCCTCCCACGCACGTATCATCAATATGTCCTCTGCTTCTGCTATCTATGGTCAAGCTGATTTAGTGTCCTATTCAGCAAGTAAATTTGCTGTTCGCGGCATTACAGAAGGTCTTGATGTTGAATGGCAAAAATATGGAATACGCGTATTAGACATCATGCCATTATTTGTTCAGACTGCCATGGTAAAAGGCATGGATGCGGGTACGATTCAAAATATAGGAGTCAGTCTCAGCGCCCAAGACGTTGCTCAGGAAATTTACCGTGTCGCTTGTTTAAAAAACCATCACTTAACCGTGACTCACCATACGGTTGGCATCAAAACTGAATTGATGTATCACCTGTCAAGATTTAGCCCTCAATTGATCAACAGAGTGACAAACTTAATATTAAGTAAAAAGAAATGACAAATTGGTCACATTTGTGTAATATTCTCTCGCCTCAACAGGGGCATTTATAACAATGCGTTACAAATGAGAATATATAATGAAAAAAATTTTAACTTTAGCTATCGCTACTGCTTTAACAACGACTCTTGCTCAAGCTGCGGGTGAACTACCAACGCATCAGCACTCAACTGCTGAACTCAAGGCAATGGATTGTGCAACACTAGCTGTTGAAAAAGCCAATGCTAAGCGTAACTTAGAAAATGCTGATAAAAATATTGCAGCTGCTGCAACCCAAACACCAGCTAAATCATTGAGCAAATGGGCGGGTATGGCAGGTAATGCATTATCTACTTTCGGTGGCAACTCAGAAAAAGCAACAAAGATGGGGCAAGTTGCAAACTCTGTAGCGGGTGAAAGCGATACTTCTGATGCTGCAAATATTCCATTACAGCAACAGATCAAAGCTGCATCACAAGCAAACATTGATAATATTGGAATCTATCAAGGTTCTAAAAAATGCAAAATCTGATTTAACGCTATTTGAGTGATCAGTCATAAAAAAGCCTGCTAAAGCAGGCTTTTTTTTAATTCCCTTGCACCAAACGTCTTGCGCTAATGATGCCTGGTTGCTGTTCCAATCGAGCCAACAAGCGAGACAATTGAGCCAAACCTTTGACCTCAATCAACAGCTTCATATTGGCAATACCATCCGCTTCGGAAATGGTATTCACTTGGCGAATATTAATCTGATCTGAAAAAATCACTTGGGTTAGATCCTTCAGCAGTCCTCGACGATCATAAGCCTCAACCACAATTTGGACACTCTGTCCTCTTGTCGGTTGCATTTCCCAATCTGCTTCAACAGCGCGTTCAGGTTCTTGGCTGATCATACGCACATAATCCGGACAAGCCACCTTATGAATACTCACGCCACGATTGAGTGTGATATATCCAGCAATCGACTCACCATGAACAGGCTGACAACATTGTGCAATATGTAGTTCAACATTATCCAAACCGTCAATCAGAATCCCATGCGCTGATAATGTATGACTCGCCCGTGGATTTAATGCTGGCTTCAGCACTAACTCAGGCTCATCTTGATCCAAGTGCATATGACGATTGACTTGATTAATCAATGCATGAAGACTGATATCTCCACTCACCAAGGATACAAGAATGTCCTCACCTGTTTTAACGTTAAAGTGAGCACAATAATCACTCAAATCAATACTTTTTGGGTGAATTGCAAGACGTGATAATTCCTTGGTGAGAATCTCTCGACCGACTTCTAAGTTCTTACTACGGTCTTGCTGTCTGAACCAATGGCGCAACTTGTCTCTTGCACGTGCTGTCTTGATATAACCTAAAGAGTTCACCAACCAATCACGATTTGGCTCACGATCTTTCTTGGTCAGAATCTCGACTTGTTCACCTGTTTTTAATGTATAAGTCAGTGGCACATAACGTTGGTTCACACGTGCTGCATAACACTTATTACCAACCTCAGTATGCACATGATATGCAAAATCTAAAACGGTTGAATTACGCGGTAATTCTTTAATGTCACCATCACGACTAAAAACATAAATTTTTTCAAAATCTTCAAAATCTTGAAGCTGATTGAAATTTTCAGTTTCGTCTTCATTCGGATGCGCACCTGCTTCATTTCGTTCTTGATAATGTTCAAGCACGGAACGTAAAGAGTGCAAACGATGATTAAATGAATAATCTGTAGTTTTCGCACCTTCTTTATAATTGAAATGAGAACAAACGCCTAACTCAGCTTCTTCATGCATTTCAGTGGTTCTGATTTGTATCTCTAAAGATTTATTTTCAGCAATCACTGCAGTATGTAAAGAACGGTAGCCATTGGCTTTTGGGTTAGTGATGTAATCATCAAACTGATGGGGAATATGACGCCAGATTTGATGTACGATCCCCAAAGCGTGATAACACTCAGATACATTCTGAACCAGTACACGAACAGCTCGAATGTCATATAGCTGATCGAAACTTAAGTTCTTACTTTTCATTTTTCGATAAATCGAATAAATGTGTTTCACACGACCTGAGATTTCAGCCTCAATGCCATGCTTCAATAACTCACTTTTCAGCTTATCGACCACGAATTGAATATATTGTTCGCGCTCTAAGCGTTTTTCATTGAGTAAAGATGCAATTTCTTTATAGCGCTCTGGTGCTAAATAACGGAACGCAAGATCTTCAAGTTCCCATTTTAACTGCGCGATACCAAGACGATGCGCCAAGGGCGAGTAAATGGTCAAAATTTCTCGTGCGACACGCTCTTGACGCTCTTTTGGAGAGTTTGCCAACTCACGCAAAGCCAGCGTACGCTCAGCCAACTTGATTAATACAACGCGAACATCCTCTGTTACTGAGATCAACATCTTGTAAATCCCAGTTAAATGTTCACGCTGATTATTATTGAAGTGATCTTCTAAACGTTTATTTTTTTCGATCAGCTCTGACAACTTACCCATTGCCAAAGTGCCTTTCACCAAATTGTAGACACTTTCACCAAAGCTTTTACGAATCTCCTCAAGCGACGTCATGCCCTCACGCACACTACGATAAAGCATCGCTGCTGACAAAGTATCTTCATCAACATGTAGGTGAGCCAAAATATCTGCCATACCTAAGCCAGTCGCGAAGGTATTGGTTTTATGATGGTGATCAGAAGTCAGTTCTTTTTTTAAAACACTAAGAGCGACTTCTTCTAATTTTTTAAGTTCTGCACCGTCTAAAATAATCCGCGCACGGTCTAGCCAAGTTGCTAAACCAAGTTGCGCTTCAGCGGCATGTTCTACAGTCGTTTCCTCAGACAACTCAGTCAGTCGTCCAGGTAACTGCTCACGTACTGTGACCATACCCTTCTCCTTTTTTAAATCTAATCTTCATTTTATTAAATCAACACTTAGCACTAGCTTTTTTCAAATAAAGCAATAGATTCAACATGGCCTGTATGACTGAACATATCCATCACACCAGCTTTCTTCAACTGATAACCATGTTGTACTAAAATCCCTGTATCACGTGCTAATGTAGCAGGATTACAGGAAACATAGACGATTTTTTTTGCACCAAAATTTGGCACATAGTGCATAATTTCTTCAGCTCCAGCGCGTGGTGGGTCTATTAAGAGTGCATCGAACCCTTGATTTGCCCAAGAATGTTGCGAAAAATCTTGCGTTAAATCCTGAGCATAAAATTTTACGTTTGTGATGCCGTTTTTCAGTGCATTTTCTGTCCCACGCATCACCATTTCCTCACTTCCCTCCACCGCGACGACCTCACCCCGTGTTACAGAACGTGCAAGTGGCAATGAGAAATTCCCTAGACCACAGAATAAATCAAGAACACGCTCATTTCCGCTCAGGTCAAGCAATTCACATGCCAGCTTCACCATTTGTGGATTAATGGTGGGGTTAACCTGAGTAAAGTCAGTCGGTTTAAAACCAAACGTCACGTTAAAATCCGGTAGTGAGTAATGTAATCGCTCAGATAGGTCACCATCCGCACGATGAACACTACTTACACCAGCTGGTTGCAAATAAAGCTGCCATGATCTTTCTAACGCAAATTCACGCAGTTGGTTGACATCATTTTGCAGTAATTTGTTGGTATGACGTATCAAAAGTGCAACCTCTTGATCTCCTTTCGCCAATTCGATATGACCTATATCTGCTTTTGCTTTTAGATTTTCAAGGAGTACCTTGAGGTGAGGTAACGCAGCATCTAGCTCTGCATCTAAAATTTTGCAGGTTTTAATTTCTGTAAGCTGATTAGATTGAACCTCACGAAAACCCATGACTAGTTTATTTTTTTTAGCAATGTAGCGAACGCCAATACGCGCCTTGTGACGATAATCTTCACGTGTCGAACGCAATGGTTCTAGCCACGACTCTGGAAGAGCACCTGCAAAGTGGGTGAGATGCGACTCTAAAACTGATTGTTTTAAACGAATTTGTTCATCTAATTTTATGTGCTGCATATTACAGCCTCCACATTTTCCAAAATGTGGACAAACTGGCTGTGTACGAATTGGACTCGGCGCCCCAATCAACTGCACACAATCAGCTTCTTCTAATTTTTTTGCCTGATGGGTAATTTGAGCTTCTACTGTTTCTCCTGGCAGTGCAAAACGAATAAAAATCTTTTTACCCAATTTGTCTTGAGGATGTTCCTGTCCTTGAAAATGTGCGATCCCTCGCCCTTCATGTGAAAGTCTCTCAACTGTAAATGTATAACGAGGAAGTTGAGATGAGCGATGTGCGGCACGTTGTTTCAAAGAGATAACCTAATGTTGAGTTGATTTAAAATCCGAAGCGGTGAAGTCAGTTTTTTCAGCAGATTCTTGCCAAATACGCAAAAATTCTGTTTGCTGGGGTTGACCTTGAAGATAATGAATCGTCGCTTGAATCCACAGACGATGATCTTCAGGCAAAATCTGTCCTTTTAACAATACATAGCGCAGATAGACTAACCATGTGTTTAAAACATCCCCTTCACAATAACTGGTTAATTCTATCCAATTATTGTTACGAACATATTCAGGGATAAAATAACCTGGTGTTCCGCGCTTACCCGGGTAACCGAGCATATAGGCGACATCATCCAGTTTTTGGAAGTGACGCGCATTAAACATTGCCATAAAATCCATCAAATCAATATGACGATGATGGTAACGATTCTGGTAGTTATTATAGCGCTTTTGCGTATCAATTTCGCCTTGATCAAACAGACTTGGCGCAGACAACCCATGATACATTGCTCTATACATAATAACAGGCAGATCAAATTGGGAGCCATTCCAACTGACTAAAGTCGGATTACGTTTATCAAAAATTGATAGAAATTTTTGTAAAATTTCAGGTTCTGAATAATGTTCACGACTGAATGAAAATAATTTCATTCCTGCCTTTTCATCAATCCATAGTCCTGAAATACAGACAATTTCATGTAAAGCAAGTCGCTGAAAGTCAGTGCCCGCTTCTTGACGTCTTAACTTACTCAGCGCTTGTTCAATACTATCTTCTGGTAAATCTAAGCCATATAGATGCGCTCCTGATTTAAGATCGGTCAATGTTTCAATATCAAACACTAAAACAGGTAAGCGCATATAGATTTACTCGAATTTATTGTTCATCTTCTACAGAGAATAACCCCGTAGAGAGATAACGATCACCACGATCACACACGATACATGCAATCACAGCACTAGGATGTTGTTCAGCGATTTTTATTGATGCCCAAACTGCACCACCAGAAGAAGTACCAGCACTAATTCCTTCCTTACGTGCCAATTGTCGAGCCATTTTTTCAGCTTCAACTTGTGGAATATCCATAATTTGATCAACACGAGAAGCATCAAAAATCGTCGGTAAATATTCTTGAGGCCAACGGCGAATACCTGCAATATTCGACCCTTCAGATGGCTGTAGACCAATAATTTGAATATTTGGATTTTGTTCTTTGAGGTATTTTGAAATCCCCATGATGGTTCCCGTTGTTCCCATCGAACTTACAAAATGCGTAATTTTACCGCCAGTTTGTTGCCAAATTTCTGGACCAGTTGTCAAATAGTGTGCTTGGACATTGTCTGGATTACCAAATTGATTGAGTACTAAACCTAGACCATCTTTTTCCATTTGCAATGCGATATCACGAGCTTCTTCCATATTCTCGGATTCAATAAGCTCAGCACCATACGCACGCATTGCATCTTTGCGCTCTTGACTAGAGCTTGCAGGCATAATCAATTTCATTTTATAGCCACGCATTGCCGCAACCATGGCTAATGCAATACCTGTGTTACCGCTAGTCGCTTCGATCAGCGTATCACCTGGCTTAATGTCACCACGTTTTTCAGCTTGCATGATCATGTTATATGCTGGGCGATCTTTGACAGAGCCCGCTGGATTATTACCTTCCAGTTTTGCCAATACAGTCGCTTGAGTATGACTTGCCAGACGCTGTAACCTAACCAATGGGGTTTTACCCACATAGTGGTCTAATAAAAAATCGTCTGATTGAAAATCTACTTGTGTATTACTCATTATTTGCACCTATATTGAGGTGCAGGTATTGTATGAAAAAAAGTATCTCACTGCATCAATTTCAAAGGCTTTTTAATGAGGGTGATTAAAGCACCATCATTTTTTTAAAGCGTGCTAATATTCCTAACATGGGGAATGAGTCACTCTGCACATGTCGAATTTGAATAAAAAAATCTTCAATCGCTTAAAACTAAACCATGCTTATGGGCAATTGATTGCCCTTATTTTTGTCCCCATTGCAGTACTGGCAAGCGTCGGCTCTGCACTGGTGCTCACAGAAACCTCCAATTCTGCAAAATCAGAACAACGCTTTGCCGCAAATGCAATTTTAAGTCGTTATAAATACACGACAGAAAACCTACTTATTGCGCTAGAAAACAATCCCTCACAAGCGCAACAAGACCGCGCTAAAAGCATCTTACAAAAGATGTTTAATGAAAAATATTTACTCAGTGTCGCAGTCCTAGACCAACAACAAAAACCATATTTTGGGTTAGGCTATCGCAATGAAAAACCTTGGCCTAGCTTCCCGACCAATGTACAAACATTTGGTCCGATTAAAGATCAACATAATCATATTTATGGCTTAGCATTAAATACGCCTGATCAAAGTAAAAAATGGCTTGTTATCGAGCTAGATAATCAACCTCTAGCCATTTCTCAATATCGTGTTTTCATTGTACTGATCACGACGGGTTTGTTGACACTTTTACTCTTATTACTGTGCTTGAACTTTTATTCACGACGTTGGATTGCGCCTATGTACGAAATACGTATGCAATTACAGCGACTCAATGCAGACACACTCGACCAACACATGGTCATCAATAGTACTGGCGAGTTAAGGTTACTCCAACGTGATATTGCGAATGTCGTGAAGCGTCTACATTTCAGCTTTTTAGAGCTGAAGGAACATACCGAGCAGACCGAAGACGATTTAAGACGTACGCTTGATACACTTGAAGTGCAAAATATTACTTATAAACAAGCACGCGATCAGGCCATCTCATCCAATCAGGCAAAATCTGTTTTTCTTGCCAATATCAGTCATGAATTGCGTACCCCGCTGAATAGTATCGATGGTTTTATTCACTTGTTATTGCGCCAAGAGAATCTCAGCAATGATCAAAGCCTGTATTTGCAAACGATTCGCAAATCCTCTGCACATCTTTTAGCACTGATCAATGATGTCTTAGACTTTTCAAAAATTGATGCCGGTAAACTTGAATTAGAAACCGCATCATTTGATTTAGAAGAAGCGATCTTCGATGTTATGGACATGTTGTCGCCATTAGCCGCCCAAAAAAATATCGACATGGCCTTCTACTATGCCGATAACATTCCAAAGTATGTGATTGGCGATGCTTTACGTTGTAAACAGATTTTGACTAACCTGATTTCAAATGCCATCAAATTCACTCCTGATGGTGAAATTATTGTACGTGTTCGCATGGAGCATGACGATCTAGAACATTGCCTATTGCATTTCAGTGTTCAAGATAGTGGTATTGGATTAAGTGGTACAGATCGTAAACGGTTATTTGAATCATTTTCTCAAGGCGATGCTTCCGTTACTCGTCAATTTGGTGGCACAGGTTTAGGGTTAGCAATCTCAAAACAATTGGTTAATCTGATGCATGGCCAAATTGGCTTTGAAGATAACCAAGAACGCGCCCCAACTGAAAAGGGTTCAACATTCTGGTTTACTGCGAAATTTGCGGTTGATGAATATGAAATTATTCATCCGCAATTCCATGACATGCGTGTCATCTCCTATTTAGCCCACCCTGCAACTGCGAATGTTTTACGTCATTATTTAGAAAATTATGGTGTTGAACACACAGAAGCTCAATCCATTCTAGATTTATTCAGCCGTCTAAACGGTTTGACACATCAACCTGAAAATACGTGGTTGATTGTAGATCACAGTGGTGATCCAGAGGCTTTATTAAAAGAGATTCGCGGACGTTATCAAGGTCACTTAGCCGTATATGGCTATCAGATGGCGCTCGACCTCAACATGTTGAATGAATACAAAGCGAGGCCACTGTATCAACCTCTGAGCCGCTCATCATTAATTCAGCTCTTGGAAAATCAGCCAATATTTGAAGTTGAACCTCATGATAACTTTAAAGCCCTTAATTTACATGTACTTGCAGTAGACGATCATCTACCAAACTTAATCGTTTTAGAAGCTTTGCTCGGCGAAATTAATGTTCAAACAACTAAAGCGCAAAGTGGACAAGAGGCACTACAAATTTTACAACAACAGATTCAAAATGATGAAAAGCCGTTTGATCTGATATTTATGGACATTCAAATGCCAGTGATGTCTGGCATCGATACGACTCGTGCGATCAGATCGTTAGAATCCACCATCGAGGGACGTCACACACCAATCATTGCACTCACAGCACATGCTTTAGCAGATGAGAAACAAAAGTTGCTTAAAGTTGGCATGGATGACTATGTCACCAAACCAATCCAAATGGATCAGATTATTCAAATTCTGACCCATTGGAGCAGTGATAAGTTTATTCATCCAATTAAATCCCAAGAAAAAACTTTACGTATCGAAACCTTAGATCATCAGGTTTTAGATTGGAAACAGTGCGTTCAATTGGCAGCGAATAAAGAAGACTTAGCACAAGATTTATTGAAGATGCTGGTGGACAGCTTCCCGAATGAACTTGCTGAAATAGAACAACTCATCGAACTTGAAGATTATCCGCAGCTCGAACATGTATTACACCGTTTGTATGGGGCAACACGCTACGTCGGCACTCCGAATTTACAAAGCATCACAGGTGAATTTGAACAGTTCGTTTCAACGCTGCGTAAAGAGCGTAGAAAAGCAGATGAGCAATTTATTGAAAATGTGATGAAACGACTGGATGAATTAAAACATGCGATTGGACAAGTAAAAGAAGCAGCCGAGTCTATTTTGAATCATTAATAGACGATCAACGCACTGTATTAGGCAATACGTGATGACTCTACTGTCACGACAGTCTATTTTGGACATGTTATGCTTAAAACAAGGAACAATAAACTCGAGTCACAATAATGGCTGTAATACGTGTAGAAAAAAATAATGGAATTGCGACGGTTTTTCTGAATCGTCCCGACAAACGTAACGCGATGAGCTTTCAACTTTTGAAAGAGTTGGTGCAAGTCGCAAAAAAAATTAAATCTGATCGTACTATCCGCTGTGTGATTCTCACTGGTGAAGCCAACGTATTTAGTGCAGGTATTGATTTAACAGACCTGAATAATCCACAAAATCGTGCTTATGCCGCATGGGAACTCATTAAGCCTGGTCAAAGTCTATTTCAAAAAGCTTTTTTAATCTGGCAAGAACTCCCTGTTCCAGTCATTGCAGCTATTGAAGGGTATTGCTTCGGTGCAGGTATGCAATTGGCTTTAGCGGCTGATATTCGAATTGCTCACCCCAACACCCAAATGTCGATTATGGAAACCCGTTGGGGCTTAGTTCCAGATATGGGGTTAACACGCTCAATCAAAGGTATTATTGGAGTCGACCTAGCCAAAGAATTATCATTAACAGCACGTGTATTTGATGGTCAATATGCCAAAGAAATTGGATTGATCACACATGTTGATAACGCGCCGATGCAAAAAGCTCAACAGCTTGCCGACGAAATGTTGCAGCGCTCACCTGATGCCTTAGCTGCAGTAAAACAAGTCTTAGATGCGATGGAACACGCACCCAAAAAATCACTTCGTCTTGAGAAAATTTGGCAACTCAAATTACTCCTTGGCAAAAACAGTCAAATTGCGCGTAAAAAAGATAAAAATCCAGATTTGGAATTTCTACCACGTCAATTCAAATAAATTGGTTTTCAAACTTAGATCAGGGATTAGCTTCAATAATGATTAACGGTCAAACTAAAATCGCATTCTTAGGTATGGGTTTAATGGGTAGCAGAATGGCGACTCGATTGATACAGGCTGGGTTTTACACTGCTGTCTGGAACCGAAGCCCCAACGCATGTGAGCCGTTAATCCAGCTTGGGGCACATCCCCTTCAACTCTCTGAGATAGCACAATTTGATCTGATCCTAACTTGTTTAGCCGATGACAATGCGGTAGAGGCTGTTTTTTCTCAAATTGAATCACTGATTCAACCCGAGCAGATTATTGTGGACTTCTCGAGTCTATCTGTGGATAAAACTAAAAATCTTGCACAACGTGCAACTGCTAAATCAGCGCATTGGATAGATTCTCCTGTGTCAGGTGGAACAGCTGGTGCTGAAAATGGCAGTTTAGTTATTTTTGCTGGCGGACCATCGAGCATCATCGAATCTTTACAACCAATCTATCAAGTTCTTTCACAACGTGTAACCTGTATGGGTGGAACTGGAACAGGACAAGCCACCAAAATTTGTAATCAACTCATCGTTGCTGCAAATAGCACACTCATCGCAGAAGCTGTTGCTTTAGCAGATCAGGCGGGTGTTGATACTCAACTGCTTGCACCTGCCTTAGCAGGTGGATTCGCCGACTCTAAACCTTTTCAAATTTTAACACCACGTATGGCAACGCATGAGTTTGAGCCTGTGCAATGGAAAGTTCAGACGCTGTCTAAAGATTTAAATAATGCCTTGAGTTTGGCTCGACAATTTGACCTTAATATTCCTGTCGCTCAACAAGCCTTAGAACAATTGAAAGCGCATCAATCCAATGGCTTTTCTGAATCAGACCTTGCCTCAGTCATTCTGCAAGTTGAACAAAACAATAAATAGGTCGCATTCAATATGAAGCTCGCTGTTAATTTATCGATGATCTTTACAGAAGTTCCACTCATTGAACGCTTTGCGCTGGCTGCTGAATATGGGTTCCAACATGTAGAAATTCAATTTCCATATGAGCTGAGTATTGAGCAAATTCAGCATGAACTTAATGAAAATCAACTTAGCTTGTGTCTCATCAACGTTCCTGCCGGAGATTTAATGCAAGGCGGATGCGGATTAGCAAGTATCCCAAGTAAAACTGATGAATTTAAACAAGCTGTTGACTTAGCGATTGAATATGCATGCTCACTCAATATACCTCGAGTGAATATTTTGGCTGGCAAGCAACCAGATAATGTTGAATATCAGGTCTGCTATGAAACCTTAGTCTCAAATCTTAAATTTGTCAGCGAGATCTTCACAGCGCATGGGATTCAACCCGTTTTTGAGATGATTAATGGCTTTGATATGCCCAACTTCATGATTCAAACAATGCATCAAGCCAAAGAGTTACTGAAAGACGTCAATCATCCAGCTCTAAAAATGCAATTCGATTGCTATCACATGGCTAGAATGCAAGAAGACCTGATTCTGTCACTCAAAGAAAATATGCAACACATTGGGCATATCCAATTTGCAGATGTACCAGGTCGCCATGAACCACTCACAGGGATAATTGACTATCCCGCTATTTTTGAATGCATTGCAAATAGCATGTATGAAGGATTTGTCGCAGCCGAATATCGCCCCCAATCTCATTCAACAGATTCTTTCGAATGGAAAAATAAACTTCTTTAATATCATCATATTGTGGTATAAAATTTGTTCAAAGTTTGAATTTTCAAGCAGAAAGCGCTATAGTGAAAGATGAGTTATAGTCAGGAAAATACACTTCTCATGAATTTAGAACCATCGCCCGGCGCTTCTAATTCTCACGAACTCTCTTTGAATTCTCCAAAACAAGACGTTCAAGCTTGCTTAAAAGTTGTTCAAGAAGCATTGCTTGACGTTAAAGCAAAAGAAATCACAACGATTGATGTTAGCGAAGTGAGCAATGTTGCAGATGCAATTGTCATTGCTTCAGGTACTTCTACACGTCACGTGAAAGCGCTTGCAAACAACGTCGCTGATGAAGCACGTAAAGCAGGTTTTCGCCCTATCGGTATTGAAGGCGAAAGCGATGCAGAATGGATCCTTGTTGATCTTGGCACTGTTGTAGTACATCTGATGTTACCTACAGCACGTAAGTTTTATGATCTAGAAAACTTATGGCGTAATGCTTCAACTACAGATTCTGTAGCATAAACATATTAAAGCGACCTTCTTGGTCGCTTTTTTATACTGTGCATTTTAAATTTATAACAATAAAGCCAACAAAAAAGAACTCACTAATTTGGTTTACCTTAATATGACCATGATAAAAGCCACAAGAACAGATCACGATGCATTAGTAGAAACATTAATGCAATCCTTTTGGAACGAAGAGTTTTGCAACTGGGCGATCCAAGCTGAAAAACTGAGTTTCCAACAAAAACATGAAAAACTAGAGCAATTCTTTAGTATTCAATTGAAAGATATCGCTCAACCATATGATGAAGTCTATACCAATCCCGATCGCTCAGTTGCTGCACTTTGGATTCCGCCAAATCAGTGGGATTTAAACCTCATTCAGCAGGTTAAACTACTCCCTCAATTAACGAAGATTATCGGTTTAAGACAACTGGTGAAATTTATTCACATCATTAATCTGGTGCAGAAACATCATCCCAGTGAGGCGCATTATTATTTACAACTCATAGGTGTAAGTCCTGACCACCAAGGACAAGGCTTAGCCAGCAAAGTCTTAACACCTATTCTCACCAAGAGCGATCAACACGGTATCCCATGTTATTTAGAAACTGCAACACCAAGCAATGTTGGACTCTATTGTCATTATGGATTTGAAGTGATCTTTCACCTTCGGGATCTGCCCTACGATGCACCTGAAATTTGGGGAATGTGGCGAAAACCTACACATGAAAAATAAAAAAACCACCCGAAGGTGGTTTTTTTAAAACAGTCTATAAATTAGTGACCTGTACCATTAATGGCTTTCGTCATATCTTCAACAACTTTCTTCGCATCACCAAAGATCATCATTGTTTTGTCGTTATAGAACAAGTCATTATCAAGACCCGCATAACCTGTCGCCATAGAGCGCTTGATCACCATAATGGTACGAGCTTTATGTGCTTCAAGAATAGGCATACCATAAATTGGCGAGTTTGGATCATCTTTCGCTGCAGGGTTAACGACGTCATTCGCACCGATGACCAACACCACATCTGTTGCTGGGAAGTCTGAGTTAATCTCATCCATCTCTAAGATGTCTTCGTACGGAACATCTGCTTCAGCTAAAAGGACGTTCATGTGACCAGGCATACGACCTGCCACTGGGTGAATCGCAAAACGTACAGTTACACCTTGCTCTTTCAATAAATTTGCAAGCTCTTTCACCGCATTTTGAGCACGACCTTGCGCCATACCATAACCCGGTACAATTACAACACTGTCTGCATTTGACATTAAGAAACCAGCATCGTCAGCAGAACCAGAACGGTAGTTGCGTTGAACTGCTGCACCAGCTGCTGCTGTCGGTGCTGCAGCACCACCCATTGCACCACCAAACAATACGTTGATGATTGAACGGTTCATTGCTTTACACATAATATAAGACAGAATTGCACCTGACGAACCTACAAGCGAACCTGCAACAATTAACATGTTGTTTTCAAGCGTAAAACCAATCCCTGCTGCCGCCCATCCAGAGAATGAGTTAAGCAAAGACACCACAACTGGCATATCACCACCACCAACAGGCGCAATCCATATCCAACCAAAGGCTAAAGCAAGTGCTGTCATTGCCCAGAACGAGGTCATGTTACCCGTCAAGAAGAAGTGAATCCCTGCTGCTAGCATAGCAATAAAAATCAAAGCTTGAACAGGTTTAACCCATGCACCTGAAATCGTTTTTGCCCATTTCTTTGCCGCCAATTTACCATAAGCAAATACCGATGCAGTGAATGTAATGGCACCAACGAAACATCCTACGAATAATTCGAATAAATGTACGCGACTCATTTCATGGAAGTTCACACCATTTGCAGCCAGTAAGTCTGGCCCAAGCTCGACGAGCTTGTTGTTGTGAATAATTGCAGCGATCGCAATCAACACTGCAGCAAGACCCACGAGTGAGTGCATGAGAGCAACTGTTTCTGGCATTTGTGTCATAGGCACTGTACGAGCTCGAGCAATACCAACAATCGCACCCAATACCATTGCACCGACAATCATCCATACCACAGGATTATCAGCAACAAAGAAAGTTGTTAACACGGCGATTGCCATTGCAATCATACCGTAACGGTTACCTGCAATTGCTGTCTTAGGACCAGACAAGCCACGCAAAGTTAAGATAAAAAGAACGGCACCGATTAGGTAAAACCAATCCGCATACTCACGAATAAATTCCATGTATTAACCCTCTTTTTTCTTTTGCTTTGGCTTAAACATTTCAAGCATACGAGCGGTTACAGCGAAGCCACCGAAAATATTAATGCTTGCTAAGAAAACAGCGATCGCACCTAATACACTCACCACATTGATGGTTTGAAAATCAACAGCCCCCTCAACACCCATAACAGGTAAACCAACAGTTTGGATCATCGCACCGACAATAATAATTGAAGACAATGCATTCGTTACGGCCATCAGCGGCGTGTGAAGCGCAGGTGTCACTCCCCAAACAACGTAATAACCTACGAAGATTGCGAGGACAAAAATTGTAATAGTTTCAACCATGATCAGTCTCCTTAACCACGCTTCAACAGCACTTGACCACCATGAGTGACAAGCAATGCTTTTTGGATTTCATCTTCTTGATTAATGCTGTAGTTTTTATCTTGATCAAAAAGCGTTTCAACAAAGTTATAAACGTTACGTGCATATAGCGCTGAAGCTTCTGTAGAAACGGTCGCTGGAATATTTGGAATACCCAAAATTTTCACGCCATTATCAGTCACAACAGTTTCACCGCATTTTGAGCCTTCAACGTTACCGCCAGTTTCAACTGCCATATCGAGGATGACTGAACCTGGTTTCATTTTGGCAACTGTTTCAGCTTTAATTAAGCGCGGTGCATCACGACCTGGTAAAAGCGCCGTCGTGATCACGATGTCAGCATTCGATACCGCTTTGTCTACAATTGCAGCTTGGTCTTTAATATATTGTTCACCAGGCATCCAACCATAACCATTTTTTGCAGCTTCATCGGCACGCGCTTGCTCTTCTGCTGACATTGGTACGTCTAACCATTTACCGCCTAAAGATTCAACTTGATCTTTGGCTGTTGGACGTAGGTCTGTCGCTTCAACAATAGCACCTAAACGTTTGGCTGTTGCAATCGCTTGTAAGCCTGCTACACCAACACCCATAATGACTACACGAGCTGGTTTAACCGTACCCGCCGCTGTCATTAACATTGGGAACATACGTTGGTACTCTGCCGCCGCAAGAAGCACAGATTTATAACCTGCCAAGTTTGCTTGTGATGACAACACGTCCATATTTTGGGCACGAGATAACGTACGTGGTAATAACTCAAGTGCAAATGCAGACACTTGCTGAGCAGCGAATTGATCAAGTTCCGTATTACGGTACGGATCAAACATCGCAACCACTGTGGTGTTTGGGGCTAATTTTTGTATTTCTTCGCCTTTAGGTGCGCGAACTTTTAAAACCAATTGACTGCCGGTATAAGCATCATCAACAATTTTTGCACCAACCTGTTCATAGGCACTATCAATATATGCAGCTTTAACACCTGCATTACGTTGGATAACGACACTGTGACCAGCACCAATTAACTTCTTTACTGTTTCTGGTGTCGCAGCTACACGACTTTCACCAACTACAGTTTCGGTAGGGATTCCGATCTGCATGAGCATTCCTCAAGCTAATTTTTCTTAAAGTAGATATCGCATTCCTGCGATATACCCCTGGATGTATTCATGTGAATTTTTTGGATTCTAATTGAACTTTTTTAAATTACCACCCAATATTTATTTAATAAATACCCTCATTTTGAACTCATGATTCACAATCATCACAAAATTTCATGGTATTTGATCTATCATTTTCATAAAAAATAGTTCCAGATTCGTTCAATTTTCGATCCATTTTTTAACAAAAAAGAAACTTTTTTCTAATTTATCGTCAGTATAGGGAGCTTGACTTTATTAAGCTTTGATCATTCTGACATTTTTTAGCTTTCTTTTTATCCCTTTTGATTGTGTTAAAGCGCCGTGCATGTCACATTTTTAGTTGCTTCTTTCATTCTCATAAATCTCAATTTGCCGAATTGACAAAAAATCAGACTAATCGATTCAAATTCTCACGACATTCTTAAAAATTATAAATAAGACAAAATTTAGATAAATCTTGGTTTTAAAATTGAGCTTAAATTTTGGCTGAACATGAAATACAAGCTGACTGATTCTTGAAAAGAATGCTTACAAACCGTGCAAAAAAAATTTGAAATATTTTTTTGATGTATTTTTTGGGTTGATAGACCACTGTTTTTTTCATATTACGCACCACAATGATGCATTTAAACAAAAAATCAAAACGCCTTATGTCGCTAGGTAGGTGATTTAGCGAAAATTAGAGATTGAATTTTAGAGCTTACAATGAAGATTGGCTTATACTTCCATTACTTAAAAATTGATTTTTAACATTTATGGTACTTAAGCTGACTCCCACTCAGTTAGGGAGTTTATGTGCGCTGTTGGCAGCATTCTTGTTTAGTAGTAAAGCGATCTTAATCAAACAAGCTTATGCAGTTTCTGAAGATGTTGATGCAACATTGCTGGTTGCCTTAAGGATGCTCAGTGCCTTACCCGTTTTTCTTTTTATTTGTTGGTTGAACCGACACCGTAATCGCGGATTTTCAGCGCAGGATTGGGCCCTACTCCTCGTTGCTGGTTTGATTGGATATTATTTTTCAAGTTGGCTCGATTTTATGAGTCTGATGTACATCAGTGCCTCTTTGGAGCGTATTATCCTATTTCTATATCCCACCATGACAGTAATTGCATCAAGTGTAATTTTCAAACATCCTCTTTCAATGAAGACTATTTTTGCGATTGGACTAAGTTATGGCGGCACGCTTATAGTGATGCTCCAAGAACAAAGCAATGTGCCTCATGAAAGTAATTTTTGGCTAGGTGTGAGTTTAGTTTTCGCAAGCGCGATTTGCTTTGCGAGTTATCTATTGATGACTCCAAAATTAATCCAAAAATTTGGATCGTGGAATTTTACGGGCTTAGCAATGTCTATCGCCTGCTTAGGGACGATTCTTCACTACTTTATTGCTCAGCCAAGTCCTATATCCAATATCCTTCAACAACCCATAGAAATAATCGGATATGGTGTTGCATTAGGTATTGGGGTAACGGTGATTCCAACTATTCTCATTGCGCAAAGTATTGCTCGTTTAGGTGCTTCTCAAACAGCCATGATTGGTTCACTTGGTCCAATTCTGACCATTATATTGGCAACTATCTTTTTAGGGGAATCAATGAATATGATTCAATGGTTTGGTTGTGCGCTGAATATATTGGGTGTGATGATGATTACGCTTTCCAAAACTAAACTGAAATAAAGACAACATTAACCTCACAGTTCAAATTTCAAAATAATGCTTCACGATGAAACTTAGTCTTCATAGTGAATTTCTATTTTCCCTTGATCATCGTCAAATTTAATGTCGAGTGGAACAAAGTGGGAACCCGACGATGTAGACCCCATTTGATCATTTTCATTTCTTAGTGGGCATTCAGTTAAAGATAAGCACCCACAACCAATGCACCAATCCAGTTGTTGACGAAGTTGAAGCATATTTAAGATTTTTTGATCTAAAATTTTTTGCCATGCACTCGATAATGCGGTCCAATCTGATTTAGTCGCGGTTTTATTCTTAGGGAGTATGTTAAATGCTTGCTTCACTTCAGAGAGTGAAATCCCAACCTGCTGTGCCACTTTGATGATAGCAATCCTTCTCAGCATATATCGAGGATATCGCCGTTGATTTCCTTCCGTCCGCACACTCCAAATAAGAGCTTTGTCTTCATAAAATCTGAGTGCTGCGACCGATACACCACTTCGAGCAGCTAACGCGCCTATACTGAGCCACTGTTGTAATTTTTGTTCTTCCATGCTCTTGACCTCAAGTTAAGTTGAGCTTTCATAATTCTTTTCTAAGCTTAATCCAGAGAAGATAGAATGACAAAACCAAATAAGCCACCATTTAGTTTAACCACTAAAAATCCACCTCAGCTTTATTCCCCAAGGCAATTTGGATATAGCCACATCTGTGAGGTCAAACACTTCAACACAGTCGTTCATATATCAGGTCAAGGTGGTGAAAATGCCGAAGGACATTATTCCACTGATTATTCAGAACAACTCAACCAAGTCTTCGAAAATCTCAAAATCGCTCTCAGCTATGCACATATCGACTTTTATAACATTGCTGTTCTAAGCGTATTGATTGTCAATTTTGACCAACAAAAACATCACCTGTTAAATCTGAAAATGAATACAATATGGAAAGATCAAAATTTCCCAGCATGCACACTAATCCCTGTGTCTCGCTTGGCATTAGACGCCATGCAAATTGAAATCGAAGCCACAGCTTACTGCTCCTCATCCACTGAGCCATTTATTCATGTATAACGATCTTGACGATTTAAATAAAAAAGACATCACGAATGACACTGCTTTACTTTGGTTGATGGCCATTGCTTGTGGTATTTGTGCAGGCGCTAATTATTATTCGCAGCCCTTAATTCACTCTGTTCAACTTTACTTTAATGCCCCTGCAACAGATGTGGCATTAACTGTCACTTTGGCTCAAGTCTCTTATGCTGTCGGACTACTTTTTATCGTACCACTTGGTGATATTCTTAATAAAACGAAATTAATCCCATTTTTAATGTTCTTTGCAGCAGTGGGATTATTTATTTGTGCTTTTTCGCTCAACCTTTATATGTTATGGGCTGGCACAATTATCACTGGGCTTTTCTCGGTTGCAGCACAAATTTTGATTCCGTTTGCCACGATGGCGGTTCGACCAGAACGAACAGGCGAAGTCGTCGGGTTACTGATGAGCGGATTATTGGTAGGCATTTTAATTTCGACCAGTTTAGCTGGTTTGTTATCCAACTTATTTAATTGGCAGCTCATTTATATCGTCAGTGGAATTTTGATGTTAATGGTCGCTGTGGTACTTAATATTCGTCTGCCTTATATTCCTAGCTCTAAAATTAGTTATTTTGCTGTGTTTAAATCCATGGGGCTGCTACTCAAAGAAGAGCCTCGTTTAATTTATCGCTCTATCATTGGTGCCTTTGCATTTGCAACGATGAGCATCCTCTTCTCGACCATTTCTATTTTACTTAAATCCTCTTTTTCTCTTGAAGATGTCATGGTGGGTTTAGTCACTTTGGTTGGCGTATTTGGCGCCTTGTCCACCAAGAAAATTGGTAAGATCGCCGACCGTGGTTACGTCAAACAAATCACTTGGTTTGGCATTTTAATCCTAGGTAGCGCATGGATATTCCTTTATTTAGGTGCATTCGATTTAAGTTGCTATATCATCGGTTTTGGACTGATGAATCTCGGTCTAGCATTGGTGCATAGTAGCAACCAGAATGTGATTTTTAATTTAAGACCGGATGCTAAATCTCGTGTAAATTCACTTTATATGACCAGCTATTTTATTGGTGGCGCAAGTGGTTCCGCGCTAGGAATTTATGCTTGGGATCATGGTGGATGGGCAATGGCGTGTATCGTAGGATTAATCTTGGTCAGTTGTACAGCACTATTCACGCTAGTGGATCAACGTTATCATCGAACCCAACTAAGCTAACTCATAAAATATGCATGTTAAGCCTCTATAAATGGAGGCTTTTTCAATAATTTAGCCTCTGCAGTCATCATTCAGTCCTCTAAAGCTGTGTATCTCTTGTGCGTAATCACACACACTGTTCACTATCATTATAAAAAATATTCGTGAACAAGAATGAAAGCAGTTGTATGTCATCAAAATGAATTAACACTTGAAGATGTCAGCCATCTAACACCATCACAAGGACAAACTTTATTAGAAGTTGTGCGATGTGGTATTTGTGGCAGTGATTTACATATGCAACATAGTTGTGACCACATGCATGAACTTACGGCTAAAGTGGGTCTAAAAGGTGTTGCAAAGTCAACAGACCGTTTTGTCATGGGGCATGAATTTTGCGGTCGTGTTCTAGATTATGGTCCTAAAACTAGAAAAAAATTTAAAACAGATACCTTAGTTTGTGCGATGCCACTATTGAAAGTTGATCAGTGGGGTTATCAAGCGACTGGTCTTTCCCCTCAAGCTTCTGGTGGTTATGCCGAACAAATATTGGTGCAATCTCAACTCATGTTTGCGGTGCCAAATGGATTACATCCCGATCTTGCAGCAATGACCGAGCCAATGGCGGTTGCTTTACATGCAGTACGTCGGAGCAGAATAAAGAAATCAGAACCCGCAATTGTTATTGGTTGTGGTCCAGTAGGCTTAGGTGTCATTTTAATGCTCAAAGCGATTGGTGTGAAAAAAATTATTGCCAGTGACTTCTCACCAAATCGCCGTCGGCTGGCTCAACTTTGTGGTGCAGATGTCGTCATTGATCCTAAACAATCCTCGCCTTTTGAGAGTTGGAAAGAATACGGTTTATTGGGTGATGCTTCTGAAGCAATTAACTATGGAATCGGTATTTTCGAAAAGATACAGTCTATGCATATTCCATGGTGGCATGCGTGGCGTGTGGCTGACAAATTAGGTGCTTTACCCAAACGTCCTGTGATTTTTGAATGTGTCGGGATGCCAGGCATCCTTCAACAGATTATTAACGGTGCGCCATTATTTTCTAAAATTATCGGTGTGGGTGTATGTATGCAATCCGACAGCATCGAACCCGCTTTGGCTTTAAACAAAGAAATCGAAATCCAGTTTGTGATTGGTTATACGCCACTTGAGTTCAGAGATGCGCTCCATATGATCGCTGAAGGTCAAATTGATTGTTCTCCTCTGATAACGGGCGTTGTAGGTCTTGCAGGAGTCAAAGATGCTTTTCAGGCCTTAGGTGATCCTGAACAACACGCTAAAATTTTGGTCGACCCCAAAAAGACCGGATCTGATATCAGTGCACTTTAGATAATCTTTAGGTTCTATACGACATAAGTGCGATTTTTTTACTATGGGGCTCAAACTTGATCAGAGTCCTTATTTATCCTGCGTGATACTCAATCGAACTTTAAAATTTTAATTTCATCTATGAATAGATCTTAAACAAGGAAGTTTTATGTCAAATTTAAATCACATGCCTTTCAATGTTGAAGCAAGTTGTTCTTGTGGCGCAAATACTTTTCGCTTTTCTCATGCACCCATCGCACATTTTATTTGTCACTGCCAAGTTTGCCAAGAATATACAGGTAAGGCATTTTCAGATGTTTTAGTATTCTTGAAACAAGATGTTTATGATTTAAATATTAAACAGACTACTTTTAAACGTTTGAAGTCACCACCCAATATCCGTCGTGGGATATGCAAACAATGTCAGTCCCCTTCTATTGAATTTGGAATATTAGATCAGTTGGTATTTATTCCTAAATGGAACTTAAAAGACTTCTCGCAAGTTCCCCCTGAAAATATGCATATTTTTTACCATCGTCGTGTGCAAGATGTAGCTGATGATTTGCCAAAAAATAATGGTTTTATCCAGAGTCAAACTCAAGCAGCTAAGTTTATTCTTGAAGGGTTAGCTAATAGAATTCTAAAATAAAATCATCAATAAAATATGACTTCACTTGAACACTTTTTAAACCAATGATTGAAAAATTTAAATTATATCTCTTTCATAAATCAAAAAAAGATCTATCCTTTGCTGATTATTTGTACCGAATAATTTTAAATATTCATACATAATTTGCGAATGAAATACATCGACTCAAAGAAGCTTTCTGAAACACAGTTTAAGCGATATACAGGCATCTCATGGTCAACCTTTGATTTAATGGCGGAACAGCTAAAAATGCTTGTACCTGCTAAAGGTAGACCATCTAAGTTAAGTGTAGAAGATCAAATCCTGCTGTGCTTAAGTTATTGGCGTGAATATCGAACATTGTTTCATGTCGCAACCAGTTATGGTGTGTCAGAGCCTACTGCTTCAAGAATCGTCCGCCACGTAGAGGATTGCCTGATCAAGTCCAATCTATTTAATTTACCCAAGAGTTTGCCTGAAGGCGAAGGTATCGACTGGAATGTGGTGATCGTTGATGCCACAGAAACCCCAATACAAAGACCTAAAAAAACAGAAGAAAAGCTATAGTGGTAAGAAGAAAGCTCATACTTTCAAAGTACAAGCCATTATCCATTATAGAACACAGCAAGTTCTGAGTTTATGCACGAGTTGTGGTGCTGTACATGATTTCGAGCTTTTCAAACGCAACTTGAATCAGATTCCTAAAGGTGCTTTTATTCTTGCAGAGAAAGGTTATCAAGGGATTTATACGGTGTATCCAAATAGTCTATTGCCATTAAAAGCAAAAAAGCGCTGTAAACTAGATCCTGAGCTAAAAGTTTACAATCAAGAAATCAATAAAAGAAGAATTGGGATTGAGCATGTATTTGGGACTTTGAATACCTTCAAAATCCTTGCTGAGCGATATCGCAACCGTGGCAAAAGATTGGGATTAAGATTCAGTTTAATCGCAGGGGTTTATAATTTAGAACTGAGTAAAAAATGATTTATGAAAGAACCCTAATATTTATACCAAGCAAAAAAATATAATAACCAAGAGGCTTTGTTGCAAACAATAATTCATAACCGCCTGATTCAAATCAATTAAAATAAAAAATTATATTTCCTATAATAAAGATTTATTCATATAAAAAGATTTATATAAAAAAAGCCAAAGCTTCTGATAATATTTAAATTAATATTGAAAATATCCAACCGCCTATAACATTGATATAAGAAAAAAAATACCATCTAATTTTAAGTAGATTTAATTTAAATAAAAAACTAAATATCCAAAAAAATGTATTTAAAGCAAAACATATACAAAAATAAGTGAGAATTAATGTTAGTTCCCCAAAAAATGAATTCTGATAGTGATCAAACAACAATTCAATACTGAGTACAAATGGAAGCGAGCCAATTACAATATTCCAGTTCAATATCTTTTCTCTTTTCTCTTTTAATTGCCAACCAAAGAGAGTCAATGTAGCCTGAAAAATAAAAAAATAAGCCAAAATGAGTAAAAAGTCTCCTGGGTTTTTAAAACCACTCATCATTTTGAAAACCCACATTTGGCTTCATAGCCCATATCCACACATCCTTCATCTATTAGATAAAGCAGTGTATTAAACTTCCTCAAAGTCTGGCTAAATATACCGTCCAGTTTAATACATGACGCCACATCACTTTGACCAATAAGTATTAAACATCTCTTTGATACCATCATCATCTTCCATATATTCCTCAGGTGATATTTTTAAAGCTACACCACTCAAATAAATTATTGCTTTCCATAGAAGCTTCTCTTCAGTAGGAGGATCAAAAAACAATTCATTATGGTCAAGCGCATTCATCCTTATTCTTGCCCACTCTTCAGCTTCCTCTCGACTGATTCTATGGGTCAATAAGCCGCTGAATACTTGTTGTACATCTGATAAAAATATTTTCATAACACCATTTCCCAGTATATTACCCATTCTTATCAAATAAATAATGTGTTTTAGTTCCATTATTAAATTCTGGGCGTATCTGTCTAATATTACCTGAATTATCAAGTGTTTCATGCCCCTCCTCAATGAACCATTTTTTAAATTATGGTAAGATGCCGAGCTTTTCACGATTTACAAAATCTAGGTTTTATCATGTCCAATATCCAATCCTTACAGCCTCGAATTTCCGTCGCACCCATGATGGATTGGACGACTCGTGATTACCGCTTTTTTGCACGTTTATTCAATCCAAATATCATCATGTACACCGAGATGGTAACCACAGGCGCAATTTTATTTGGCGATGCAGCCCGTCATTTAGATTACAGTAAAGAAGAACACCCTATTGTGTTACAGCTTGGTGGATCAAATCCTAAAGACCTCGCAACCTGCTCTAAAATGGCTCAAGATTGGGGCTATGATGAAATCAATTTGAATGTTGGTTGTCCTAGTGATCGCGTTCAAAACAATAAAATTGGTGCTTGCCTCATGGCTGAGCCTGACCTGGTTGCTGAATGTATTGCTGAAATGCAAAATGCAGTTGATATCCCCGTCACGGTAAAACACCGAATCGGCATCGATGATATGCAATCTTATGAGGAGATGCTGCATTTTGTCGATACCGTTGCAAAAACGGGATGTCAAAATTTTATCGTGCATGCACGCATTGCTTTACTACAAGGTTTGTCACCAAAAGAAAATCGGGACATTCCGCCTTTACGTTATGAAGATGTCTATCGCTTAAAGCAAGATCGCCCAGAACTATTGATCGAAATCAACGGTGGGATCAAAACATTTGCTGAAACTCAACAACACTTACAACATGTGGATGGTGTCATGATTGGTCGCGAGGCTTATCACAATCCTTATCTACTGGCTGAACTAGGACAATTATGGAATTTGTCAGCACCTGATCGTTTTGAGATCATGCAGGAAATGATGCCATATATTGCAAAACGTTTAGCTGATGGTGCGCCACTTTCAGTGATTACACGTCATATTTTAGGCTTATTTCAAAACCTTCCTGGTGCACGAAAATGGCGACAAGCCCTGAGTGGGGGTAATGCGAAAACCTTAAAAGATATTGAAAATGCCTTAATCGGTATGCAACAAGCCATTCAAAGACATGCTGAACAAGAAAGCTTAAAAATCAATGCTGAATAAACAAATATCATCAGTAAAAAAGGTCTCTTGATAGAGACCTTTTTTGATAATCACTTTTAGGCTTATTTTGCTTGAATCGAGTCTAATCGTTTTAACACTTCAGCCACAGCTACCATTGCAAAACTTGATGTCACCACCACGGCTGAACCATAGCCCCCACATCTTAACCCGGCACTTGCACAAACATCAGCATTCGAAAAAGGATTATCCACCGAATAAATACAGGTGATACCAAACTTCTCTTTCGGCTTTTTACAGATACCTTTTGAGCGCAACTGACTTCTTAATTTTGCCAGCATCGGGTCGTATTCTGTTTTTGACAAATCTGCGACCCGAATTTTGAGTGGATCTAATTTACCACCAGCACCGCCAGATACAATCAAAGGGACTTTATTGAAACGACAATGTAGCATCAATGCGAGTTTTGCTTTGACATCATCAATGCAATCCAACACAACATCTGGATTTGAACTCAAAATCTCTGTTACATTTTCAGGCGTTAGATAATCATCAATTAAATTGATTTTTATACGTGGATTGATTTGGCGACAACGCTCTGCCATCACTTCAATTTTTTCATGACCTAATGTTGATGTCATCGCAGGTAACTGACGATTAATATTCGATGCTGCAACAGAATCCATATCCACTAATGTGAGCTCGCCCAAACCTGTTCTAGCCAAAGCTTCGACAGCCCAAGAGCCAACACCGCCAATACCGATCACCATGACATGACTGTTTTCATAATGCTGAAAATTTTCTTCGCCATAAATTTTGGCTACACCGGTAAAACGGCGTTCATATTCATCATCATGAACTAAGTCAGTCATATTGCTCTAACACTATTTGGAAAAGGCGTATTTTAGCAAAACTTCAGAGGAATAGAGAGTTTTGAACTCACGACAATTTCAGTTCATTTTTTAGGTTGAGTGCAGACACACTATTCTCCCAAACACGTTGCGCAATGTCTTCGATTCTCGTATTTAGACTATGTGCCAAACCCTCTAAAACATAAATTAAATTCTGTGGGGTATTACGGGTTCGGTGTTCAGTTGAAGTTTGACAACATAATGGCGTCATATCAGGACAGTCTGTTTCAATGACCAGATGCTCAATGCCAACATACTGAACTGTTTGGTGTAATTTTTTAGCATTGGGATTGGTAATCTGTCCCGTGACCCCTAACTTAAATCCAAGTTGAATAAATGCCTTTGCTTCTTCTACCCCTCCACTAAATGCGTGGGCGATCCCCCCCTGAAAAAATTGCTTTGCTTTTAACAGTTTTAATACTTCAGCATGAGATTTACGAATATGTAACAGCACAGGAAGCTTAAATTGTTGAGCCAAATCGAGTTGTTGCGCAAAAAAATCCTGTTGCTTAGCGAAAACTTCCGGCTGCTTATGTTGCTTGAGAAAAGTATCTAAACCAATTTCACCAACGGCGATGCATTGTTGTACTTCAAGAATTTTTTTTAAATCGTCTAGATGATGAGGCTGATGTTGTTCGATATAAAAAGGATGTAGACCTGGAGCGAGATAACTCCTCGGTGCCTGATCTAAACCATTTAACCAATGGTGTGTTTCAATCAATGTATGAAAGCGTTGGTGTTGAAACCCGATCAGTACAAGGGCATCCACTCCCTTCTGTTTAGCCTGATACGCAAGTTGCTCACGATCGAAGTCAAAATCTTCTACATCAAAGTGCGTATGCGTATCAAACAAACGTGGCATGGACATGTTATTTTGCTTCACCTGCAGCTTGAGGTACAGCAACTTGAACCGAAGAATGAACAGCCTCCAGCATTTCAGGTTTAATCACACCCTGTAGCTTTTCATAAGGAATCGTAAGTCTTGGCAAACCCACCACATAAGGACCAATTTCATATTCACCGTATTGAAGAATTAAACCCTTCTTACCCAAATAATAATTATCAGTGAGTTTAAATTTCCAAGCCTCTTCATACTCTTCAACGTTATCTGCTAACTGGGAATCTATGACCCATTTTTTAAATTCATCATGGGCCAATTGATTTAATTTATTCTTTTGGTCTTTCACTAAAATTTGATCTAGTGACACTTGTTTCTGCTGTTTCAAATCAAAATTAAAGTAAGTTTGTGAAGAAGAACCATGTGCACCTCCTAAATAGTTACTCGTATTCAATACGACGGTTGCAAGTGGTCCTTGTGAATTTAAAATTTTAGGACTAATACTCAAACTAATTTGATGTCCAACCCCCAAGTGCTTTAACTCTTTATCTAAACCCACAAAGTTATCAATATAGGGCTGAATCTGCTCTGCAAGTAACTGCGCTGCAGTTTTATATTCAACAACTTCACTTGCGGCTTGAGTATCTTTGTCTTTAGGCAGCGTCTGCTCAGGTTCGAACAACTCTAGCGTTTCTTGTAAATTTTTGATAATCGCTTGATCAATTAAGCCATCTAACACAAATTGATTCGTTCTCAATCGATCAATTGAAATTTCTGGACAATTGTTACCATCACATTCTACCAACCGAACAGGCACTTTTTCAGTTTCACCCTGAAGCACGAGTATCTGAACTTCCGATGCTGCTTGAGTTTGAGTGTCAGGTGACTCTTTAGGCCCGTCCCCTTTTGGCTGACATGCGCTCAGCGTAATTGCGGCAGTAAGTACAGATACAGTCCAAACTATTTTATTTTTTAACATCTCACAACCTTGAGGAGAAACGGTCATTTATCATTGATTTAAGCCTAACCCGATGAAATTGATAGCTCAAGCTTCGTTTGTATGGGTTTAACTGCAATTGTATATGCTACATTACAATATTTGTAATATTTCAAAACATCTTTTGAAAGATCTGCGGTACAACCACCTGCTTGGTTTGAGCATGATTCAAATAGATATCCAATTGCTCACCACCTTTGACAATTTCGTTCGCACGAATATGAACACCAATCCCTTCACCATCAAAGAACCATTCCTGATTTTGCCAGCTGAGATTCACTGGAGCGATACTTCTCACTTCACCACTCTGGGCCTTTAACCATTTTTGATAGGACACTTGAAGTATTCTTTCAAAATCATTTATTTGGTTCTTTTGAATCACATCCTGCAACTGTAAAACTTTTTTCTGCTTTCGATCCAATACCATAAAGTAACCACGATCTTTAACGATCACTTCAGCTTGTTTTGTGTTAACAATGAATTGGATCAACACATATTGATTTCGTTGGGTGGCGACTTGCGTCAGTATATCCAACTCATAAGGCTGATTCAGTGAAAACTCCTTCATCCATGATTCAGATCGACTTATATAGGTTTCGATGGATTGATCCAAACTCAATTTTTCTTTTTCATTGATTTGATCTTGAATCACAAAAGCCAAATGGTTGTTAAGTTGTTGATTGACCCACTGATCTGCTGTTTTTAGACTTAAAATTTCAATTTTTTCGCAGACCGATTTTGTGCAATTTTCGCTCTTTATTTCAACTTGAAACGCGTCATCATTTAAGTAAGGTAACACATCAGCATTTTTAACTTGGGCAGACTGCCCTGACTTTTGTGTCGTAGACTCTGGTTGTTTTTCACAAGATGCCATCCCAATGACTAAGGTAGCAAGAAGAATACGCAATCGTTTTTTTTGTAAGTTTAGAGTAATCACAAGAATCAACCAAAATTAAAGCATTGGTTATTCTGATACAAAAACAGCTTCACGAGGAAGCTGTTTTACATTTTCAAGCAAAATTAATGTTCACGTGTATTACGGAAAACAATATCAGGATAACGCTCTTGCATTAATTGTAAATTGACACGGCTAGGTGCTAAGTACGTTAAATGCCCACCACCATCAACTGAAAGTTGGTCATGTGCTTTTTTCTTAAATTCATTAAATTTTTTCTCATCTGGACATGAAACCCAACGAACAGTGTTAATGCTCACAGGCTCGTAAATACAATCTACTTTGTATTCTTCTTTTAAACGATAAGCAACAACTTCGAATTGAAGAACACCCACAGCACCTACAATAAGATCATTACTGTTTTGTGGCATAAATACCTGAGTTGCACCTTCCTCTGAAAGCTCTTTTAAACCTTTTTGAAGTTGCTTCGATTTTAAAGGATCTTTTAAACGAACACGACGGAACATTTCAGGAGCAAAGTGAGGAATACCTGTGAATTGCAAGTTTTCACCCGAAGTGAAAGTATCGCCGATTTGAATCGTACCATGGTTATGTAAACCAATAATGTCGCCTGGCCATGCCTCTTCTAAATGCTGACGATCACCCGCCAAGAACGTTAATGCATCTGAAATACGCACATCTTTCCCAATACGCACATGCTTCATTTTCAAGCCTTTTTCATATTTGCCTGAACAGATACGCATGAAAGCAATACGATCGCGGTGTTTAGGGTCCATATTGGCTTGAATTTTAAAGACAAAACCAGAGAAACCCTCTTCAGTCGCTTCAACTTTACGGTCTTGGGTAGGATGTGCTTTTGGTGGTGGTGCATATTCACTAAATGCATTCAAGACATGGTCTACACCAAAGTTACCCAACGCTGTACCAAACAATACTGGGGTTTGACGCCCTGCTAAGAATTCTTCACGATCAAGCGGTTCATTTGCCATTTGAACTAATTCTAGTGACTCTTCAAATGCAGCCCAAGCTAATTCACCGACTTTTTCACGAAGGTCAGCATGGTCATAACCGTCACGAATTTCAATATCTGTAATGGTTGAACCAAAACCTGCTTTATAGACATAGAATTTTTCTTCGATCAGATTAAAAACACCCGCGAAGTCACGGCCTGTACCTAAAGGCCAAGTTAAAGGTACGCATTTAATTTTCAGGACATTTTCGATTTCGTCGAGGAGCTCAAGCGGCTCACGGATTTCACGGTCCATTTTGTTGACGAATGAAATAATTGGTGTGTCACGCATACGACACACGTCCATTAACTTAATAGTACGATCTTCGACACCTTTCGCACCATCAATCACCATCAACGCTGAGTCTACGGCTGTAAGGGTACGATATGTATCTTCAGAGAAATCTTCATGCCCCGGTGTATCGAGCAGGTTGATCATTTTGTCTTTATAAGGGAACTGCATCACAGAGGTCGTAATCGAGATACCACGCTCTTTTTCCATTTCCATCCAATCTGATGTCGCAGCACGGTCAGATTTACGGCTTTTTACCATACCTGCAACTTGGATCGCTTGCCCCCACAACAATAACTTTTCCGTCATTGTGGTTTTACCCGCATCGGGGTGGGAAATAATGGCAAATGTACGTCGCTGAGCAACTTGCTCCGCTAACTCTTGCTTAAAGCTCATGAATAACACCTACTGCAGACATGCAGTTTAGAAGATCAAAAAAGATCAAAATAAAAATTGGCGATATTGTAGCAGATCAATACCGAATGTGAATGTGATGAATCAGAAACTGACCAGAAGTTAATAGTTCTTAAATGTGCTTTCTAAACGATCCACAGGTAATGGCATACCCAATAAATAGCCTTGTAATTGCTGACAACCTAAACGTTTTAAGATATCGGCTTGTTTTTGAGTTTCGACGCCTTCAGCTGTCACCACCAAACCTAAACGTTTAGCCAAGACAATAATACTTTCTAAGATAATTTCATCTTTTGTATTGGGTGAAAGATTTCGAATAAATTCACGGTCAATTTTAAGTTCATCTACCGGGAGATTCTTTAAATATAAGAAGCTTGAATGACCTGTTCCAAAATCATCAATCGCAAGCCCAATCCCCAGGTTTCGCAGGCTCTCAAAAGTACGAATACTGACATCGATATGATGCATTGCTGTCGACTCAGTAATCTCAATAATTAAATGGGCTGGATCGATCTGGTATTGTGTGATTAAACATCTTAATGTATCTACCAGCGCTTTATGTTCAAATTGTACAGCTGATAAATTTACAGCGATCGGACAGAAAGGCAATTTCTTTTTTTGCCAAGCTTGAATCTGTATACACGCTTGTTCAAGGGCCCAGTAGCCCATTTTAATAATAAGACCTGTTTGCTCCGCACCCTCAATAAACATATTCGGTGCTAGAAGTCCTAGACTTGGATGCTTCCAACGAATTAAAGCTTCAACGCCACAAATTTTAAAATCTGCTGTGAATTTCGGCTGATAAAATAAAATGAATTGTTGTTCTTCAACAGCACGATACAAATCATTGATAAGTTTTGATTGGCTACGTGCGACTTCTTGTTGATCTAATGAATAGTTAAACACACTATAAGTATTGCGACCTTGCTCTTTGGACATCAGCATTGCAGCATCAGCATTCACCAACAAATCATGTAAATCAGCACCATGATCTGGATAATAGACCACACCTAAACTTGCTGAGATATTGATTTCCTTCCCCGAAATCACAAAGCCTTCTTGGATTTTACTCAATACTAGATTGGCAACTTGATCAATTTGGTCTGTAGAAAAATCTTCAACAACCAATAAAAACTCATCACCACCAATACGAATTAATTTTTGGTTTTTTTCGAGTAATGCATGGAGTCGATGCGCTAAATTCACTAAAAGCTGATCACCAATATGATGTCCAAAAGCATCATTCACTGCCTTGAAACGATCCAAATCAATATAAATGAATGCAACTTTATGATCTTTAGATTGGTGAAGTGAAAATAATGAAGTGGTGTAATCAAGCAAAAAAAGTCGATTTGGAAGTTTGGTCAAATTATCTTGAAGGGCAAGGCTTTCCAATTCCTTATTCATTCTGATTAGTTGTTGATTTCTCTCTTCAAGTCGTAATTCTAAAATAGCGACAAAAAAACTGACCACTAAAACCAAGCAGGTGACAAATATAATGACAAAAAGTAATAAACCTTGACCTTCATGGAGTTGATTCAATGCTGCATATTTGGCATCCACGGGTTGGAAAGTCGCAGCCGCCATACCAATATAATGCATTCCCACAATACTAAAAGCGATCATGAATGCCACGGCAAGCTTGAAAGCCAATTTATTGTGATAGGTACGCTTATATTTAAACATCAGCCAGAATGACAACCCTGAACCACATACAGCAATCAGTACAGAAAAAATCACCAAAATGGTGTCATAACGAATAATGTAGTTGGGAACGATCAATCCCGCCATTCCAGTATAGTGCATACCTGAAATACCGAAACCCATCAGAAGTGCACCCAAAACCAATCTAGCCAAAGGAAGTGTAGATCTAGTCGTGAGCCATATGGCAAAAATTGAAGCGAGAGCTGCGATCACATAAGAGAATAGCGTTAAACCTATATCGAAACTATGATCTTCGGGTAAATGACAAGCCAGCATTCCAACAAAATGCATGACCCAAATCGCAAGACCAAATATCATGCCACTTACACCGAGCAGCACTTTTTGACCAACTGGGTTTTTGTGGGTACTAATGAGTTGTTCAAATGAAATAGCAATAAAGCAGACGATCACTGCCGCCACAGCAGAACCCGCCACCATTGCATAATCGTAACTCATATGAATCATATAGAGACTTATCCGTACCTGAACCTGTTTTTATTTTATTTAAACCCCAAAAGTACAGCAAATAAATGTAAGAAGGTTCAACTTTTTAATGAGCATTTGTCGCCTACAACAATATCACCATCTCATTGAACGTCAAGTTGTTTTTCGGCGATATCCATAAAAAATGGCGTATCGAAATACGCCATTTTTTTAAGTAAAACTTAACAATAAATATTTTTATTTTTGCAAGGCAATGTAATCGAGCAAGATATGAGCTGATTCAGTGACAAATGCCTCTTCCTCAGGTAAAGGTGGACGTTGATTAGTTTTCATCTTAGCACGCGATTCAGCCAAAGCTTCCATCGACGCCTGATAACTTTCCCAATTTGGATAAGCAGTTTTACCCATTGCTATACGGCGTTTGTTTTCTTCTGCCAACGTTTCTTTTTCCAAAGCGATGAGCTCAGATTTACGTTGATCGATATCCAACACGATTTGTTTATTCTCTTTAGCTTTCTGCGAAATCGCTTTACGCGCTTCTAAATACTTAAATTGAATATCATTCGCAACACGCTGTTTTGAATGAGCAGCTAATTTTGGTACAAAGGCTTGCACTTCTCCCTCACGTTTGAAAGGAGCTGTAGGGATGGTATCCCACTCTAAAGCATTCTTAGCTTTACGCTCCCCAAACTCTTCATCGTAGATATCAACCAATTGAATATCAGGCACAACCCCTTTATTTTGTGTGCTTCCACCAGTAACACGGTAAAACTTTCGTTGCGTCAATGTCGCTTGACCATACGCTAAGCTGTCCAATTGAACTTGGGCTGTACCCTTACCTGTCGTAGTACTTCCAATCACAATCCCACGACCATAATCCTGCACAGCAGCTGAATAGATTTCACTTGCTGATGCAGAAGCCAGATTCACCATGACAGCCAATGGACCTGCGTAGGTTTGAGCGCCTCCATCACGATCTTCGAAGACACTGACGTTACCATTCCCATCCCGAATTTGAACCACTGGACCAGATTTAATCACTTGCCCAATCATTTTTGCCACTTCTTCGAGTGAACCACCAGGGTTATTACGAAGATCAACGATAATGCCATCGACATTTTGCGCAGCTAAACTTTTCAATGCATTATTGGTATCTTCAGATACTGAACGATAGCTTTCACCAGCACGACGGGCACGGTAGTTGTAATAGAACGATGGAATTTCGACTACTCCAACTTTATGTTTCTTGCCATCACGTACAATTTCAACTGTTCTTGAACGTACACCCGCATCCTCTTCTTGAATCACATCACGTACGATAGTTACGGTACGTGCCTGACTCATAGATGCTCCAGGTCCGAGCAATTTAATGGTGACTTTAGTCCCACGCTTACCTCGGATCAATCCAACGATTTCAGAACTGGTCCACCCAATGACGTCGACCATTTTGTCACCGTCTTGCGCGACACCAATAATACGATCACCAGACTTGACCTGCCCCGTCTTAAACGCAGGACCACCATCTACGATCGTCTCGATACGCGTATAGTCTTCATTCCCACGTTCTGGACGGATCGACACACCAATCCCCTCAAGCTGCAATGTGGTCTGACGATTTAACTCAATCGCATCGATTGGCGGGAAATAATTACTGTGCGGGTCATAGGTCGCCAACATAGCATTGAGCGTTTTTTCTAAAACGTCATCGCTTTTTGTACGCTTCATACGTTCTAATTGACGCATATAGCGCTTGGTCAAAGTCTGAACTGGCGTTAAATCTTCAGCTGAAGTGAGATCTTGTCCTGCTGCTAAAGAAGGATCATCTTTCAGCGCTTTTTGCTTAGCCAAATCTTCTTCTTTAGCAATCGTTAAATTGATTAACTGAGACACCAACATTTTGCGCCATTGATTTTCTTGCTCAGCTTTATTTTTGAAAAATGGAGCCTTTTCACGATCAGACTCGATAAACACATTAGGTTGATTTAGGTTTTGCGGTTTTTTTAACTCCGCCAACATAAACTCATAGAATGACTTTAAACGATCACGATATTGAGCGTGAATGGCATAAGGTCCTTCAAGGTTACCCGCTTTGAGCGCCGCTCCAAAAGTTGGTCCGTATTTTTTCTTATAGTTTGCCACTTCATCTGCCAAGAAAAGGCTATGGTCAGGATCAAGACTATCAATATACATATCAAAAATACGTTGTGAGGTCTTAGCATCTAAACGCATATTTAAATAGTGCTGACGATCCACCAAAGTTGCTAATTGTCTTGAAACTAAAGCTTGTTCTTGTGTGGGCTTTATATTCTGAACCTGTTGAACCGCTGGTTCATTCGCTGCGATCGCAACATTAATTGTATGACCAAAAAATAAACCACCAGTGGCAATGGCTACCGCGCAAGCGATTGTTTGAAGTTTCATAACGAATTTGTCTTTCCTTGGATAAACCAAATTTACACTATTGTTTTCAGATAGAAATATTAATATTCAAAACCTTAAACAACTTTTTTATTTCTGCCGTATAGTTTTATCATAATCTGTACGGAGAAAATGTAGCAAATCATTGCAAAATTCGGGTATTGTTTTCTCTTTTAAAATTAGAATCACGGATTCCACTATGATTGGCGCATTGATGCTTGATATTGAGGGCACAACACTTAATCAAGAAGATATTCAACTCCTACAATCTCCACAAGTTGGTGGAGTCATTTTGTTTGGAAGAAATATTGAATCACCTCAACAAGTTCGCGCCTTAACGGATCATATGCGCCAAGTTCGTCCCGATATTTTGATTGCAGTCGATCAAGAAGGCGGACGCGTACAACGTTTAAAACAAGGCTTCACTCTCCTTCCTGCCATGGGACGTTTCGGTGAGCTCTATTTAAGTCAGCCAGAACGCGCAATTGAATTGGCTGAACAATGCGGTTGGCTCATGGCTACCGAAGTTCTTGCAGTCGGGATCGATTTCAGCTTTGCACCTGTATTAGACCTTAACGACATTAGCGATGTTATTGGTGATCGTGCTTTTGCTAAAAATATCTCAGATATCATCCCTTTAGCCCAAGCCTTTATGCAAGGTATGAAACGCGCAGGTATGGCAACCACGGGGAAACACTTCCCTGGCCATGGCTCGGTTAAAGCAGATTCACATATTGCTGCAGCTGTGGATACACGAAGTTATGCTGAAATTGAAGCTCAAGATATGCAAAGCTTTATTCAACTCCAACCTCAACTTGACGCACTCATGCCAGCACATGTGATTTATGAAAAAGTAGATCCAAATCCTGCTGGTTTTTCTCAGTATTGGGTTCAAAAAGTACTTCGTGAAACACTTGAGTTCGATGGTGTCTTGTTTTCTGATGACTTAAGTATGCAAGCAGCTTGTGTTGCAGGTGGTGCAGATGCTCGCATCAAAGCCGCGCTTGAAGCTGGCTGTGATATGGGCTTAGTCTGCAATAATCGGGAATCTGCATGTGTCGCGCTCAGTGCCATAGAGAATTATCCATTGCCGAACCAAGAACGCTTAGAGCGTATGCGCGGTAAGATTCAAGAGATTCGCATTGGTGAACAACTTGACTTAGGCAACGAATGGAAATCTGTCAAAAAGGTCATTGAAGATTTTAGACAATCATTTTAATAATAAAGGGAGCATCTAAATGCTCCCTTTATCTTGACCAATCCAATAATAATCATAGCTAAGGATGTGTATGTCTCAATCAAAACAATCAAAGCACCGTCATATTTCGTTTACTGCTCACTACACTGCCTATATTTGGTACCAAATGGGTATCTCTCACGAAGCATTTGCGACTTCGAAAGGTAAAGCGTTGGCGCAATTCGCTCACCCTTTTGAAAGTATGGCTGAGAAGTTTATCGGCGGAAGTATGCGTTCAACTCTGAAGACACGACATACATTATTAGACGACCATTTAAAATTATTAATCAAACAATATCCAAACCTGCAAATTTTAGAAATTGCAGCGGGACTTTCACCTCGTGGTTGGTGGTTTAGATCTCATTATCCCGAAATAGATTATCGCGAATTAGATTTACCAGACATGGCTGCCACAAAACAATCCGCTTTGAATAAAATCGATCCCGAAAGCCCTAAAGTTTTATCAGCAGACTTATTCACGGATGATTTCAAAACAGCTTTTGACGAATTCGACCCAACACGACCGCTAGTGATTATCAGTGAAGGATTAATCAATTATTTTAATCAAGATTTACTCAAACAATTGCTGAATTCAATTGTACGTTTTGGTCAACCATTCCAAACGCTTCATTATTTAACTGACCTTTATCCCGAACCTGTCCAACATAAACTGGCTAACTTAATTTGGTCGAGCAGCAAATTACTCAAATACGCTTCAAGAAGTGCATTTACCTTCCACTTTAAAGACCCTTTAGAGGTACAGCACTTTTTCAAACTGTCAGGTTTTACTGAAGTTGAAGTCATTCAACCTCAACTGTATTTTGAAAAAAAGAATCAAAATATGGATACAGATCAGCATCTTGGTGATCTAGTATGGATGATTCATGCAATAAAATAATGATTCATTCGTAGCAATATTACGAAGTATCTATTTTTTGATTCAAATGAATTCAATGACAGCCTAATCCACGCTGTCATTGTGTTTATGGGTATCTATAAATTGAAGTAAGCGATCAGCCACTTCAAAATAACCATGCTTGAATAATGCTCTTACTTCATTTCCAATAAAATCGAACATTAAGCATTCGACAGCAAAATGTCCTTGCTCATCCTCAAATTCAATTGCAAAACTTCGAGCATCTTCCTGTAAGACTTCAACTTGAGATGGGTCATCCAAAAAGAATGATACACCAAAGTAATTCAGGTCTTTAATTTCAACTTCAAAACGTTGTGCATTTGTTTGATGAATTAAAACAGAATGCGCATTTTTAAGGGCAAATCGAACTTCCCCCCTTCGATCCAAAGATTGCATTTGGTCTTTATCTAAATAAATGATTCCATCTAGATTGTGAATCGATTCGCCTTTTAAGAAACTGGTAAAAAGATTCATGGTTTCTTTACGACGTTGCAATTGAGGCACATGATCCGCATTTGCAATCATTGCAAACTCAACATCTGGACATTGCAAGGCGAAATTCGCATTCTCAAATGGCAAAGTAAAACTATCGAATTGACCACATGCTACCAATGTTTTACACATCGGAATTGGAACATGGGAAAGACGCAATAAACGATTACAGTTAATTTCATATCGCTCACGCTCAGCGATATCAAACTCAGACATCTGCTTATAAAAAAGTCGTTTAGCTGTTGGAGACATACGCGTTTGATCTAATTTTGCATGATTCACCAAATACAAAATGACAGCCTGACCGAACTCATCCATACGTTGCTCTTGCATCAATATTAATGACTCTTCAAGCAACATACGCCAGCTTTTCCGCGTCTTCTGCATGACGCCCATCAGAATTAATCGATCTACCAGTTCTGGACGATAATGAGCAAAACAGGAAGCAACCACAGAGCCTAATGACATCCCCATAACAGAGACTTTCTTAATCTCCACCAAATCCAACCATTGACCTAACATTTTTGAAAGCTCTGGTAGCTCTAGAGTACCAGCAGAAATTCCAGTATCACGATTGTGGATTTGTTGATTTGAACCTAAAGATGGTAAGTCGATTAAAATAACAGGTCCTTTCTCGAAGAGCTGTTCAACGCAATATTTATATGAATTAAAATTTTGAAATGCGCCTCCGACAATCAGCGTTGGCGTCTGATGCAGTGTTTCTGGCGATGCGATCGCCATATATTCAATTTTCCACCCATCAATCCATGTGGTTCGTGGCGGCTCTTTAAAACTATTTTTATGGTACAGATCAAAAAAATGAGTGCTGTCTTCAGCTGAATAATCTTCAAGCTCCATTTTTATCATGGAATTCATTCCCTTTTCTCCATTTGGCTTTATTGTTTTGTTTTCACAGCCGTTAATTTGATCATACTCTCAATTCGTTATGATTATGCAACATAATTAACATTCATTTCATTTTATACAGATGCATGAAATCTGCGCAATGCAAGAATTCACCTTTTATCTTTTTTAACTGCCGTTAGGTTCTAAAAATAGTTACAAGTTTTATCAACTTAGCTTTTTTCGCTGATAAACATAGATTGTTGTCATCTGCGCTGCTACTATTTGAATGAGATTTTAAAATGATCAGTTAAACTGCTATGCAAGACTCCATCGAACAGTACATGCAAGTCGTCGGTCAGAATGCGCGTGAAGCTTCACGCTTTTTGGCTGGATCTTCGACTTTTGAACGAAATAATGCTTTGACGGCAATCCATACCGCTTTGGAAGACCATCAAGCTCAAATTCTAGCTGCGAATAAACTAGACATGACTCGTGGTCATGAAAACAATTTAGACAGCGCATTACTCGATCGTTTGGAACTTACACCCACACGCTTCAGTGGAATGTTACAAGGTCTTAAAGATGTCATCAGTTTAATTGATCCCATTGGTGAAATTACCGACCTAGCTTATCGCCCGTCTGGTATTCAGCTTGGAAAAATGCGAGTGCCTTTAGGTGTCGTAGGTATGATTTATGAATCACGTCCTAACGTCACTCTAGAAGCAGCCTCTTTAGCGATAAAGTCTGGCAATGCCATCATTCTTCGCGGTGGTTCAGAAGCATTAGAGTCAAACAAAGCCATTGCTACCGCAATTCAAAAAGGTTTAGAGCAAGCTGGAGTACCAGTCAACGCAGTGCAGGTTGTAAATACAGCTGATCGTGCTGCAGTTGGGCAATTAATTACACTCTCTGAGTATGTTGACGTTATTGTTCCACGTGGTGGCAAAGGCTTAATTGAACGTATTACACGTGAAGCAACTATTCCAGTAATCAAACATCTTGATGGTAACTGTCACGTCTTCGTTGAGGCTCAAGCAGATCTACAAAAAGCATTGCCAATTGCGTTAAATGCAAAAACTCATCGCTATGGCGTATGTAATGCCATGGAAACGCTGCTGGTTGATGAAAAAGTTGCTGATGACTTTCTACCTCGCATTGCTGAACTTTATGCTGAAAAACAAGTTGAGCTGCGTGGTTGCTTAAAAGTAAAAGCAATTTTAGGTGAACAGATTAAAACTGCGACCGAAGAAGACTGGTATGAGGAATATCTAGGACCTATTTTAGCGGTTAAAGTGGTCAGTGGCGTTGATGAAGCAATTTTGCATATCAATAAATACGGATCGCATCACACTGATTCGATTATTACTGAAAACTTTAGCACGGCGCGAAAATTCCTTACTCGCGTCGATTCAAGTTCGGTCATGGTTAATGCCTCTACTCGTTTTGCTGATGGTTTTGAGTATGGTTTAGGTGCTGAAATCGGTATTTCAACAGATAAAATTCATGCCAGAGGTCCAGTCGGTTTAGAAGGACTTACCTCACAAAAATGGATTGTCTTAGGCGATGGCCAAATCCGTCAATAAACCTAACTTAAAAAAACAAAGCCCTTTGAGTAAAGGGCTTTGTTTTTGAGTGATTCAACTCATCATAACGAAATAAAAAACGTATAAATTAAATCAATTACAAAGCAGAAGTGGTATATAAAAAATACAATACATGCTATGTTTTACACATACAATTTAATTAAAACATAACCATTATTTATTTTATAAATGAATAAAGAAAGACTATAAATTTTAATTATTATTGCCTTAGTGGTCGATAGTGCTTAAGTCTAATCACCTAAAGTCTATCTAGGACAATAAAAAAACGCATGTTACAAATGCTTCACGATCAAGAAATAACATTTTTTGTTCATTTGGAAGAAAACAAACGAAATATTAAAATTGCCAGTAAAGGAACACACCATGCCCCATTCAGTTCTTATCATCAATTGCGGTTCTTCTTCGATCAAGTTTGCATTATTACTTAAAGATCAAGATTTCCGAATTCATGGTCTTGCTGAAAACTTAGGTACGCCAGAAGCGCGCATCAAAGGCGTGACTATAGGCAACGAACCAGTTGATATTCGTATTCCAAATGCAGACCACAAAGAAGCTCTTGAAGTTGGATTATCTCGCTTAGCGAATCACAAGCCTGATGCCATTGGTCATCGTATTGTACATGGTGGTTCTTTAACTCAAGCAGAGTTAATCACCGATGAAATTATTGAAAAAATCCGTGAAGCAACACCTTTAGCTCCATTACATAATCCTGCACATCTCGTTGGGATCGAAGCGACTAAACGTTTGTTCCCAGACTTACCGCAAGTTGCAGTGTTTGATACAGCGTTCCATCAAACAATGCCAGCGCATGCCTATCGTTATGCGGTACCAAAATTTTTATACACTGAACATAATGTTCGTCGCTATGGATTCCACGGCACAAGCCATGCCTATGTATCAGATCGTGGCTCTGAGCTTGCTGGTAGTTTCCGTGAAGGTGGTTGGCTCACCGCTCATTTAGGCAATGGTAGTTCTACTTGTGCAATTTGGAATGGTAAAAGTGTTGATACCTCTATGGGATTAACGCCACTCGAAGGTTTAGTGATGGGTACCCGTAGTGGTGATGTAGATCCAAGTTTACATAATTTTTTAGCCAAAAACTTAGGATGGGACATTTACAAAATTGACAGAATGCTCAATAGCCAATCTGGTTTATTAGGACTTTCAAACCTGTCAAACGATATGCGAACACTTATCGAAGCTTCAGAAGAAGGCAATGAAGATGCTGCACTTGCTATTGAAGTATTCTGCTATCGTCTTGCTAAATCATTAGCAGCACTCAGCTGTGGTTTACCTCGTCTTGATGGCTTATTCTTCACAGGTGGTATTGGTGAAAACTCAGCATTTATTCGTGAAAAAACATTATCTTATTTGCCACATTTTGGTTTTAACTTTAGCAAAGAAAAAAATAACCAATTAGCTCGCGGTACTGAAGGTCGTATTGATAATGGTACTGGTCCGCAAATTTGGGTCATTCCTACAGATGAAGAAGGACGTATTGCACAAGAAACAGAACATGTGGTGAATCAAATCGGAGATGTGAATTCATCTGAAAAAAAGTCTGAACTTGAAACCGCGACTGCTTAAGTAGTCGCCCGCTCAGACATATTTACATATTTCTTTTTTATTTTTAGATATAGATTTTGATGATATGAAAACAATTGTACTTGTTCCAACTGGTGAAGGTGTAGGTCTGACATCAGCGTGTTTAGGCTTAATTTATGCACTTGAGTGTCAAGGTGTAAAAGCTGGTTTTGTTAAGCCATTTTCACAAGAAGTACATGCTGAAAATTTCGATCGCACCACAGCGTTATTCCGCCATGTTTCTCAGAACGAAACAGTTGAACCAATCTCATATCAAAATGTAGTTCAGCAATTAAATGCTGATGAAAGTGATGAGTTATTAGAAGAAGCTGTTCGTCTACATCGTCAAATTGCTAAAAAACATGATCTTATTATTGTGGAAGGGTTAGTTCCAAATAGTCGTGATAGTTTTGCATCTGAACTGAATGCTCAACTTGCTCAAGCACTAGATGCGAAAGTCATCATTGTGAGCAATGCTGATATCAAACAACCAGCCTATACTGCAGAAAAAGTAGAAACCCAATTACGTAATTTTGGTGGAGCAAACAGCAACCGAACAGCTGGTGTGCTGTTCATGCGAACCAAAGGTCTGTCCGAGGAGTCTGCACAGATTCCAGTGACCATTGATCCAAGTCTGCGTCTGACACAAGAGACTCAACAATTTGTTGGGGAAATTCAAAAAACACATCCACTGATTGGTTCCGAACAACTTCCTGTTATTGCATTAGTACCATTTAGTAATACTTTAAGTGTGCCGCGAATGTCTGATATCGCGCAACATATTCAAGCAGAATGGATTAACTTAGGTGAGGCTGCACAACGACGTGTTCTGCATAGTAGCCTGATCGCTTCAAATATCGAGCGCGAACTGCACAAATTCACGGCAGGCGAACTGATTATTAGCGCATCAGATCGTATTGATGTCTTACTTGCAAGTAGTTTAGCAAGCAGCAATGGTATCCCTCTTGCTGGTTTAGTATTGACTGAACATTATGCACCTAATCAACAAGTACTGGCTTTCTGCCAAGCTGCGATAAAACAGGGCTTACCTATTTTACACACACCATTGAGCACCTTTGAAACGGCAACCCAACTGGCTAATTTAAGTAATGAAATTCCTGTAGATGATACTGCTCGCGCTGAACAAGTCACTCGATTTGTATCTAGCCATATTGATGCGGATTGGGTAACGCAGTTGCTGAATGGTTCATACCAACCACGTCTTTCTCCATCTGCATTCCGTCATGAGTTGGTACAAAAATCAATTGCAGCGAAGAAAAGAATTGTTCTTCCTGAAGGTGATGAACCTCGTACGATTCAAGCAGCCGCGATCTGCCAATCACGTGGTATTGCTCACTGTATCTTACTGGCAAAACCAGAAGCAGTTTTAGATGTAGCCAAAGCTCGAGGGATTGAATTACCTGACGATTTAGAAATCATTGATCCAGACCTCATCCGCGACAATTATATTGCGCAAATGGTAGAGTTGCGTAAAGGCAAGTTAAATGAACTGCAAGCGAAAGAACAGTTACAAGATACAGTGGTTCTTGGAACGATGATGTTAGCACTAGATCAAGTGGATGGATTAGTTTCAGGTGCAGTTCATACCACAGCCAATACAGTTCGCCCTGCATTTCAGTTGATTAAAACGGCACCTGATTACTCTTTAGTTTCGTCTGTTTTCTTTATGTTACTACCAGATGAAGTGTATGTTTATGGTGACTGTGCAATCAATCCAGATCCTAATGCAGAGCAACTTGCTGAAATCGCGATTCAATCTGCCGATTCAGCCAAAGCGTTTGGTATTGATCCACGTATTGCCATGATTTCATATTCAACTGGTACATCTGGCACAGGTGCTGATGTTGAAAAAGTTGCTGAAGCAACACGCATCGCAAAAGAACGTCGTCCAGATTTATTGATCGATGGCCCCCTTCAATATGATGCTGCCTCTGTAGAAAGTGTAGGTCGCTCTAAAGCACCTGACTCTCAAGTGGCGGGTCGTGCCAATGTCTTTATTTTCCCTGACTTGAATACTGGTAATACCACCTATAAAGCAGTTCAACGCTCTGCCAATGTGGTCAGTGTCGGTCCAATGCTCCAAGGTTTAAACAAACCTGTAAACGATTTATCTCGTGGTGCATTGGTCGATGATATTGTCTTTACGATTGCTTTAACAGCGATTCAGGCTGAGCAACAAGCCCAATAATTTGATTTGCATATGAGTTACCATCCTCGCGAAAGTGAGGATGGTTTTTTCAATAAATCCCTTAGAACACTGAGATCTATGATTAACTCCTACGTGTTGTAACTTAGAATCATGAGGTTAACTAAAGACTTATATAAAAAAACAAGAACTCTTAAAGAGTTCTTGTTTAAGACAAGATCGAAAATTAACTTTGAATAAATGCAAGAAGATCAGGGTTAATCACGTCATGATTAATAGTAAGCATCCCATGTGAATAACCTGGATAAATTTTTAAAGTTCCATTTTGTACCAATTCAGCCGATAACTTTCCTGAAATATCAAGAGGAACAATTTGGTCATCATCACCATGTAAAACTAATACTGGCACTGAAATTTTCTTAAGGTCTTCTCTAAAATCAGTTTGGGAGAAAGCCACAATCCCTTCATAATGAGCTTTAGCAGAACCCATCATTCCTTGTCTCCACCAATTCTGAATCACCGGCTCAGACGGCTTCGCATTTGAACGATTAAATCCATAAAATGGACCTTCAGGTACAACACGATAGAACTCAGCTCGATTTTTAAATAATTGAGCCTGCATGTCGTCAAAAACAGCTTTCGGCAATCCGTTTGGATTATCTTCAGTTTTCACCATATAGGGTGGTACAGAGCTCACCAGAACAGCTTTAGCAACACGTTCCTCACCATGTCTTGCAATATAGTGCGCAACCTCACCTCCGCCTGTTGAATGACCAATATGAATCGCTTTTTTGATGCCTAAATGCTCAACAACAGCTGCAACATCATCAGCATAATGATCCATATCATGACCTTCAGACACTTGAGAAGATCGTCCATGACCACGGCGGTCATGCGCCACTACACGGTAACCTTTGTCTAAAAAGTAAAGTATTTGCGCATCCCAATCATCTGAACTTAAAGGCCACCCATGATGAAAAAAAAGAACCTCACCGTCACGTGATCCCCAATCTTTATAAAAAATTTCAACACCGTCTTTAGTCTTTACATAACTCATTTTCAACTCCTTAAATTGGTTGAATAATAATTGAATATGAAATCAAATTAATTCTTAAGCAATTGAATATTTTTTAAAATTTAATTCGATTTATTAGGATTAGAACTTCATTAAAAACTTAAATGTGTTAAAAACCAAGTAACCATTTAGAGCATTAAAACTGTTCTACCTCAGATTAAAGTAACGGATTTGGCATAAGTTTAATTGACTCAGATGATATAGTTTAAGTATCAATTGAATCATTTTCTGGAGATTTTTCTTTTTCGGTATTGCAAAGGTGTCTCACCCGTCCAACGTTTAAATGCTCGTGAAAAAACAGAACTCTCTGAGAAACCGAGAACGCTGACAATATGGCACATGGAAATCTCTTTGGATGCTAATAATTGCTTTGCAGTCCGAATACGATAATGAGTTAGAATTTTCTCAAAAGAAGTGTCAATATCGTTTAAAGATGCACGCAAGGTGTTGACCTTCATATTTAACTTGTCTGCCACATGCTTTAATTGAACATTGCCTGATTCGAGTAAAACTTCAGCTAGAATTTGTTCTATATCAGAAATAAGTTCATATTTTTCAACCTGTCTCATCTGACGTTTTGCATAAGTTTCATGGATGGCAAATAATTCAGGCTCATACCAGTCAAATTTTAAATTCAACAACGCTGCATCAAATATAATTTTCCCATCTGGACAGCCCAACTCAACTTCACATCCCCATACGCGCTTGTATTCTATTAATGTCGCACCATATTCATAGGGTAAATAAATTTTAATTGGGCGGAATTGATCATCTGTAATGAATTTCAAAAACTTTAAAATCACACTGATCACAATCTCTAAATAGTGCCGAACAGGATGATTAAACCCTTGAATTCCAGCAACATGCTCATCTGTGAACAGGCTAAAATGAAAAGCTGAAGAAAGTAATTTTTGGTAATTTAAAGCTTTCTCTAGTCCAACTTTAAATCCCGAACTACTCAAAAACAGATACTCAATCACTGAGCCTCTAATTACAGGAAAATGCTCTCCTACATGTAAACCAATATCTCTGTCATTAGAAACTTTTTGCGCTGTATTCCAAAATCGGTACTGACATGAATTATCTCTGCGAACTGTCTTATCAGGCAACTGTGCGGGCAATCTTACATCTTCTAAAATTTGCTCTACATTTAATCCCATCTGGTGCATTGTGATATAGGCATAACTCAGAAAGACTCCAGCGTCACTTGACTTCATATTTAATTAACTTCTAGATTTTATGAAATATATAAATAATATTGATTTTTAATTATATAAATATTTACTTAATACTTTCTATTGAAAATCTTAACAAAATTTAATTTCATAAAGTCAATGTATTAGAATTATTGATGACTAAAATAGTGAAATTTCACCCATTTAATCTAAAAATATTATGAGATAAATTTGAAAAAAATTATTGTTACGTATAAAAAAGCTTAAACAACTTATTACGTAAACGTATTTCCATCTAAAAAATTAATTAGCAAATATTAATTTTAACTTTTCTATGAATGAATCTGCTCTCTTAAACTTTCGCCAATTCCTCAGCAAAAAAGCCACAATTGAATCATTTTGTCTTATAATTTAGCCCGCTAGCTATCAGCCCGCTCAAGAGATATTTGTATGACAACTATTATCAAGCAAGACGACTTGATCACATCCGTTAAAGATGCGCTTCAGTTCATTTCTTACTATCATCCACAAGACTTCATCCAAGCAATGAGTCGTGCGTATGACCGTGAAGAAAACAAAGCTGCCAAAGATGCGATCGCACAAATCTTAATCAATTCACGTATGTGTGCCGAAGGTCACCGTCCGATCTGTCAAGATACTGGTATCGTCAACGTATTCGTTGAAGTGGGCATGGACGTTAAATTTGATTTAACAATGAGCTTAGACGACGCGATTAACGAAGGTGTTCGCCAAGGTTACTTAGAAAACTCTAACGTACTTCGTGCATCTGTACTTGCTGATCCTGCTTTTGGCCGTAAGAATACGAAAGACAACACCCCTGCTGTGATCTACCATAAACTTGTTCCAGGTAACAAAGTAGATATCACTGTTGCAGCAAAAGGCGGTGGTTCAGAAAATAAATCTAAACTTGCAATGTTAAACCCATCTGATTCAATCGTGGACTGGGTACTGAAAACTGTACCAACCATGGGTGCAGGCTGGTGTCCTCCTGGTATGCTCGGTATTGGTATCGGTGGTACAGCTGAAAAAGCCATGATGCTTGCTAAAGAAGCATTGATGGAAGAGATCAACATGGACGAGCTTCTTCGTCGTGGTCCACAAAATAAACTTGAAGAACTTCGTATCGAAATCTTCGAGAAAGTAAACGCGCTGGGTATTGGTGCACAAGGTCTTGGCGGTTTAACGACTGTTCTAGACATCAAAATTAAAGACTACCCTTGTCACGCTGCGGGTAAACCAGTCGGTATGATCCCGAACTGTGCTGCGACTCGTCACGCACACTTCACACTAGACGGTACAGGTGTTGCGAATATTATTGCACCTAAACTTGAAGACTATCCTGAAGTCACTTGGGACTCATCTTCTTCTAAACGTGTTGACTTAGATAACATCACACAAGAAGAAATGAACTCTTGGAAACCAGGTGATACGCTTCTTCTTAACGGTACAATCTATACAGGTCGTGACGCTGCGCACAAACGTATGGTTGATATGTTAAACAACGGTGAAGAGCTTCCAGTAGACCTTAAAGGTAAGTTCATTTACTACGTTGGTCCTGTTGATCCAGTGGGTGACGAAGTTGTAGGTCCTGCAGGTCCAACAACTGCAACACGTATGGATAAGTTCACACGTCAAGTTTTAGAAGCAACTGGTCTTTTCGGTATGATCGGTAAAGCGGACCGCGGTCCTGCTGCGATTGAAGCAATCAAAGACAATAAAGCAACTTACCTCATGGCTGTAGGCGGTGCTGCATATCTCGTATCTAAAGCAATTCGTGAAGCGGAAGTTGTCGCTTTTGAAGATTTAGGTATGGAAGCAATCTATAAGTTCGTGGTTAAAGATATGCCTGTATCTGTTGCTGTAGACGTTAACGGCACATCAGTTCACGCAACTGCACCAAAAATTTGGCAGGCTAAAATTGGTAAAATTCCAGTTGTAGATGCAGCTGCACAATAAATAATATTCGACTTGTCTCAAGTTCAAAAAGCACTCTATCATTAGGGTGCTTTTTTATACCGAGAATACTCATGAAAATTTTAAGAACATTATTTTTGAGCGGATGCATGATCTGCTCACCTGCGGTTATGGCAGCTCAAGCGACTGATCAACAAATCGAAAAACTCATACAAGTATTGAATTTAGATCAGCTCTTACAAAGTACGCTTAAACAAATCCGACCTCAAATTGATCAACAGGCCTATAGCATTGTTCAAAATATTGTTAAGGCCGAAAAATTAACACCACAACAACAAGTTATTGCCAATGAACTGGCTGATAAAATTCACCAAGAAAATATTAAGCAAACTTCTTGGGAAAAACTTAAACCGATCTATCTCAAAATTTATAAAGATGTCTATGATGCCCAAGAAGTTCAAGCCCAGATCGACTTTTATTCCTCTCCAACAGGTCAATCCATTTTAAATAAAGGTCCACTTGTTGCTCAAGAATCCATGAAAATCCTGAATCAACAACTTGCAGGCTCTTTACAATCTACAGAAAAGAATTTTGCTGAAGTCCAAAAGAAATTAGAACAACTACAAAAACAAAGTATTCATACTGACTCGAAATAAGCTAAAAACCATTCTGCTGAATCAGAGTTACCATGTGCGTGGATCATATATCTTAAAAGGTTCTGTTAAGCGCACATCATCACTGGCTTTATATTCTTTATTTTTAATTTTTTCTTTTGATTTTTGCAATGTTCCGTTCGGTTGAATAACGGCAACATAGTTAAGCCCAGGCGTTTTCAACTGAGTCATGCCAATTTCTCTTAATGCCTGTTTTGTTGGCATTTGCATCAATGGTCCAACTCTGAGGAGATCTTCACTACCATTTGGTCCACCTCGAAACTGTTCTTCTTCATATTTTAAGAAATACTGCTGCCCCGCTTTAACACTAAAACTTGCAACCAAAGGTTTTTGAAAATGCATCACAGTTAAAGGTCGACTGATACTAAGTTGATAATCCCCTTCAGCCAGCTCTATCCAATAATAATGATTGCTGATTAAACTCGGAATGCGCTTACCATTTAGAAAAAAACTCGGTGCAATAATTTCCTGACGATTCCACTTACTATCAGGACGGTACAGATACAACACTGCGGCTTGCTGATGTTGAGGTTTTACACGGCTGAAAAACTGTCCTGGTTTTTGATTTACCCATGAGCCCAGATCAAATCCTGCAACTTTATATTGAGCTAGCTTCTGAGATACAAAAGTTTTTTTCTCACTAAAATCTACCGGTTTTAACGTTGAAACCACATGAGTTTGATTATTATCGTTAAGCCCTTTATGTGTCTGACATGCCACAAGAAACAAACTCAAAGCACACACTGCTACGCTTGATCGCATGATTATCCCTCATCACGAATACTTTTTATTCTATGTCATATTTTTGTTATCGTTAGATTATCATCTCAATCCGAGATTAAAAACAAAAAACGCGCAAAAAGTGGGACTTTTTACGCGTTTCAGATGAATTACAATCAATTAAGCAGATTTAGTATCTAAAATCTTTAAATCGACCTTTTCTTCAACTTGTTGTTCTTGTTTAGGTTGGCGCTCAGTTCGATATTCTGGTTCAGCATTTTCATTGATCACAGCTTCATTGATCACAACAGTACCAATATCAGAGCGACTTGGTAAATCGTACATCGTATCGAGTAAGACGTTTTCAAGAATTGAACGTAAACCACGTGCACCTGTATTACGCTCAAGTGCTTTTTTCGCAACAGCTCGCAATGCTGAATCTTCAAATAATAGATCAACATCTTCCATTTCGAACAAGTATTGATACTGACGCGTTAATGCATTTTTTGGTTCAGTCAAAATTTGCATTAATGCTTCTTCGTCCAATTCTTCGAGCGTTGCAATCACTGGCAGACGACCAATGAATTCAGGGATTAAACCAAATTTCACAAGATCGGCAGCTTCTACCTGACTAAATAATTCAGATAACTTCTTAGAATCATCTTTAGTCTTCACGTCAGCAGTGAAACCAATTCCACCTTTTTCTTGACGCTGTTGCACGACACGCTCCAAACCAGAGAATGCACCACCGCAGATGAACAGGATATTAGACGTATCAATTTGAATGAACTCTTGCTGTGGATGCTTACGACCACCTTGAGGTGGAATTGAAGCTACCGTACCTTCGATCATTTTTAAAAGCGCTTGTTGAACACCTTCACCTGAGACATCACGTGTAATTGAAGGATTTTCAGACTTACGGGTAATCTTATCGATCTCGTCGATATAAATGATACCCTTCTGTGCTTTCTCAACATCGTAATCTGCTTTTTGTAGCAATTTTTGAACGATATTCTCAACATCTTCACCAACATAACCAGCTTCAGTTAATGTCGTTGCATCAGCCATCGCAAATGGCACATCTAATAAGCGCGCTAAAGTTTGCGCCAACAAAGTCTTACCCGAACCTGTTGGTCCTATGAGTAAGATATTGCTTTTAGCAAGTTCTACACGATCTTCTGACTTTGCAGTTGATTGAGTCACTTTAAGACGTTTATAGTGGTTATATACCGCAACAGAGAGCGTTTTTTTCGCAGTGTCTTGACCAATCACATATTGATCTAAAGCTGCACGAATTTCATGCGGCTTAGGTAATGGACGAGTTGCCCATTCACCAGTTTCGACTTGCTGGCTCGTCTGAACTAAATCTAAGCATACATCTACACATTCATTACAAATGTAAGCGTCCTCGCCTGCAATGAGTTTACCCACTTCAGACTGCGTTTTACCGCAAAATGAACAATGCTTTTGTCCTTGAGGATTTTCAGACATCTTCACTCCAAATAAATTTCTATGCTTTACAGCTTAAAGTTGCGGACGTTTCGTTAAAACTTCATCGACCAAACCATATTCTTTTGCAGCTTGAGCGGTCATAAAGTTATCACGGTCTGTATCACGTGCAACAGTTTCATAATCTTGGCCACTGTGTTCAGCCATTAGACGGTTCAAACGCTCTTTAATAAATAGAATTTCACGTGCATGAATTTCAATATCTGAAGCTTGACCACGGAAACCACCCAATGGTTGGTGAATCATAACACGAGCGTTTTCTAAGCAGTAACGTTTACCCTTAGCACCAGCATTCAATAAAAAAGCGCCCATTGAGGCTGCTTGGCCCATACAATATGTCACGACATCTGGTTTGATGAATTGCATCGTATCGTAAATTGCCATACCCGCAGTCACTGAACCACCAGGTGAGTTAATGTACAGATGAATATCTTTTTCTGGATTCTCAGCTTCTAAGAACAACATTTGCGCAACGATTAAGTTCGCCATATTGTCTTCAACTTCACCCGTTAAGAAAATTACACGTTCGCGCAAAAGACGCGAGAAAATATCAAAAGAACGCTCACCACGAGATGATTGCTCTACGACAACTGGAACCAAAGCATTATCAATTGTTGGAACATACATACGTTATTTATTCCTGAATTTTTTGTCACTCAATACATTTTCACAATATGAGGGATAATTGTCGAAAATGCAAAATATTCACCATTAAATATCAGATATTTTTTAATTAGGCTTTGTGAATACAGGACAAGTTGATCCATATTTTTTACAAGAAAAAAGGCGCGTTAAGCGCCTCTTCCTTCGGATAACCGATTAGCCTTGTTGACGAGCTTGTTGTTCTTTCAACAATTCTTCATAGCTAACAGCTTTATCAGTTACTTTAGCAGACGCTAAGATGTGATCTACAACTTGGTCTTCTAAAACAACAGCTTCGATTTGTGCACGTTGTTGCTTATCATTTTTGAAGTATTCAATAACTTCTGTAGGATCTTCATAAGAAGTCGCCATATCTTCGATATAAGCTTCTACACGTGCTTGATCAACTTCGATTTTTGCTTCAGCAAGAATACTGCTCACCAAAACACCTAATTTTACTGATTTTTCAGCTTGCTCTTTGAATAATTCATCTGGAAGCATGCTTGAATCAAATGCTTTAGCGCCTTGAGCACCAAACTGTTGAGTAAACTGTTGGATCATTTGTTGACGTTGACGGTCAATTTCTTGAGACAACATAGATGCAGGTACTTCGATTTCATTTGCAGCTACAAGCGCATCAAAAGTTGCACCTTTCACTTGATTGCGAAGACCGTTTTTCACTTCACGTTCCATATTTTTGCGAACGTCAGCTTTTAACTTCTCAACACCTTCTTCTTCAGTTAAACCAAAGATTTTTAGGAATTCAGCATCTACGTCAGGAAGCTTTTGTTTTTCAACAAGCTTAACTGTGATTTTGAATTGAGCTGATTTACCTGCAAGGTTTTCTGCTTGGTAATCTTCAGGGAAAGTTACATCAATTACTTTCTCTTCGCCTTTCTTCATACCAACGATACCGTCTTCGAAGCCAGGGATCATACGACCAGAACCTAATACAAGTTTGAAGTCTTCAGCAGAACCACCTTCAAATTTTTCGCCGTCAATAGAACCTTCGAAATCAAAAGTAACTTGCATGTCTTTTTTAGCCATGCCTTTTGTTTCAGTCCAAGTCGCGCGTTGCTTTTGAAGATTTTCGATCATTTGATCTACATCTTTATCATTTACTTCAGTAGATTTACGTTCAACTTCTAAACCGTCAAACTTAACTGAAACTTCTGGGTAAACTTCAACAGTTGCTTCATAAACTAAAGCATCTTCTTTGTTTTCAACTTTTTCAATGTTAGGCATGCCTACAGCATTGATTTTCTCTTGTTGAATTGCTTCGAATACTGTGTCACGAATAACATCATTTACCACTTCTTGGTAAATGCTCGCGCCGTATTCACGACGAACAACATTTAAAGGCACTTTACCTGGACGGAAGCCGTTGATCTTAACTGTTTTAGCAGTACGTTTTAAACGAGCTTCGAATTGCTCATTAACACGGCTCGTCGGTACAGATACATTTAAACGACGGGCTACGCCCGAAACCGCTTCAGAAGTTACTTGCATGGCTTCCTCGATATAGAAATAGTAATTGCAATTTTTAAAGTGCCACATTATATGACAACAATCAAAGATATACAAAATACCTTTTTCAAACCATCTTTTTTATGAACCTGAGAATATTTTTTTTGCTCACAAGGTTTGACCATATTCAATTCATTTTTCTTAATTATTGTTTGTTTTTTATTGCAAATGATAAAGTTTATCATTAATATTTGCATCAAATTTGATCATGCCCTCAAGCATCACTCATACCAGCGGAAGAACATAATATGAGTAAGTTTAAGCTTCAACCTCTTACAGTTGCATTATTCGCTTTGTCTAGCGGTGTAACATTTGCAAATACCACAAATGAAAGTAGTGCTCATCAACTTTCGACAATTGTCGTTTCTGCTGCGGGTTTTGAGCAGGATATTAAAAATGCACCTGCATCTATTAGTGTTGTAACTAAAGAAGATATTGAAAAGAAAAATGCGACAAGCATCGCTGATCTTTTATCAGATGTCCCTGGTATTGATATTCGTTCTGGAGTTGGGAAAACATCTGGCCTTAACGTTAAGATGCGTGGTCTTGGTAATGACTATAGCTTAGTTCTTATTGATGGACGCCGTCAAACAACCTCATCAGATGTAACACCTAATGGCTTTGGTGAAACCTCTAATAGTTTTTTACCGCCTCTAGCCGCTATTGAGCGAATTGAAGTTATCCGTGGACCAATGGCTACTCGCTATGGTTCAGAAGCAATGGGTGGTGTGATCAATATCATTACTAAAAAAGTTGCAGATCAGTGGTCAGCAAATGTCACAACGAGTGGCAACATTATGGAAAGTAATGCTGAAGCAGACTCTTGGAAATCTAGTTTTGTGATTAATGGTCCACTTATTAATGACCGCTTAGGTTTACAATTAAGAGGTAGCTATTTGGATCGTCAACGTTCTGAACGTATTGTTGAGGGTTCGACTAGCCGTGATCCACGCCCAAGTAAAGCAGATAATTATGATTATGGTGCAAAATTAGACTTTAAATTAGATGAACAAAATGCTTTATGGATTGATGGTTTTTATTCTAGCCAACGCTATGACAACACAGATCAACGTTTAGGAAACTTTATTTCTCGTGGTGGTATCGCAGGCTATAACGATGAGCTTGAGTTCAATCGAACTCAATTTGCACTTGGTCATGATGGTAACTATGATTTTGGTTTGTGGAAAACTTATCTAAGCCATAACACAACAGAGACCCAAGGTCGCACCATTCCAACAGATGCATTCCCAGAGTTAGCAGGTCAAGCTCGAAAACTCGAAAATAAAGATCTTGTGATTGACTCTCATATTATTGCACCAATCAAAAGTCATAAATTGACAGTTGGTACTGAATACAAAGATACAACCATTGCAGATGATATTGCAGGTATAGGAAAAGAATTTACACAGGATACTTGGTCTCTCTACGCTGAAGATGAATGGCAACTCAAAGACAACTTATTTTTCACATTCGGTGGTCGCTTCGAAGATCATAGCGGATTTGGTGGACAATTTAGTCCGCGGGCTTATTTAGTTTGGAACACCAATGATGCACTAACGATCAAAGGTGGCGTAAGTACAGGTTATAAAACACCATCCGCTAAGGATCTTTACGACGGAATCAATGGTTATAGTGGTCAAGGTGCTACACCGAGTCTTGGAAATCCAGATTTAGATCCTGAAACATCAATCAACTATGAGCTTGGATTTAATTATCAACCTTCTGATAATTTTAACCTTACAGCAACTGCATTCTTCAACGTTGTTGAAGACAAGATCGTTTCTAGAACGTTCAGTTGTAACACCAATGATTGCTCTAATCTTAGTGATAAAGCAACTTCTTATAGCAAGAGTTTCAACACGGATGAAGCAGAAATTTATGGTTTAGAGACATCCCTAAATTATCAAATTATTCCAGAATGGAGCTTAAAAGCGGCTTACACCTATACCGATTCAGAAATAACTAAAGGTCAAGACAAAGGATATGCTTTAGAGTCTACTGCGAAACATTTAGCTAGCCTAACATCTACTTGGCACATTAATGACTCTTTAGACCTATGGTTACAACATGAATATCAATCTGGTCGTCCTCGATTTACTAGTGAACCTACAGACGCTGGCTCAATTAGTATTTTGGAACAAACCAATAACGAATTTTCTGGTTATAATTTATTTAATCTTGGTGCAAGTTATCAACTGAACGATAAAATTCGTATTAATGCTGCAGTAAACAATCTATTGGATAAAGACTTTACTCAAAATATGGAATATGTAGATATTAACGGCGATCTTCAACAAGCTTATAAATATCTTTCAATTGGACGTAGCTCTGAAGGCACATACTTAGCTGGTCGTAACTACTGGTTATCTATTTCATATGATTTCTAATTCTAGGTAGATTCTCTCTAGTAAAACCCTGCGCTAGCAGGGTTTTTTATTTTATTAAAAATTAATTCCCTATCAAAAATAGCCATACAAAAATGTAGAAACTTTAATTTTTCCAATATTATTTAAATTCATTTACTTATACATAAAATATTACATTATTACATTTAAGCTTCCGTTATTTAGTTTAACTTAAATCGCAAATATCAATTTTAAGACCCGTTAAAGCTAAAAAAGAATCATTATTATTCTCAACCTGAAAACAAATTCATATCAGGTTGAACATGGCCTTTATCAAGACACGTAAAAAAATCGTTTCATCTGCAATAGCAACGTCATTGGCTGTTATTTCAGGTCAAACTTTCGCACAAGAAGATACAGCGCATTTAGAAACAATTAAATCAGAGGCTCAATCAGAGCAGTCATTTAAAGTCGACAAATCCTCAAACGCTAAATACGTTGCTCCCCTACTCGATACTCCCAAATCAATCTCTGTTATTTCTCAAAAACAGATACAAGATACTCAAGTGACTACGCTGTCTGATGCTTTAAGAACTGTTCCAGGAATTACACTTGGTGCGGGCGAAGGTGGCAACCCAAATGGTGACCGTCCATTTATCCGTGGTTATAACTCTGAAAGTTCAATGTACGTTGACGGTGTGAGGAACTCTACTTCTCAAAACCGAGAAATGTTTGCCGTTGAACAGGTTGAAGTCACCAAAGGCTCCGCCTCTACTTTAGGTGGTGGAGGTTCCACGGGTGGTAGTATTAACCTAATTTCCAAATTAGCCAAATCTGGAGATGCTTTCCAAGGCTCTGTTGCTGGCGGTACTGATGCTTATGCACGTATCACATTAGATGCAAATAAAGATTTTGGGAATGGTATTGCGACTCGTGTCGTGGCAATGGGTCACCAGAATGAAAAAGCGGGACAACATAATGGCGCTGAATATGAACGTGCTGGTATTGCACCAAGTATTAGCTTTGGGTTAGACACGCCCACTCGAGCGACACTAGCCTACTACTACCTAAAGTCTGCTGATAAGCCAGATTCAGGTATTCCATATAAATACGACACTGACAGAAAAGCGACCGTCGGCTCACCCGTTGATGTTAAACAGGGTACATACTACGGTTGGTTAAATCGTGATTTTCAAAAGCAAGAAAATCAAAGTGGGACCCTTAAGCTAGAGCACGATTTTAGCGAAAATCTAAGCTTGATGAATACTGCTGTCTATAGCAAATCAAAAAATAATTACTTATGGACTCAACCAGATGACAGTCAGGGCAACGTCGCAAATGGAAAAGTTTGGCGTCGTCTAAATACCAACCTAACAACCACTGACAGTTTTACAGATCAACTCGCATTAACAGGTAAACTCCAAACAGGCATCATAAAACATAATTTCAATTTGGGTGCTGAATACAGTAAACAAGATTCTGAACGCGGCACAAACATTGTAACCGACCCTAATACCACGTTAATAGGCGGTAGTGGTGCTAATAATGCATGCTCATTAAATATTTCAAATGGTTGGTGTACTGATCTTTATAACCCCAATTCGAATGATGCTTGGCTAGGTAAAGTTCAAGCTAATCCAAATGTCATGAAGATTAAATCTGAAACACAATCAGTATATGCCCTAAATAATATTGAGCTTAATCCTCAGTGGCTCCTTGACCTTGGTATTCGCTGGGATGAATTCGAAACTGAAATGAAATACAATCAAGATACTGGTTCAGGCACTTCAGCAATTCAAGCAGGAACAAAATATAATTCAAAACACGATTTCTTCAATTATCAAGCTGGATTAACCTTTAAACCAAGAGAAAATGGATCAATTTATGCAAGCTATGCGACTTCAGCTAATCCCGTTGGAATCGATGCTGGTAATGGTTCAGAAGGGTTAAGTGTCCCAGGACGAAATACGACTGATGCACAAGCAAGAGCAATTAACAACCTCAAACCTGAAGAAGTCAAAACCTATGAAATCGGAACCAAATGGGACCTTTTGAATAACAGAATTAATCTCACAGCTGCTATTTTCCGTACAGAAAAAGAAAATACTCGCGCTTTAGATAGTGATGGATTTACAAGAAATATTGGTGAGACACGTGTTGATGGCGTTGAATTAGGCTTAAACGGCAATATCACAAATAAATGGGCTTTATCTGCAGGATACACATATTTAGATAGTGAAATTGTTGATGCAGGTTATGTAAAAAATAGCGATGGAAGTTATTCGGCTAGCCCAACTAATGGTAACCAAGTCCAAAATGTCGCAAAACACTCTGCCACTTTGTGGACAACTTACCAAGTTCTCCCTAAATTACAATTAGGTGCTGGTGTTTTAGCTATGGATCGAGTGTATGGAGATGCTGCAAATACCAAATTTGTACCAGGCTATGTTCGTTATGACGCCATGGCTCGCTATCAAGTAAATTCAGATATTGATCTTCAATTGAACGTCAATAATCTCTCAGATACACGTTATTTCACGAAAGCTTATGCTTCGCATTATGCAACTGAAGCTGAAGGTCGAAATGCTGTATTGTCTTTAAATTTCAAGTTTTAATTTCATTTCAGCATAGCTCTATACAAGCTATGCTTTTCATCACCTAAAGCAGTGAGTGATCGTAGTGATTCATCATATTCCAAATATTCTAAGCCCTGAACAAGTTCGATATTTTCGTGAAGAAATGTCTAAAGTAGATTGGGTCAATGGAAAGGTAACAGCTGGAACACTCTCTGCAACAGTGAAACATAATCAGCAACTTTCCAATGATCATCCCCTGACCAAACATCTAGGTGATATTATTTTAGAATCCCTAGGTCAACATCCTTTATTCTTATCAGCAGCAATTCCACTAGATATCATCCCTCCTCTGTTTAATCGCTATGAAAAGCATCAATCATTCGGTTTTCATGTCGACAATTCGATTCGCAGAGTTCAAGGCTCACAAGAACGCTTGAGAACAGATTTATCTTGTACTTTATTCTTGAGTGATCCGCACGAATATGACGGCGGTGAATTAGTCATTGAAGATACTTATGGATATCACGAAGTCAAACTCCCTGCAGGAGATTTGATACTTTATCCATCTACTAGCTTACATGAGGTCACTTCTATCCAATCGGGTTGTCGCTTGGCATCATTTTTTTGGGTACAAAGTATGATTCGAGATGATTCAAATCGACATATGTTATTTACTTTAGATCAATCTATTCAGCAACTTCGTATGGAATTAGGGGATCAACATGAGCAAGTCATCAAACTCACGAGCCTCTATCACAATTTAATTCGAAAATGGGCAGAACTATAATTTATTTTTCACAGTTAATTTTTATAATGAAAAATATTATTAAAAAAAAATATATTGTGAAAAAAAATTTCACATTCATCATACTTTGATCTAAATCAGGGAATAATTCTCTTGAAGATCGCACTATACTAAAAGAAAGAATTTACAAGCACTGTGACGGTATAGCTAAGCTCTATATATTCAAAAGATTTTTAGGGAATTCAGCAAAATGATGCAGTAAGCCACTTGTAAATTGATAGAATAGACACAATCGATATAAATAGCGCAGTGCCTTTACACAAGACCCAAGCATGTTGTGCTATGAAAGGAGTTATCTCATGATGTTGGCTGATCCAAGCAAAAAATACCGTCGCATGTACCAACGTGTAGACTTACCTGACCGTCAATGGCCAAATAACGAAATTAATAAAGCGCCTATCTGGATGAGCACCGACCTCCGTGACGGTAACCAAGCTATTTTCGAACCAATGAACATTGAACAAAAGTTCAAGATGTTCCAAATGTTGGTGAAAATTGGTTTCAAACATATTGAAATTGGCTTTCCATCTGCCTCACAGATTGATTTTGACTTTACCCGTAAATTAATCGAAGAAAATCATATTCCAGATGATGTCTATATCGAAGTATTAGTTCAAGCTCGTGATCACTTGATTCAACGTACATTTGAATCATTACAAGGTGCCAAACGTGCAATTGTGCATATCTATAATTCAAACTCACCAACATTCCGTCAAAAAGTATTGAATGTTGATGTAGCGGGTGCGAAAGCCTTAGCGGTGAATGCGGCTCAAAAAGTGAAAGAATATGCAGCACAATATCCTGAAACTGAATGGGTGTTCCAATACTCTCCTGAATGCTTTACCGCAACTGAATTAGAAGTTGCAAAAGATGTCTGTGATGCAGTCACTGAAATTTGGGATGCTCGCCCAGATAATAAAGTTATCTTGAATCTACCCGCGACTGTTGAAGTTTCTGGGCCTCATGTTTACGCTGACCAAGTTGAATGGATGCATCGCAACTTACAACGCCGCGATGGTGTCATTATTTCTGTACACTGTCACAATGACCGTGGATGCGGTATTGCAGCATCCGAGTTAGCGATCATGGCTGGTGCTGATCGTGTGGAAGGTTGTGTATTTGGTAATGGTGAACGTACAGGTAACGTTGACGTTGCAGCGATTGCATTAAATATGTATACCCAAGGTGTCGCTCCAAATCTAGATTTTTCAAATATTAATGAAATCATTTCTACTATTGAAGAATGTACAGGTATACCCGTTCATCCACGTCATCCATATGCGGGTGATTTAGTATTTACTGCATTTTCTGGCTCACACCAAGATGCGATTAAAAAAGGCTTTGAGTTCCAGAAAAACGAAGAAATTTGGGACATGCCTTACTTACCAATTGATCCTAAAGATTTGGGACGTGATTATGACGCAGTCATTCGTGTCAATTCACAATCAGGTAAAGGTGGTATCGCATACTTGTTAGAGTCGAACTACAACGTCGTATTACCACGTCGCTTACAAATTGAGTTCTCGCAAGTCGTGCAACAGGTAGCTGACGAAGAAGGCGTAGAAGTTTCTGCTGAGCAAATTTGGAGTTTATTCCAAAGTACATATGTAAATCAGAAAGATAAACATTATGTCGCGAAAAACTATCGATTATCTGATGAAAATGGCAATCAAGTCATTGAATTAGATATTGAAGTCGGTGGTCAAGTTCAACATCTACGTGGTGAAGGCAACGGACCAATCTCTGCAATTTTAGATGCTTTACAGTTGCCAATCGATGTTGTGAACTATGAAGAACGTAGCATTGGTTCTGGTGCAAATGCTAAAGCGTTGGCACTAATTGAACTTCAAGTCAAAGGTACAGGTAAATCAGCATTCGGTGCTGGTGTACATGACAACATCGTGACTTCATCTATTGAAGGAATTATTGCATGTACAAATCGTTTAATTGATCAAGGTGTTTTGAGCACAGATCAAGTGATCGCTGCGGCAGTATAAATATTAGCAATAATATTTAGCACGAAAATGACTTTAGAAGGATACCCTCAAGTGGTATCCTTTTATTTATTCATACTTAAGATTTTAGGCGAATTTATCCTGTGTCTTTTCCAGCTGACTCAGTGGGCATTGTTGTTCCACAAAAGTTCCAATTTGAAGAACCACTCGCATTAGAATGTGGCCGCGTTTTACCACGTTTCGAATTGATGGTCGAAACTTATGGCACACTCAATGCAGATAAATCTAATGCAATTTTGATCTGCCATGCGCTTTCTGGTCATCATCATGCTGCTGGTTATCACCATGAAGATGATAAAAAAGCAGGTTGGTGGGATGCTTGTATTGGGCCAGGCAAAGCAATTGATACCAATACATTTTTTGTGGTGGCATTAAACAATATTGGTGGTTGTAACGGATCAACAGGACCAACCTCCCCAAATCCTGAAAATGAAAATCGTCCTTATGGTCCAGACTTTCCATTAGTGACCGTGCGCGATTGGGTTAAAACTCAAGCAATGCTGTCTGATCGTCTCGGTATCACTGTTTGGCACTCTATTATTGGTGGCTCTTTGGGAGGCATGCAGGCACTTCAGTGGTCTGTAGATTATCCTGACCGATTAAATAATTGTGTCATTATTGCCAGTGCACCTAAACTTTCAGCGCAAAATATCGCGTTTAATGAGGTCGCGCGCCAATCCATTTTGTCTGATCCTGATTTTCATCATGGTCGCTATTTAGAAAAAGACAGCTATCCTAAACGTGGTCTTATTCTAGCGCGGATGGTAGGTCACATTACCTACCTTTCTGAAGAAGCCATGAAACAAAAATTTGGTCGTGATTTAAAATCTGGCAAATTCATGTATGGTTTCGATGTTGAATTCCAAGTTGAAAGTTATCTTCGCTATCAAGGTGAACAATTTAGTCGTAACTTTGATGCGAACACCTACTTGATCATGACTAAAGCTTTGGATTACTTCGATCCTTCTCGTGAGTATGAACAATCTTTAGTTAAAGCAATGTCGAATACAAAATGTAAATTCCTTGTGATTTCATTTACTACGGATTGGAGATTCTCTCCTTCCCGATCTGTTGAGATTGTGGATGCATTGATTACCAATCATAAGCCTGTGAGCTATGTTGATATTGATGCAGAACAAGGTCATGACTCGTTCTTGTTTCCTATCCCTTTATATGTCAAAACTTTAAGGGCTTTCTTAGGTGGTGTAGACCATCTTGCTTCAACCCCTAAGGAGACCGTGTAATGCGTATTGATCAGAAGCTTGCAGAAAAATGGATTAAACCTGATTCAAGCATTTTAGATCTTGGTTGTGGCGATGGTGAGTTACTGGCTCATATGAGCAAAAAGCACAACATTCGTGCATACGGATTAGAAATCGATCAAGAAAAGATTGCAATTGCAGTCAGTCGAGGGTTAAATATCATCCAACAAGACTTGAACCTCGGTTTGGGACGCTTTGCAGACCAGTCATTTGACTATGTTGTCATGGCACAAGCTTTGCAAGCTGTAGATGCACCTGATGTGCTTTTGCGCGATATGGTGCGTGTTGGGAAACAAGCAATTATTACTTTTCCTAACTTTGCACACTGGAAAACACGCTCTTTCCTTGCTTTAAAAGGGAAAATGCCTGTTTCGGATGCCTTACCCTATATGTGGTATAACACTCCAAATATCCATCTGTGCACGTTTAAGGATTTCGAAGCACTTTGTGCTGAGAATCAAATTAAAATTATTGACCGTTTAGCCGTGAATGGGAATCAACAAGGGAGTTTGCTCAGCAAGCATATCCCGAACTTGTTTGGCGAGGTCGCGATTTATCGAGTGAGCGCTCTATGAAAAAGTTATTCTTAGGTACTTCATTATTTCTAGGCTTGTTGAGTTTCCAAGTTCATGCAGATTATGTACCTCAACAACCATCAACTTCTGCACTAGCTGCACAGTATTCACGTATGCCTGTATCTGAGCTCCAAAAAGCTGCTCGAGCAGGTCAACCGGCTGCCCAGTTTTATCTGGCAACACATTATCAACATGGTAAAGATGTTGCTAAAGACCTAAAGCAAGCTTTCGTTTGGTATAAGGCAGCAGCCGATCAAGGTATTTCATCTGCTCAGCTGAATGTGGGTCGTATGTATGCTGACGGTATTGGTGTTGCTAAAAATGAAACCTTAGCTCGCCAATACTTCGAAAAAGCAGCAAGTCATGGTGACAATCGTGCAAGCTTCAATTTAGCCGTTATGGAAGAGCAAAAGAAAAACTATATGGGTGCTTACCAATGGTATGAGCTTTCTACACGTGATGGCATGTTAGATAATAAAGTGATCAATATGTCTGAGACGAAAAAGACGGCTTTGGCTGCCAACCTGACACCAGAACAAATTCGTACTGCACGTGACCGTGCTGATCAATGGATTCAAAGCCGTTAATTACGCTTATAAGTTTGAAGAAAGCACCTATCGGTGCTTTTTTTATTCGATCATCTTCTTCATTCTTATGAATTTCATATCTTCGAATATTTCCACTTCACTCTGTGAAGTAAAACCTAATTTTTTATAAAAATGAACAGCCCCTATATGCGCATTGACTGTTATCTGTTGGATATCCGTTTGAGTTAATTGATCTAACACATAATTAAATAAATGAGTTCCAACGCCTTGAAATTGTAGATTTGGATGAACAAAAAAATGAAAAATATGGGCGGGTTGTTTGTAAGCAATCACCCCCACAAGCGACTGCTTTAATTCTGCAACAAAGTATTTTATCTCTTGATGATTGATGTGCGATACAAGAGCTTCTTTTGAAAATAGGGACTTACTTTTTGGCATTTCATCAAAGTAATTCAAAGCTAAAGCAATACAGGATGCAATATTTTCAGCATCAGCGATCTCGGCTTGACGAATATGAATGCTATTTAAATTTGTCATGTTTAATGATTGGTTATTTTAAAGATGAGTTCATCTGTATCATCGCAAATATCCGTTAGAATAGCTTCAAATTTGAAACAGAAAGTGATTCAACATGGCGTCTAAAGATTGGTTAGATCAAGGTACTTTGGTTTTAGCGAGCAACAATAAAGGGAAAATAGCTGAATTCGAAAAGTTATTTGAAGAATTAAAACTCCCTGTTAACGTTGTGCCTCAAGGACAACTGAACATTGAGGATGCGGTGGAAGATGGGTTAAGTTTTGTAGAAAATGCCATTATCAAAGCACGACATGCCTCTAAGATTTCGGGTAAACCAGCTATAGCAGATGACTCAGGTATTTGCGTCCCTGCACTTGGTGGTGCTCCTGGTATTTACTCTGCACGTTATGCTGGTGAGCATGGCGATGATGCTGCCAATAATGCTAAATTACTGGCGGATTTAGCACCATTACGTAACAATGGTGACGTGATTGAAGGGATGTTTGTGTGTGTACTCGCCTTAGTTCAACACGCTGAAGATCCTTTACCTCAGATTTTCCAAGGAATCTGGAAAGGTGAAATTTTGGAAGTAGCACGTGGCAAAAATGGTTTTGGCTACGACCCACTGTTTTGGCTACCTGAACTCAATATTAGTAGCGCTGAAATGACCAAAGAAGAAAAAAATAAGATCAGTCATCGTGGTCAAGCCATGCAGTTATTCAAAGCAAGCCTCGAAACGAACTAAACGATCAGTCCATGATAAACCATGGCAAATAAACCAATTGTCATGCAACTTACGATGGTACCCGCTGCGATATATTGGGCTGAAACGCCTGTTCCTGAATAATGTGTTTCTAAAGCAACAATATTCGCTGCGGGTGGCAATAAAAAAAACATAGACATCAGCGCAATAATAACCAGTTCGTGAGGAATCGGTAGAAGCAAATAGGCTACCGCACAGCACACTAAACCAAATAAAAATTTAATCAAAGCAAGTTTTAAACTTTCAATTAAGTCGGACAAGTGAATTTTTACTTGAGATAACCACATCCCAAGGATACACATCCCTGTAAAGGTCATTAACCACTTATCCAATATATACAATGATTGAATCATTGCATTCTGCTGAAAATGACTAACATTCCATAACGAAAGAAAACCAGCAACTAATAAAGCTAAAATCGGTGGAGAGAAAGTCAATTTTCTCAAAATCTCCATCGCAGACTGCTTTTCAGCACTTAATACGGTCACTGCACAAATATTACCAAAAATAGAGCCTCCGACATAAAGTGCAACCATAGGACTAGATGCTTGCGCACCAAAAATAGCGAATGCAAATGGAAAGCCCAGCCAAGCCATATTGAGGTAACTGGAACATAAGGAGACTAATTTGTCTTTTGTACGGTAATAAACAAATAAATACAGCAAAAATGAAGCGATAAAACTAAATAACATCAACCATATACTACCCTCTTGATAAAACACCATATTGTAAATAATGATGAGAGGAATCAGCACTTTCGCCAACAACATCGCCATAAAGGGACGAATTTTTTTTAAATATTCTACGCCAAAATAGCCGATAAGAAAGGAGACTAGTGGGAGTAGAAGAACCATATTAAATATGAAATAGATTTTTTCTCATCTTAGCACAACATCTATTTCACTTCAGGATAAGTCTCTTGCACACATAAGAAAGCCATGACTTCAAACTGAAATAATTCCGTCAACTTGCTGTCATAAAGAACTGTTGAAATCATTCAAGATCATTTTCAATAAGGAATATATCATGGCTGGATTATCAATTTGGCACGTACTTATTTTCGCAATTGTCGTTTTACTTTTGTTCGGTACGTCTAAGCTAAAAAATTTGGGTAAAGATGTTGGTGGTGCGGTTAAAGATTTTAAAAAATCAATTAAGGATGACGAAGACCAGAGCACATCTGCTCAATTAAAAGAACCACGCACGATTGAACATCAAACATCTCATGATTTGAATTCAACAGCGAAACATTAAAGGTAGGTAACAGTAATGCTGAATATTGGTATGGCTGAACTATTAATGTTTGGCATCATTGCATTGCTTGTTCTTGGACCTGAAAAGCTTCCTGAGGGTGCGCGATTTGCTGGTAAATGGTATGGCAAAATTAAACGTATGGTCAGCAATGTACAAAATGATATTGATCGTGAACTAAGAATGTCTGAACTTAAAGAACAAATGCAGACTGAAATGAAGCGCATTCAAGAATTAGAAGAAAAAATGAAAGCGCAAATGCAGGAAATTGAAAAACACACAGTATTAAGCGATGAATATTTAAATCCACCTATCCATCAACAGGTTCGCTCTGAAACAAGCCCTGTTTATGTGTATTTAAACGTTCAGCAAAGTACAGCAGTTCCTTTTAGAGGACACGCTACACCTAAGCAAAGTTTTATTCATATTCAAAATTCGGCGCAACACAATAAACCGTATGTAGTCTTAGCGGAGGCAGTATGAGTCACAATACTCTCCCAAATATCATCTCTTCAAATGAGGAAAATCCTCAGCTTGAAGAAATGCCAATAACCAAGCATCTTATTATTTTAAGAAAATATTTATTTAGAATAGTTGGGGTCATTCTCGTTTTATTCTTTTGTTTATTACCATTTGCAAATCAAAGCTATCAAATGATGTCTGAGCCTCTTAGAGCTCAACTCCCAATAAATTCATCAATGATTGCAACTGATGTCACCGCGACATTTATGGCACCATTTAAGTTAAACTTCTTCGTTGCTCTAATGATCGCCATGCCATTTATCATTTATCAAATATGGGCTTTTGTCAGACCGGCGCTTTATAAAAATGAGAAAGCTTTAGCTCTACCATTACTCATCGGAAGTATTACATTATTTTATGCAGGTGTTGCTTTTGCTTACTTTATAGCCCTCCCTTCGATTTTACATTTTTTCATTAGCGTTGCACCTGAAACGGTTGCACCCATGACTGACATTAATAGCTATCTGAGTTTCTGTTTAAAATTATTCTTGGTTTTTGGTTTAACTTTTGAAATTCCAATTGTGACTTTATTACTCATTATGATTGGGGTCGTTACCACAGAACAATTGGTTGAAAAAAGACGTTTTATTATTGTAGGTTGTTTCTTCGTTTCTATGTTTGTGACGCCACCTGATGCACTCTCGATGATTATGTTAGCGATACCAATGTGGATGTTATTTGAATTGGGACTTTTGTTTGGAAAATTACTCGAAAACAGAAGAGCAAAGTCAGTACTTTGATATCTTGACCCTTTTACACATAGGCGAGTCTGAAGACTCGCCTTTTTCATACTCTTTAAATAAAAGCTTAATTCAACTGACATAAATCTATCACTTGATTGTCATGATTCCGCATTAAGTTGTTTGTGACGCTAAAAACTACCAAGCAAGATGCTAGGAACGAACATGACTGATTTAACACCTTTTAACGATGATTACGATAGCAATGATTCGGGGAATCCAGAATTTCACCATTTACTTGAAAAGCAAATTACGCGTAGAGATCTCATTAAGAAGACTGCTGGTGGTGCAGTAGCATTGACAGTAGCGGCTTCAGTAGCAGGCTGTAACAGTGACGACAATGACAATAACAACTCAAATCCTTCTCTACCTGAATTCGACAAATCAAAAACGCCAACTGAACTAACATTTAAAGCGGTTGATAAAAATATTAAAAATGAATTCACAGTGCCTGAAGGATATGAAGCACGTGTTATTTATGCACTAGGAGACCCGCTTTTTGAAGGTATGCCTGAATGGGATGCAGATAATATTCCGAGTGGTGCTTCATTTACCATGCGCTCAGGCGAATGTCATGACGGTATGACATATTTCGGCATGAAAAATAGTCGTTATGATCAAAATGAGTCAAATGTAGGTTTACTGGTACTCAACCACGAATATGTAGATAACAAAGCGATTTTGCATCCAGCGAATAATACCATTTCAGCGGATATTCGTTCTGAAGATGAAGCATTACGTGAAATCAACTGTCACGGCGTTTCAGTGATTGAAGTACAAAAAAATCCTACAACTCAACAAGTCACTCTAAACAAACGCTCTGTATTCAACCGTCGAATTACAGCTGCAACACCGATCGATTTCGCTGGTCCTGTAAAAGGGCATGAATTGGTACAAACCAAGATCAGTCCAGAAGGCACATTTACATTAGGTACGATCAATAACTGTGGTAACGGTTATACGCCTTGGGGCACATACTTAACCACTGAAGAAAACTTTAACCAATACTTTACTCGCGATGATAAAGATCGTTCTGAAAAGGATTTGGAGTCGTTAAAACGCTATAAAATTGCTTCAAATAGTTCTTATAAGTGGCACACAGTTCAAGCACAACTGTTCCCTCAAGATGTTTATGAGCGCTGGTTAACTAAAGTCTCTGCATCTTCTGCAACTCAAGATTTTAGAAACTCACCAAATACATTTGGTTGGATTGTTGAAATTGACCCGTTTGATGGTCGTCAACGCCCAGTAAAACGTACAGCTCTTGGACGTTTTGCACATGAAGATTGTCGTGTCAGTCGTGCCATTCCTGGGCAACCACTAGCCTTCTATATGGGGGATGACTCTCAAGGCGAATATATCTATAAATTTGTTTCAGATGCGGTTTGGGACCCTAAAGATATCAACGGTGGTTATGCTGCTGGCGATAAATATATGAATAACGGTAAATTCTATGTTGCTAAATTTAACTTTAATGAAGCAACTCAAAAGACGTCTGGTGAGTGGATTGAACTCAATATCTCCAATCCATTAATTGCTAGTTATTCAAAATACAAATTTACAGATCAAGCTGATGTATTGGTAAATGCCCGTTTAGCAGGTGATGCAGTTGGTGCAACCAAAATGGATCGTCCAGAATGGGTTGCCGTAAACCCAGAGAATGGTGAGGTTTATGTCACCTTAACAAATAACTCATTACGTGGAAGTGAGCATACGATTGATGCTGCCAACCCTCGTAATTATGCTGATAATGATAAAGGTGGTAGTCCTCGCGGGAATATCAACGGACATATTATTCGTTTCCGTGAAACTGGTGATACTGTTACAGCAAAAACATTTGTATGGGATATCTTCTTATTTGGCGCAGAAGAAGATTCACTTCCGGGTGTAAACCTATCTGGACTCACATCAGCAAATGATTTCTCAAGTCCAGATGGCCTATGGTTTGATCCACGTGGTGTCTTGTGGGTACAGACTGATGATGGCGCTTATACAGATGAAACGAATTGCATGATGCTCGCTGCACTTCCAGGTCAAGTAAGTGATGGTAAAGTGACTTCTGCAAATGCTGGTTCAAATAATGCCACTCAACTTACTCCTGCTGGCGCACAGCTTGATGATTCAAAGTTACGTCGTTTTTTAACAGGCCCTTCAGGCTGTGAAATTACAGGTGTAACGATGACACCAGACTATAAAGCTATTTTTGTGAATGTTCAGCATCCAGGTGGCACTTGGCCTGCAAATCACAGCAACACTATCAGCGGTGGTAAAGGTACACGTCCTCGCTCTGCGACGGTCGTGATTACACGTAAAGATGGTGGCGAGATTGTTGGTGAAAGTCTAGAAAAGAAAGAAAACACTCCTGCTGCTTAATTCAAACATTGAAATAGAAAATGCCGACTACGATGTCGGCATTTTTTTTGAGAGATTCAGATCAATTTTGACTATGTGATTCTGATGTTCACCTTGCTGCGTTTTTTCAAGCCAAGTCCATTGGTTTCTTTTCAACAACAGGTAGTTTGAGCATCGTGTTCCATATATCGGGCTTTGTATAAAAGTAGAAGATAACAGCTGCTCCATTTCCACTGATATGCCCGTTTGAGGTAATAAGTCTAAATCAATTTTTCTTTCATCTTGTAAGATATCCCAAACGGCGTACTCTAAATCATACGCTTTTTGAGCATTGGGATTTAATTGCAATAATGGTAAGAACTCTTGTGTGAAGCGTTTACGCAAATGTTTGGTTTTTTCCCATGGATCACTTAATACACCATTGGAAACCACATATACACCTTTGGCAAGCACTTGTGGAGATTCACCACGATTACTCATATAAACCGCTTGATCAGAGGTTCCGATAAAAAGGTTAAATCCAGCGTAATCACATTGCTTTTTTTCTAATTCTTGGGCGAATCGGATCGGTGCTAAATCGGATTCCAGATATTGCTGAATGATATGTCCTCTTGAAGTTGGATATTCCTTCTTATCATTTGCATCACGGTAATTTGTCACAAGTGCCCAACGCCCTGCAGCAGTAATCCCCATCCATGTCCCACCAGATTGTAAATCTTGACCTGCAATAATTGGGCTATTTTCCCACTTATGAATTTGTGAAGCAGGTCGGTGATAAAACTCATCCCGATTTGAAATTAAGCATAATGGTGTTTCATCCAACACTTGCCATGCGATTGCTACAATACACATCGTTGCATCCTTAGAACTTTACACATTGAATGTACAACATTTTTTCAGTCTTTCCGTTAGAATCGACACAAAACATAATATAAAGGAAAAGCAATGCTGACCTATCCTTCTATTGACCCAGTGGCAATATCTGTGGGTCCATTACAAGTTCACTGGTATGGACTCATGTATCTACTCGCATTTTTATTTGCTTGGGGCTTGGCAACATTCCGTGCTAAGCAACGAGGATGGACACCAGACATGGTCTCTGATCTCATCTTTTACGGTGCATTAGGTGTCGTGATTGGTGGTCGAGTAGGCTATGTGTTCTTTTATGGTTTTGATCAATTCCTTGCAAATCCGATATGGTTATTCCAAGTTTGGACAGGTGGCATGAGCTTCCATGGCGGCTTCTTAGGTGTCATGTTGGCCATGTTATTGTGGTGTAAAAAATACAAAATGACTTGGTTCCAAACACTGGATTTTATTGCCCCATGTGTTCCAACAGGTCTGATGTTTGGTCGTATTGGCAACTTTATTGGCGGCGAACTTTATGGCCGACAAGTCACAGATCCAAATTTCGCATTGGGTATGATTTTCCCTACAGATCCTTTACAACTCGTACGACATCCATCCCAACTTTACCAAGCACTCTGTGAGGGTTTGATTCTTTTTATTGTTCTGTGGTGGTTTAGTTCTAAACCTCGTCCACGCATGGCTGTTTCTGCCCTCTTCTTAATTGGATATGGCATCGCTCGCTTCACAGTTGAATTCTTCCGTGAGCCAGATAATGGACAATTATTTATCGGATGGATGAGCAAAGGACAATTCCTTACAGTTCCAATGATTCTCATCGGGCTATGGATGCTTTGGTATGCCTACCAAAAGAAAGTATATGACTGGGGTCCTCTACAAAATAATGGCAAATAAGTAAATCATGCCCTCAAAGGTGAACATCTTGTTCACCTTTTTTTGTGCTAGAGTTTTGACTTATTTACTTTGATTCAGATTACTATGCTCGAGTTTTGGTTTGATCCTAAAGTTTCAATACAACACAAAGCTTTATTTTTTATTTTGATTACGAGTGCTACCGCTACGTTATATTGGATGCAACCGCTTAACTTCGATGCGATCCTAATGTTTGTGGGCACAGGTATCGTTTTTCTTATTTGCCGTTACTGTAAAATTCATTTCGCTTCACACCATCCAACAGGGTTGATGTACCGATTATTTACTTGGATTCCTATCGCTCTGCTACTTGCCTTAATTTTCATACATGCAAAGGATGGAGAAATTCTTTTACCTGGTGCTCAAGGATTAGGATTTATGGCTTTATCTATTTGCTTATTTTCTCCACTGTCACTACTTCATCAACATCAGCATTAAAACGTCATTATGTTAAATTTCTGGTATTCGGAACGATGCACACGCACGATTAAATTGATCATTTGTATATCAACGTGTGTAGTGATTCTGTTGACAGCTGAAATTAAAAAACTTGATTTTCTATCGACACTAATGAGCTTATGTTTAGGCTTAAGTCTACACATTATTCATCATGTTTTGATCCAATCTAAGCGTCTAAAGCATCAGCTGAAAGCATATTATGCTTTTAGTCCTTTCATCTTGATTGTATTTTTTATCTTCATGCTTTCAGCGCTGAACTTTCAAAATAGCAGAGAGTTTTTTGCACTTTTTGTACAACTCATGGGTTATAGCGCAGTGGGATTATTCGTAGTGAGTTTATATGCATCTCGTACACCCCGCTGAATTTCAAAACAACTAAGCAAATGAAAATAAATATAAAATTAATCACACTCACTTAACGCTTTGCTACAGAACAGTATTATTTCTACTCCAAAACTGTGCCTATACTCAAAGGATGTATCTAATTTAGATTAAATGGAGTAAATCATAATGAGTCAAAATTTAACGACCGTATCTAACTTCCAACTTGAACGCTATTTAGGTACTTGGTATGAGATTGCACGCTTACCAATGAAGCATCAACCTGAAGACAGTACGGATATTTCGGCAGTCTATACCTTAAACAGCGATGGAACTGTACGTGTTCAAAATCGTTGTCTTGATGGCAACAAAGAACTGGATGAGTCTATTGGCGAAGCCACAGTTGTAGATGCTGAACATGGCAAATTAGAAGTCAGCTTTTTGCCTGAAGGATTTCGTTGGATTCCATTCACTAAGGGTGATTATTGGGTACTTAAGATCGATGAAAATTATCAAACTGCTTTAGTCGGTGAACCTAATCAAAAATATCTTTGGATTCTGCACCGTGAACCTGTGTTAAATGAATCTATCAAGCAAGCGTATCTAGCATATGCTCAATCCATTGGTTATGACCTAAGCGATTTAATTCATACTGTACATACAGGACACAAAACTGTTTAAGCCCTAAAATTTTGTGTTAAATGAGAGCACCCTAAAGGGTGCTTTCTTATTTCTTTAATTACTCGCTTTCAAAGAGTCTATTCCGTAAGGAAGATATTAAAATGCATGCTGCTTTAGTATAAACTGATGCCAATGAAATTTTTGGCATTGGTTTATTCTTCAAATGCCACATTCAAATCGATCAGGACATTTATGAAAGCGTATTTAGACCTACTACAACATATCCTCGACAATGGCGGTGATAAAGGTGACCGTACTGGTACAGGTACTCGTTCTGTATTTGGTCATCAAATGCGCTTTGATCTTTCTAAAGGTTTTCCTCTACTGACCACAAAGAAAGTTCACTTCCGTTCAATCGTGATTGAATTACTTTGGTTCCTTAAAGGTGATACCAATGTTAAATATCTGCAAGATCATAAAGTTACAATTTGGGATGAATGGTCGACAGCTGAGCAGACTGCTCGTTTTGGACGTCCTGAAGGAGAGCTAGGTCCAGTATATGGACACCAATGGCGTAACTTTGGTGCAACTAAAAAAGACGATGGTTTATACGAGCAAGATGGTTTTGATCAAATCAAATGGTTAATTAATGAAATTAAAACCAATCCAAACTCCCGTCGTTTAATCGTATCAGGTTGGAACCCAAAAGAAGCTGGACAAGTGGCACTCCCTCCTTGTCACACGCTTTTCCAGTTTTTTGTTCAGGATGGAAAATTATCATGTCAGCTTTATCAACGTAGTGCTGATGTTTTTCTTGGCGTTCCATTTAATATTGCAAGTTATGCACTTCTCACCCATATGATTGCGCAAGTCTGTGATCTAGAAGTCGGTGATTTTGTTTGGACAGGTGGTGATACTCATCTTTACGCCAATCATTTCGAGCAAGCACAACTTCAATTAACACGTGAACCACTTCCATTGTGCCAACTCAAACTGAATCCCGAAATTAAAGATATTTTTGATTTCAAATTTGAAGATATTGAAATCGTAAATTACGAATCGCATCCTGCAATTAAAGCACCTGTTGCGGTTTGATTTTAACTAATGTCTTTTGGGATCACAGTTGATACTAATCGTGATCCAACTTTACATTTCCCTCTTTAACTCATATTCGCTGGAAGAATAATCATGGCATTTCAAGGTTTAGAAGTCGTACACGTCGTTGCAATGGATCAGCAACGTTGTATTGGCAAAGGAAATGATTTGCCATGGCATATTTCAGCTGATCTCAAACATTTTAAAGAAATTACCCAAGGTGGTGTTGTGGTGATGGGACGTAAAACACTTGAGTCTATGGGTAGAACGCTTCCTAAACGTGTAAATTGGGTCATTACACGAGATACGTCATGGCAATTTGAAGGAACAAAAATCGCGCATACAATCGAGAGTGCACTTGAGCAGGCAGTCCATGATGTAAAAGCTTCAGAAAAGCCTGGATCTATTTTTATCATAGGTGGTGGAGAAATTTTTAGCCAAACGATCTCTATTGCGGATCGCTTAGAACTCACGCATGTTGAATTAGACGTTCAAGGTGATGCTCATTATCCTGAGATTCCACCTGAATTTAAAAAAGTGGCATCAGAGCAACACATTGATGACAAAACAAATATTGCATTTGAGTTCGCAACCTACCAAAAATAAAGCTTTCTTACATATAGCCAATAACAATGCATAACATCGGTAAAAGAGAGTTTATTCTTGCGCTTGCAAAGGGAGCTTTTCACTCCCTATTTAGTTTATTTGTCATCTTCTCTTCAATTTGGTTATGTATGGCCTTATGGGTTCAAGAGCCATTTGGCTGGTTAGTCAGTCGTATTATCATTGGCTTTTGGGTCGCTTTTGCCTTAAGTGTTTTAGGCATATATGCAACACAACATTTTTTCAGCCGTAGTAAAGATGTTGTCTTATACATTGTCTTTTTTGCGTTCAGTTTAGTTTGGTATTTTAGTATCCCTGCCAAACAAGACCGTGAGTGGAATCCTGAAGTCGCAAGAATTCTCAATTATGAACGTCAAGGTGATTGGGTCACTTTACACAATGTGCGTAATTTTGCATGGAATGAAGACGGAACCTATCAAGAACGCTGGGAAACACGTCAAATTGATTTGAATCAAATCAGTGGCATTAACATCATTACTTCATATTGGATGGGACCACAAATCGCCCACACTTTAGTCAGCTTTGATTTCAAAAACTCTAAACCACTGACCTTTTCGATTGAAATTCGCAAAGAAAAAGATGAAGAGTTTTCTGCTATTGGTGGTTTTTTTAGAAAGTACGAAGTCAGTTTAGTTGCTGCTGACGAGAAAGACATTATTTATACACGTAGCAATGTACGTAATGAGCAGGTCTATTTTTTCCCAATCAACATGGAAGCTGCTGAAATGAAAGCTTTATTTGAGGAATATTTAGAGCAAGCAGATAAACTTAGTCAAGAACCAAAATGGTATAACACCTTGACCAGTAACTGCACCACTTTGGTTTTTGATATGGTTCAAGCGATTTCCAAACATGAACTGCCAGTGGACTACCGATTATTAGCCTCAGGTTATTTACCTAATTATCTGTATGACTTAGGGGCATTACAACATCATTGGGATATCAAAACATGGTACAACAAGGCACATGTCAACCCAAGAACAGACCAATTTAATCAATTTAAATATCAAAGTAGTGAAAATTATTCAAAATTGATTCGTCTGGGTCTCCCTCAGAGTCAGCCAGAGCTTGCACCTTAGCGTATCAGTTGATATACATAAAATTGACTTGAATTTAATTTACATTAGAAAGAAATAACACAGGGGCATTTCATATGTTAAAACAACTTTTAGCCGTATCCGTTATAGGCTCAGCATTACTTTTTACAGCATGTACCACAACACCATCTGCTGAAAAGCAACAACAAGCACTTAATCAATTGCAAAATAAAACTTGGATTTTGACACATATTGGCGCAACAGAATTTAAGACCGACCCTACTGCACACAATGTTCCAAGTATTCAATTTGATGCAGCATCTAGTCGTTTGAGTGGTGCAGATGGTTGTAACCGTTTTATGGGTGCATATAGCATTAAAGCTGACAAAATTAGCTTGAGTGAAGTTGCAACTACACAAATGATGTGTGTGAATACTCAAGAACTTGCAAATCGCTATAATGCTGCCTTGGCAAAAGTCGCGGCATTCCAAGTCTATGACAAAACGCTTCGCCTACTCGATGAGAATGGTAATCCAGTATTGCAGTATGAGTCTGCAATACAACCGCGTTAACAGTTAAGCAACCATTTCACTGGTTGCTTTTTTCATTCTACACCCCATTATTTCAGTCATTGCAACTCAATAAGGTGAATCCCATGCAACAAGCTTTGCTCGGTGGCGGATGCTTCTGGTGTGTTGAAGCAGTTTTCCTTCAACTCAAAGGTGTCACTAAAGTCGTGAGTGGTTATGCGGGTGGGTATACGGCCAATCCAAGCTATGAGGACATTTGCAAAGGAGACACCCATCACGCAGAAGTGGTTTTAGTGGATTTTGATGAAAGTCAAATTAGCTTTGCTCAATTGCTTGATGTATTTTTTGCAACACATGATCCAACCACACTCAATCGCCAAGGTAATGATATAGGTACGCAATATCGCTCTGTCATTTATTATTTTAATGAAGAACAGCGCCAGATTGCAGAGAAAGCGATTCAACAGTTAAAAGCAGAAGGTTTAGATATTGTTACAGAACTAAGCTCAGTACCGACCTTCTACCCTGCTGAAGAATATCATCAAAATTTCTTTGCTCGTAACCCGACTCAGGGCTACTGCAATTTTAGTATCCCACCAAAACTTTTAAAGCTTCGCTCTAAATTTGAAGGTTTACTCAAAGACTAATACAGGTATAAAAAAAGCGACCTTATGGTCGCTTTTCTCATGTTAATCAGTTAATTATCTGTGGCAAAGGCAATGTCAGCAAGCCCGGCTTCGCTTGCACGTGACATCACTTGAGCAACAGTATCGTAACGTGATTCTTTATCTGCTTTAAGAATAATTGTCGGTTGTTGTGCTGAACCACCGGCATCGTTAAATCTTTTTTGCAATTCATCTAAGCTGATAATTTCTGAATCCCATGCAATCTCACCCTGTGAGTTAATGCTTACTTGAATCGATTCAGGTGGCGGATCAATGATATCCGCTGTCGTTTTTGGTAAAGTTAATGGAATTGATGGGTTAGCAACGGTCGCTGTCACCAAGAAGATGATCATCAAAACCAACATAATGTCAATTAACGGGATGAGGTTCATCTCCGTCATGCCTGTATCGTTGTCTTCACCCAATTGAAAAGCCATTAAGCTTGACCTCCAACGTAACTTTCTTGAGTCGCTTTCACTTCAACTTTTTGCGCAGAAGAATCTTGTTGCAGCATCGTGTCGATTAAAAGACTGTGAGCATGATCTTGTAGTTCATTACTTAATGTACGATTAAAGCGAATACAAATGTTGTATGCGATCACTGCTGGAATAGCTACTGCTAGACCAATACCAGTCATAATCAGGGCTTCACCCACAGGGGTTGCAACTTGTGCAAGTCCTGCTTGACCGCTTTTACCTACTGCAACCAATGCATGGAAGATTCCCCATACTGTACCAAATAGCCCTACAAATGGTGCAAGTGAGGCAATTGTTCCGAGTACAGCAACACCTTTTTCAGCAGATGCTTTTTCCAAAGCAATCTGACGCAATAAAGCTTGCTCAGCAACAGCTTTACGTTGTTCAAATCCCAAAGGAGCGAGTTTTGCTTTCAATCCTGCTAATGCTTTAGAGAGTTGAGCATAAGCAACTTCTTTCAGTTGACGTGTTCCCATCACACGTAAAACGACAATTGTCCATGTCGCAATAGACATTGCGAGTAAAACGAAATAAAGCGTCTTACTGACTGCATCAGCATGTTGCCAATAAACTGAAAAGTTCATACTCGAACTCCTAATAAAAGTTAGCCGTTAGAATTCAACTTAAGTTCAAATGGTTGTTCCGCTCTAAACGGATAAGCCACGCCATTTTCCTTATAAGGTCTGAATTTTGCATTACGCACCGAGCGTAAAATCTTTTGATCAAGCGAATCAATTCCACTTGATTTTGTGATTCTGGCATTCACTACATTACCGTTAGTGTCCGCTTCAATCGATACTACAACAGTACGATCAGAACCTTGTAAATCTCGGTTGGTATATGATGGCTTCGGTGTACGAGACCATGATATTTGCCCAATACTTAAATTCTTTGGTGTATTACGTGCTTGCTGCTCACGACGTTCTTGTTCGCGTCTTTCATTTTCCAAGCGCTCACGTTCTTGTTGCTCACGTAGCTGTTGGTCACGCAATGCTTGCTCACGTCGCTGCTGTTCAAGCAACTCACGATTTTTACGTTCTTGCTCTAAACGCTGTTGTTCCTGCTTTTGCTTTTCTAATTTATCTTCTTGAACAATTGCTTTTTGTTCGACAGGTTTAGGCTTTTCAGCAATGACTTTGGGTTTAACCACAGGAGGTGGTTCAACGACTTTAGGTTCTGGTTTTGGTTGAACTTGAGGTTTCACAGGTTCAACAGGAGGTGGCGGCGGTGGCGCATCCTCTTTTATCTGAACAAAACGAACCTTAATTGGATCCTTATCAATAGGTTTTAATTCAGGTGTTTTCATCTGACTCACGGCAAATAAAACACCAATATGCCCGATCACCACTGCAATGAGCGAAGTAAGCACTTTCTTTTTCATTGAGATTGGATTTTGCATCATAGGAATGGGAGATGGGCTCATTAAAATTTATGATCTGATATACATTGACGCTGTCTTCATAAGGAAGATTTCAATCAAACTTATCGGTTAGTACAATTAAAGTACGCCAATAATAAATGAGAAGTGTTTTCATTTGCAACTATTAATTCTGCAGTTTTGATGAGTTTTTTTGATCATCAATAAAAAAGGCATGCTCATGCATGCCTTAATAAATCAGTGATATTTAATTAAAAATCACTGGAATACCACAGTTTTATTACCATCAACAATGATACGGTCTTCTAAATGCCACTTAACAGCACGCGCCAAGACATTACGTTCAACGTCTTGACCTAATTCACGTAATTGATCAACTGTAAAATCATGGCTGACACGCTCAACATCTTGTTCAATAATCGGACCTTGATCCAAATCAGCTGTCACATAATGCGCTGTTGCACCAATCAGTTTTACGCCTTTTTCATACGCTTGCTTATAAGGGTTAGCACCCACAAAAGCTGGAAGGAAAGAATGATGAATGTTGATCACTTTCATTTCCCACTTAGAGACGAACTCTTCATCAAGAATCTGCATATAACGTGCGAGTACAAGCAAATCATTACCTTGCATTAACTCATCAATTTTTGCATATGCTTCGCGCTTGTTCTCTTTATTGACAGGCACAACTTCAAAAGGAATACCGAAGTTTTCCACAGACTCACGTAGATCTTCATGATTCGACACAACCTTAGTGATTTCACAAGGTAATCCACCACGTGCATGACGCCATAAAAGTTCAAGCAAGGCATGATCGACTTTCGATACCAAAATACCTACTTTCTTTACATCTGACACTAAAGCTAGACGCCAATGCATGTTGTAACGTTCAGCTACGTTTGTGGCGAAAGTTTGTAGAATATTTTCCTTACGGCTTTGCAAATTGTCGAGTTCAAACTCAACACGCATGAAATAACGCCCGCCCTGAGCTTCTGTTGCATATTGATCAAGCGCAGTGATGTTTGCCCCTTGATGATACAAAAAGCTCGATACAGCCTGCACGATTCCTGGTTTATCTTCGCAAGTAATCAGTAAACGTGCTGTGTTAGCAGTTGTCATATTCATGATGATTTATATCACTTAACAGTTAAATTGAAAAACAGCCGCGTATTCTAACTCTTTTTTTAATGCTTTCAAATTATCTTTGCTGAAATCAATCTTCTCGATCAGCAGAAAGACTAGCAAATAATTCAGATGTTCCCAACGTTTCAAGCAAGCGCTCATAAGTCTGACGACTTTCACCACGTAAATAAGGACCTTCAAGAAACACCATTTGACGCAGTGCCTGCCAAACCCACTTTTCATCTAGATGGTTGGAATCTTTTAAATGACCAGACATATAGAGAAAGTTCGTCCAATTGGTTAGGACAATCCATAGGTTAATGATCAACGCTTCAATTTCAGACTCTGTCATTTGCATGAGACCTGCATTGACGAAGGCTCGGTAAATCTTTTGACCTTGTTGCATCACTTTACCTGCGAAACGCGGGTAAATTTTTCTAAAGTCGTCATTATTTTCGGTTAAATGATATACATCACGATGCAGAAAACGATAGGCCCATAACTGACTACTGAGTACTTGAAAGTATCGGATTTTATCATTGGCATTTACATCACGGTCTTCTGGCAATGCTAGCAGCTCTAAAGTTGCATGCTGATATTGCTCCATCAACTCTTTAATGATCTCTTGCTTGTTACGAAAGTGATAATAGAGATTACCAGGGCTAATACCTAACTCTGCTGCGATATGGTTAGTTGTGACAGATCGCTCTCCACGTTCGTTAAAGAGTTGCAAACTAATTTGCAAGATTCGGTCTTTGGTTTTTAACGTTTTGGAATGCGACATCCTAATACCATCTATAACAAGAATAATGACGTTTAGCCCAAGCTAACATAAAAGTGACTTGACTTTTAGAGTATTTACTCTAAAAATAAAAATCACATCAACCCTTACATTAGTGGTACTGGTCATGAACAGTCAAACAAAAACAAATTTAATGACGACTGAAGCATCGGAAGTTCAGCATTTACATGATCTTCTAGCGCTTCAGAAAGCAGCCTATCGACGTTATCCGAACCCGACAGCAAAACAGCGTATTGAACGTTTGGCTCGTCTTAAAGCAGTTTTGATTAAATATCAGGACCAAATTGCAGAAGCAATTAGCCAAGATTATGGTAATCGTTCGGTTTCTGAAACGAAAATTGGTGAACTACTCACTTCACTCGAACAAATCAAATATTACAGCAAACATTTAACAGAGTGGATGAAGCCTTCTAAACGCCATATCGGTATTTTACATCAACCTGCAAAAGGTTGGGTTCAGTATCAACCTTTAGGTGTTGTCGGTATCATTTCCCCTTGGAACTACCCTTTATTATTGGCGATTAGCCCATTAGTATGTGCATTGGCAGCGGGCAACCATGCCATGATTAAAGTTTCAAGCACCTCTCGTAACTTTGGCTATGTATTACAAAATGCTTTATCTGAAGCGTTCCCACAAGAGTTAGTTGCCGTTGTTACAGGTGGTGGCGTAATCTCTGACACATTCAGTCATCTTGCATTTGATAAATTAGTCTTCACAGGCTCTACCAATGTTGGTAAGACTGTGATGAAAGCAGCATCTGAAAACTTAGTTCCAGTTATTCTAGAACTTGGTGGTAAATCACCAGTTATCGTGCACCCTTCAATTGACTTAAAGGATGTCGCGGAGCGTGTTGCATTCGGTAAATTGTGGAATGCGGGTCAAACTTGTGTCGCACCAGATTATATTTTCCTACCACGTGGTAAAACTTCAGAGTTTATTCACCAGTTTGAAACCGTTGCGAAAACGATGTATCCAACATTACGTGACAACCAAGATTACACCTCTATAGTGAGCGATAAGCAAAATAAACGCTTACAAGGTTACTTAGAAGATGCGATTCAAAATGGTGCTCAAGTCACTGAAATTAACCCATTAAAAGAAGAGCTTGCTTCTGTACGTAAAATAGCGCCAACCCTTCTGACCAATATCAGCCCTGATATGGAAATTATGAAGAACGAAATCTTTGGTCCAATTTTACCAATCTTAGAATATGATCAAATAGACGAAGTTATCGAGTTTATTAATGACCGACCACGTCCACTTGCATTATACTATTTCGACTTTAACGATGCTCGAGCAGAATACGTTTCGCAACGTACTCACTCTGGACACTTTGGTCAAAACGCTGTTGTTACTCATGTTGCACAAGATGATCTACCTTTCGGTGGCGTTGGTGCATCTGGTATGGGCAGATACCATGGTCCCGAAGGCTTCTTCAGTTTATCAAATGAACGCTCAGTCATGTCTATTCCAAAGCTATTCAGCTTGAAATACGTACTGCCTCCGTTTAATAGACCGATCCCTAGTCTTATCCGTAAAGCCTTTCTTCGTTAAATGATCAAGGCATGATCTATCACAACAGGTCATGCCCTGTTTTTATCAATTTCGCTTGTCTTTTAAGCGTATTTTTGATATAAAACGCCCCTTGAATGAATTCAATCCGTTTTATTTTGACTGGCCATACAGGTTTGCTGTTGGCTAAATCAATGGAGTTACACCATGTCTAAGGTTTGCCAAGTTACCGGCAAGCGTCCAGTCGTTGGTAACAACGTCTCACACGCCAACAACAAAACTAAGCGCCGGTTCGAGCCGAACCTGCACCACCACCGTTTTTGGTTAGAAAGCGAAAAACGTTTCGTACGTCTTCGTCTAACTACTAAAGGTATGCGTATTATCGACAAATTGGGCATCGAAAAGGTTGTTGCTGACCTACGTGCTCAAGGTCAAAAGATCTAAGGAGCAACGAAAATGCGTGATAAGATTCGCCTAGTTTCTTCTGCTGGTACAGGTTATTTCTATACCACTACTAAGAACAAACGTACTATGCCGGAAAAAATGGAAATCAAAAAATTTGATCCAAAAATCCGTCAACACGTAATCTTCAAAGAAGCTAAAATCAAATAATTTTAGTTCTTTAAAAAAATACGACCCATTGGGTCGTTTTTTTTGCCTTTTTTTTCTTCAGGTTGTTAAAATTTAATCTCAGTTTGGCATTTTTTATGCTTATACAGCTCAAAAGCCAATTCATAATTTATAAATATTTAAGGGGTGATTAGTGCCACATGATGTAGATTTAATTATATTGCTTGCGGTTGGTTTTGGCTTAGCCCTTATTTTTGGCTTTATCGCCGCACGTTTACGTCTACCCCCTCTTGTTGGCTATCTCATTGCCGGCATTATTATTAGCCCCAAAACCCCCGGTATCGTCGCCGATATCACACTAGCCAATCAACTCGCAGAACTGGGTGTCATGTTTTTGATGTTCGGTGTCGGGATGCACTTTTCACTGAAAGATTTAATGCAAGTTCGGCGTATTGCTGTCCCTGGTGCAATTTTACAAATCACAGTGGCTACCATCCTCGGGATTGGCGTCTCTATGCTATGGGGATGGAGTTTTGGGTCAGCATTGGTGTTTGGCTTAAGCTTATCTTGTGCGAGTACTGTGGTACTCCTGAAAGCTTTGGGTGACCGAGGCTTATTGGATTCAGTCAATGGAAAAATTGCTGTGGGATGGCTACTCGTCGAAGACCTAGTTATGGTGCTCGCTTTAGTTTTATTACCCGCTACAGCCGTACTCCTCGGCGGAACAGCACTCGAAGGCGCCAATCCAGATCAAAATGTCTTTGTGACTTTAGGAATAACCTTACTTAAAGTTGCGGGCTTTATCGCCTTTATGCTGATTATAGGTAAGCGCCTCATCCCTAAAATTATTCAGTTTGTCGTACGCTTAGGTTCTCGCGAGCTATTTACATTGACTGTGGTTGCAGCAGCCGTATCCATTGCCTATGGTTCGTATGCAGTTTTTGGCGTTTCAATGGCATTAGGTGCATTCTTTGCTGGGATGGTGGTTAAAGAGTCTGACTTCAGTCATCGTGCTGAAGAAGAAACGTTACCACTGCGTGAGATATTCTCCATCCTATTCTTCGTCTCTGTCGGAATGTTGTTTGACCCAACAATTATCGTTGAAGAACCACTTCATATTCTGGCTGTGATTGGCATTATCATGATCGGAAAAACATTAGCAGCAATGGCGCTGGTTTTGTTCTTCCGCTATCCATTAAATACCGCACTTACAGTAGGTGCCTCACTGGCTCAAATCGGTGAGTTCTCCTTTATCTTGGCAACACTCGGTCTATCTATAGGATTATTAACCCCTGAAGCTCAAAACTTGATTTTAGCCGGGGCATTATTTTCTATTTCGCTCAATTCTGTTTTATTTTCAGCCATTGAACCCGTACAGAAATGGATTCGTGAGCGCTCGCATTTGGCTCGTTTGCTTGAGCGTAGTGGTGATCCATTGGCGATGTTACCTGACGAGGTCTCACAGGACTACCTGCGCGATCAAGTGGTCATGGTCGGTCATGGAGAAGTTGGACGTCGCTTAACAAAAACACTGATGGAAAATAACATCAAAGTGGTGATTGCTGAAGAAAATCGAGAAATTGTTGAAAAACTACGTGCAAAAGATATTGCTGCAGTATCAGGTTCAGCAACAGAACCGGGCGTATTAATTCAAGCGCATATACAACATGCGAGGCTTTTAATTATCTCGCCGATGGATATTTTAGATATTCATAAGATTGTAGATACTGCCAAACTTCTGAATCCACAGATTCAAGTTTTGATCTGTGCAGAAAGTAAAGAAGAAGCTGAAGCAATACGTGCAGATGAAATTGGTGAAGTGTATTACGCGAAGGAAGAAATGGCGAAGAACATGAGCAATCATATTCTAAATCAAATTGAAATCGCACATCATCATGCACCATCTCACTAAGTAAAATAAAAACCGCGCTATTTGCGCGGTTTTTTCTTAGCTATAAAACTGTGGTTTTTCATCTACGACTTCCGCATGCCATTCATTCGATTGTTTTTCGAGAAGTGCAAATAACGCAGCCTGAATCATGTGTTGGGCAATCAAAGGCATATGATCACCTAATAAAGCTTTCACTTCATCATTAAATTGAATTTTCACAAGTGGCTCATCCTCGGATGCAGCGTGACGAAGAGCTAACTCGCCATTCTCAAGTTGCACCAATTCTAAAATTGCTTCTTGTGTTCCGAATAATTCTTTCAATTGCTCTATAGACATATACCCTCCATGATTCACATGGTGGCAAAATGCTGAATGCACTTTGCATTGCTTAGACTATTTTATATAAGTTCTAAAATTTATATTTCAAGTCTAATCGTTTAAAACTGTCATGATTACAATTAAAACTCAACCATTTCGTTACGAAAACCGTCAATAAGATGGGTTAAGTCACGATGCCACTCTCGAAGAATTTGAGTGTCTGGCAACCACGCTTGAGGTGTCTGCGTGACTTTAATAATAAGATTTGAAGAAGTCTCATCCTCAGGTTCTGGTGCACTTGGTTCAGGTGCATACTGGCACATACGATAAGCGCGCTTTAGTTCTGCAATAAAACCATCCTTTGCAAGATGCTGTAACACGGTGATTTCTGGAGAAACTTGCCCTTTAGCGGCCATATGCTCTTCAATAGATTTTAATGTAGGTGAAAAATCATTTAAACGGTAATAACGCACCAACTCTTGCAAAAATGCCAAGACCGCTCCATGCAAATGAAAGACTGCCGCTTCACGATGGGCTTGAGCTTGTTGAATATGCTCTGTCTGTTCTGCTTGCTGACATGATAGACGGGCAAAATAGAGTTTTTGATTAGTGCGATCTGCATGAAAACGAGCAACACGAGACATGAAAACTTCCTAACAACATTTATGTCATACAACTTAAATGTTGACGCCATATCACGCAATGCTTTTAAGAAAAAAATCAAGATTAATTTTAGATCAACAAGATTGATTGAAAGCCTGATTATTAATGCATACTGCTTAAATAAAAAAGCCAGCCAAATGCATGGCTGACCCTTTCGAATGAATCTAAGGTTATATTAGCGAACAATACCCTTAAAAATTCCTAATGGATTATAAGTCCCATCGCCTTTTTCATTGTCATAATGAAATTTGACCTGATCTTGATCGCCACCTAACAGTGTTCCAGCCCTGTAAAGACCTTCTGAAATCGCAAGGAAGCCAACATCAATTGCTTGATGAACTGTACCAACACCAGGAATTAGGCTCAATGGCTTCCAAATTGGAGCTTGAACATTCAATGTGCTCGAAAATAGGTTTGATGCGTTTTGAAGCGTGTCACCGATTAACGTACCTGCACCTGATACGATTTCTGTTTCTAGATGATTTAATTCTTGAATAGACATTTTTATAACCTTTTGGGGTTTTATAATGGAGCTTTTATACTACACACTTCACTCAAACTTATTCAATCTATTATTAAGATATACTTCACAATAATTTGTATATAAATGTGATTTTAAATGTATGTTTTTAATAAAAATATTAATATATAACAGAAATACATTTCAAAAATATGTCAACTCTTCAAAGTACAAAAGTTGGTCAAAAAAGCTAAAAAAGATTCATATTTATTAGTAAAATTAAATAAAATATCAAATAAAAAGGAGCAATAACTGCTCCTACTTTATTTAGACATCAAGTTATGCTTCTGGCTTTTCGTCTGCAGCTTTTACTCGAATACCTGCACCTTTAACTTTACGGGTGTTCAGCCCCTTAATTGCTTTCACAGCTTCACGGCCATGTGGCATTTCAACAAAGGCAAATCCTTTCGATTTGCCTGTTGCAGCATCTAACACCAATGTACATGAGTCTACTGTTCCAAACTGCTGAAATAACTCCAGAATCTCAGCTTCAGTAATGCTGCGCTCTAAGTTACGAACTAAAATTTTCATGAAAAAACCTTAAGAAGATAGGCAAAAAAACCAAAAAGTACGCGCCTACTCTACTTTTTGTATGAAACAATCTAGATAGTTTAATCGAGATCAATTCCAAAATCTAAATTAATCGACTGTCGCTCAATCAAAGCACTCTTAACCGTTTGCTGCCTGGTTTTATAATGTGTTTCACTTGTACACAAATGTCTTGAAAGATTATTAAGAAAATAGCTTTCAACTTTTCGTCCTTGCTCATCGACTTGTTCCCTTGCCCACGTCACCAAATTTTGCTTGGTTAAAATCAATTCATTTTGTGCACGGGTAAGTGCTACATAAAGCACACGGCGTTCTTCTTCAACTTCATCAAAATCCCCTTGAGCTCTTGCATGTGGATACTGACCAGGTGTCACATTCGCCACGTAACAAACTTTTTGTTCAGTTCCTTTAGCAGAATGTATCGTGATCAAGGTAACAACATCAGTATCTGACTGGCGTTCGATTTCACTGATTGAAACTGGATCAAGCACGTAGGCTTCTAAAAACTCACTTAACTGAGTATGTTTTGAAGCTAACTGTTTCACCAACTCAAAGTCTCCTTGACGACGCCCCCAATCCTTTTTGTAATTTTCACTCAACTGAATTTCTATTGCCTGAATTGCCAAGCTTACGCAAGCTTGAACTTCAGTCTTTAACACATTCAACTGCTTCATAATGAGTAGAGCCTCAGCAGGAATACGTCCAAATTTTTCTAGTTTTTCCGCAATGACGTCATCTTGAGGGTCCTGTAACAACTGTTGCGCTAAACGGCTTGCGCCAACATCACCGACCCCATCCCAAAGCGTCAAAAACCGCATCCATGCAATATCGTCTGAAGGATTGGCAATGACCCGTAGTAAACTCAGTAAATCCTTAACATGCGCAGTTTCAAGAAGTTTCATACCACCAATAAACCGATATGGGACATTCGCTGCAATGAAAGCTGCTTCAATATGACGAGCTGCAAAGCTTGAACGTACCAGAACCATATGATCGCGCCAAGGACTTCCCTCAAGCAAATGTCGCTCTTTAATATCTATGGCAATCCATTTTGCTTCATCAAACTCATTCGGGAAAATATGAATTTTAGGCTTTATGCCTGTACCTCGATACGCATTTAAGCGCTTGTCATATTTAATCTCACTTTGATCAAGCAACCAATTTGATAAATCTAAAATTTCTTGAGTAGATCGGTAGTTTTTTTCTAATTTAAAGATCTGTGCTGCTGGCACACGCTCTTTAAAATGATGAATGTTTTCGAAATCTGCTCCACGAAAACCATAAATCGATTGAGCATCATCCCCGACACAAAACAAACTTACTCGATCCTTTAAAGGCTCTAATAGCGCCCATTGCAATGGATTGGTGTCTTGCATTTCATCCACAAGCATATGTCTGCAAATCGAGGCCACATAATCGACTAGACCCTCAGACTGTGCTAAAGCTGATGCCACGATCGCAAGAATATCGTCATAATCAAGAAAGCTACGTGCCTGCTTTCGAGTTTCATATTCTTTCATGATTTCTGCAATCAGGTCTTTCATTGCTAAGAATTCAGGCATTTGCTTTTCTATGGCAACACTTAGCTTTTGACGCGTATTTCTAGCATATGAATACAGATCACATAATTCAGCAGGCTTCGGGAGCTGATTGGGATTCTTCTTATCATCTTTACCACGTATCAAACGAAACATCATGAGTTGATCATCACGATCAATAATTGAGAATTGCGCTAAGCTGAAAGCTTTTGGTATACGACGCAGCAAGTACATACAAAAAGTATGGAATGTTGATGCTCGTAATCCTTTTGCTTGTTCACCGAGTGCCAATTCGACACGCGCCACGATTTCACTGGCAGCACGACGCGTAAACGTCAAAATTTGAATTTGATTGGCGGGTACACCTTGATCAATGAGATAAGCAGCACGTGCCACAATCGTTTTGGTTTTACCACAGCCCGCACCCGCCAACACCAAACTATGTAAGGCTTCTGTGGTTGCAGCTTGTTTTTGTTGAGGATTTAATTCATCAATCAGGCTGTCTAAACTCATCGCTACTCATCAATTTTACAATAACAATAGTTTAACAGAGCTAGATTTAGAAAATACAAACACGCTTCAGTTTTAAACATCAAAGCCCACTTACATAGAGAATTAGATATACTGCCTTACGATATTTTGTACCGTTAAATCTAAATTCTGAACTGCATTTTTCAAGGATTCTGACAAACTTTGATCCAGAGGATTAATACTACAGATGTGATGAAACCCTTGTTCGTACAATGGTTCTACTCCTTCACCAACTCTACCAGCGAATGCAAATACAGGCTTGTTGTGCCGATATGCGACTTGAGCAACGGCAAATGGGGTTTTACCAAATTGAGTCTGAGTATCAATTTTCCCTTCACCCGTAAATACATAATCAGCTTGCTCAATTTTTTCAGCCAATTGAGTTTCCTCAATGATTAATTCAGCACCCGATCGAATATCTGCGCCTGTAAATGCCATCAAACCAAATCCCAAACCACCTGCTGCACCAGCACCAGATCGATGACGTAAATCGACTAAAAGCTGCTGCTCTACCACCCCTGCAAAGTGCAATAAATTATGATCCAATACTTGCACCATTTCAGGTGTTGCCCCTTTTTGCGGACCAAAAATATAAGATGCGCCAAGTGGACCACATAATGGATTGTTTACATCTGAAGCAATAACAATATCTGTTTTAGTCAATCTTGGGTCGAGTTGTGACACATCAATGGAATCGATTTGGTTTAAGTTTCCACCTGTTGGCTCAAATACTTCATGATATTGATTAATAAATTTCACGCCCAAAGCATGCGCCATACCAGCACCACCATCATTGGTCACACTCCCACCCAATCCGATGATGATCTTTTTCACACCGAATTCGAGAGCTGCGGCAATCAGTTGCCCTGTTCCTACAGTATTAGTGAACAAAGGATTTCTTAAATGAGGTGGTATGAGATGAATGCCATTGGCTTTCGCCATTTCAATGACTGCTGTTTGTCCCTGATCAATTAATCCAAAATGAGTCATGACACGCTGATTAGCGAATGGGCCTTGTACTTCGCACGCGATTTTTAATCCTGATTTTGCCATGACCAATGCATCAATGGTTCCTTCACCACCATCTGCCATTGGATTCAAAATACATTGTGCATCGGGTAAGACTTTATGGATTGCATTTTTCATAATCATGCATACCTGCTCAGCAGGCATGCTTTCTTTGAAAGAGTCGGGAGCCAAAATAAAAGTTTCTATCCTTTGCTGCATGCTTTATTGCTATTCTCATATTTAAATTAATTCAGATACTTATTTATTACATTGAGATTTTCAATTTTTCAAATAGAACCCTTATATATATTGTAATAAACTTACAATTCCCCAAAAAAAATAACGGTATAACAATGCAAAAATATCAAATATTTAAAAAAACTTTAGTGCTGTGTACATTCATTTTTGTATGTAATCAAGCTACCAGCTCGTCTGCAACCAATTCACACAGTAGTGAAAATATTCAATTATCAGCACTTTCAGCCAAATGGAAATGTACTGAAGAAATGGATTACATGGGTTATGCTGCGAAAAGCGAAATAGTGTCTGAGTTCAAACCAAATGGTCAATATTTTGAAAAAAATCAAATGACCTTTATTAAAGATAACGAGAAAGCAATTGCTTATACCCAATCTGAAGCTCAATGGAGTTTACAAGAACATATACTCACAATTGATCAAAATAAATTACTGAAATTTGAAATAGACAATGCTCAAGTTGAAGAGCAATTAAACCTTAAATCAGCTTTAGCTGATCCTGATGCTGTGAAATTACTAATTAAAAAACTCGATAACAAAGAAATGATTGCGAATTTCATTCTATTTGATACAGAAATAGAAAATCTCTCAAGAGTATGTGTAAGACAATAAATTTAATGTCATAAAAAAATGCTGACCTAAGTCAGCATTTTCTGTTATTTAAACGTTAAGCTTCAATCCATTTACCATCTTGGTAAATCAAAGACCATTTCGTTTGTTTACCTTCAGGCGTTTCAGAACCAATATATTGCGCTTGATTTTTACGACTAAACTTCACTAAAGTTGGGTTTCCATCAGGGTCAGTATCTGGCGCTTGCAGAATAAACTGATACTTTGGATCTAGCTGTTCAGCAACCGTACGCAATTCCGCAACCTTAGGAGCACGAGTTTCACGTACTTTAGGGAATTTACTTGCTGCTAAGAATAAGCCTGCTGCTCCATCACGTAATACGAAAAAGTCGTCGTGTTTCGTTGAGCGCAAATGTTCCATTTTAATCGGGTCGACACGAGGAGGCGCTGGTTGACCGTTCTTCAATACTTTACGTGTATTTTCACAGCTTGTGCAGGCAAAATAAGGACCAAAACGCCCTGTCTTTAACTGCATCTCACCATCGCATTTGTCACATGGAATTGTTGGACCATCGTACCCTTTAATTTTGAACTCACCTTCTTCAAGCTCAAAACCTTCGCAGTCTGGATTGTTCCCACAGATATGAAGTTTACGACCACCATCAATAACATAGCTATCCATTGCTGTTTCGCAAATTGGGCAACGTTTTTTCGACATTAAATCTGCGGTTTCTGCAGACTCATCATCAGATAATGCGGCCAAGGACTCTACTGGCGTTAAGTTGAGTGTACCTTTACAACGTTCTTTCGGTGGTAAGTTATAGCCAGAACAACCTAAGAATACACCTGTGGTACCGGTACGAATCTGCATCGGACGATCACATTCTTTACAATGCACAGCATCAACTTCAACAGGCTGATTACGGCGCATGCCATTTTCACCCTGTGCAGTAGTCAGACGTTTCTTAAAATCACCATAGAAACTATCTAATAACTCTTTCCAATTACGCTCACCATCTGCAACTTTATCCAGTTGACCTTCTAGATCTGCAGTAAATGCATAATTCATTAAGTTGTTAAAACTTTCGTCCAAACGATCTGTAACGATTTCACCCATCTTCTCTGCATAGAGACGACGGTTATCCAATTTCACATAGCCACGATCTTGGATCGTTGAAATAATCGCTGCGTAAGTTGAAGGACGACCAATGCCTTTTTTCTCAAGCTCTTTCACCAATGATGCTTCTGTAAAACGTGCAGGTGGTTTAGTGAAATGTTGCGAAGGATCTAACTTTTGAAGTTGCAGAACTTCACCCACTTTCACAGCAGGCAGTAAAACATCATCATCCGACTTGTTCTGGCCACGTACTTTCGTAAAGCCATCAAATACCAAAGTACGACCTTTAGCTTTAAGTTCTACACCGTTTGCATCGACCAAGATTGTCGAAGACAAATATTCAGCAGGTGTCATTTGACATGCAACAAACTGACGCCAAATCAGATCATATAGACGCTGAGCATCGCGATCTACGCCCGCAAGCTGATCACCCTTCAACGCGACGTTTGATGGACGAATCGCTTCATGGGCTTCTTGCGCACCTGCTTTATTTCCAAAACGGTTTGGCTTTGCAGGAAGATATTTTTCACCATACTCGGTTTCGATATGTCCACGTACCATATTGACCGCATCATCACTCAAGAATGTAGAGTCGGTACGCATATAGGTAATATAACCTGCCTCATACAAGCGCTGTGCCATCGTCATTGTTTTCTTTACAGAGAAACCAAGTCGAGTACTTGCTGCTTGTTGTAAGGTCGATGTGATATAGGGTGCGCTCGGATTAACTTTGGTCGGTTTATCTTCACGGGCAGCAACTTTAAATTCAGCTTCTTTTAAAACATCCAATAAAGCATCTGTTTGTGCTTTGTTTTGAAGTTTTAATGTCTTACCTGACTGTTTGACTGCTTCTAAACGAATATCATCTTTTTTAGATTTGGTATCTGCAAAAACTTGCCAATATTCTTCAGGAATAAAAGCACGAATTTCTCGCTCACGCTCTACCACAAGTTTCGCAGCAACTGACTGTACACGACCCGCAGATAAACCACGTGCGATCTTCTCCCACAATAGTGGTGAAATCATAAAGCCAACAATACGATCAAGGAAACGGCGTGCTTGTTGTGCATTGACTTTATCAATGTCTAAACGAGCAGGCTGTTTAAATGCTTCTTGAATGGCATTTTTAGTAATTTCGTTGAAAACCACACGTCTATAACGAGAGTCATCACCACCAATGACTTCTTTTAAATGCCAAGCAATTGCTTCTCCTTCGCGGTCCAAATCGGTTGCGAGATAGACCTCGTCAACCTGCGAAGCAAGCTTTTTCAGTTCTGAAACAACATTTTCTTTACCAGGAAGCACTTCATAGTGTGCTTTCCAACCGTGCTCAGGGTCTACCCCCATACGATTAATCAGTGCCTGTTGAGCTTTTTCAGCTTTCTCTTCAGCAGTCTGTTTGGTACGTGTTACTGGTTTCTTTTCCGTACTTTTTGAAGCACCTGTTGGTAAGTCACGGACATGACCCACAGATGATTTCACAATGTAGTTTGAACCTAAGTATTTATTAATGGTCTTCGCTTTAGCAGGCGACTCGACGATCACTAAAGCACGTTTTTTTCCAGCTTCTGACGATTGAGCTGTAGCGCTTTTGGATGTGGACTTAGGAGCATTCGCCATAGTGAACCGTTATTCCTATAAGATTAAAAAAATTAAATTTCAGCCAATTTATGTAAAAGTGCTTTCATTTCATCAAGTTGTGTAGCGTGAAGATCTTCTTCTTCATTCCAGTACAAACCGACGCAATTAGACTGCATATCAATAGCATAAATCCCTTTTAATGCAATGGGGAAATCATTAAATTTCTCATTTCCGTGAACAACATTGAGTTTTTCATTTTCAACCAAAGCGCGCATTAAAGGTAGGCGACCATCAGGAATGATAACGCTGTAATACGCCACCATACTGGCACGATTTTCTGATGCCATTGGAATATTGGTCCATGAAGGTGCAGCAATCAAACGTGGGTGTAATCCCATTTTTCGCGCTTTCTCACGCATAATCCCCAAAGCTTTTTCTCTTGGATTTACACGTAATCCGAAGATCGAGCCCAGCACAAACACAACGATAAGAATCGTTATCCAAAGTCCAGCATTTTCCATAGTTCACCTTTTGCTTCTTATATTAGAGTTGCATAAGCCGAATATAAAAGGCAAGTTGAAAATTAAAAATACGATTTATAGCGGCATGAAACCAGTATTGAGACCTGAACCAAATAAGGCACGATGTGGTATAACCCACCTAAGCACAGTGCAACTGAAATAAAAAAAAAGCGATAAAATCATCGCTTTTTTCCTAGGCATATTTTAGTTCAAAAACATCTCATGGCTATAAAGTACTTCATGACCATTCCAATAAATATATCCCTTATCAATCATTTCCTTAAGCAATAATCGCACATCAGATTTTGGAAATAGCTGTTCTAATAAATCACGCAGTTCATAAATATCTTTAGGCTTTCCGGATTTTAAAGCGTTCAATTTTTGGATGACTTCCAGCTGGACAGGATCTATTTTTTCAAAATTTTTAAACAAATCACTCTGAATATGTTGAATGTCTTGTGACTCTTCAATTTCAGCTAAAATGTCTTTTGCTTCGATATGTAGCTTCGCCAATAACGCATCTACCTGACCAAGCTTGTGGTCTGCTACTACATCTTCATCAACATTCATATCCAATTGAGCCCACTGCTTTAATACCTTTTTACGAAAGGAAATTTGCTCACCTTCTTTTTTAACTACCTTTAAATTAATCAGCATGCCAATCAATTTAGCGCTGTGCTCGTCATTTATGCGCAACGTATTCTCGATCGAGTTTTTAAGCTTAGCTAAGGTGTTGGGCTTCCCTTCCATACGAACCACAACATCACAATACTGCTTTACTTTAAATAAATCATGATTTTGACGAATAGTTTCAACTGAAGGCACGTTGTATTTGAGTTTTGACACAGGTTGCTCTGGTTGTACCTGTATCAAATTACATTGAATGCCAGAAGCTCGCATCATGTCAGCCAACATGGTGCTACAGTCTCGTGCAGAAATCACATCAATCTCTGCGCCATGCTCAACCAATGCCAAGATTTGCCCCACAATCACAGCGTACTCAAATTCTTTTTCTTTTGCCTCAAGCATTTCTAAAATGACAATTTGACCACTACTAATCCAACTCGCAAATTCAGTCAAATCAGTGAGACTGTAATAAAAACTCCCTTTCGAATGAAATAGATAGGTCGTGGTGTAATGTTGCACAATCTCCCGAAATAACGTCGAAGTCGGCATGTTATTTTCAAGATCTATTAGGACAACTTTAGCGCTCATAGGATAAGATTCAGAATTCGGCAAGTGAAAAGACTATTACAACGACCTTCATATCAAAGGTCAAACTATTTACGCATACTTCTTAATAAATAATCAGTATTTATGTCACGTCTTAATAATGTGGCGGTTTATCCAAAATTGGATCAAATGGAGCAACACCATCGTCAGCATGAGTAGCTTCAACACGTTGATACAAAATTTGCATTTGTTTCTTTAAATCGCTGATTTCACGGCTTTGTAATGCAATTTGAATATTTAACTGATCAACTAATTCATCTAAAAATGCAATTCGGACTTGCAAATCTTCTATGGGTGCGGAAAATGACGCCTGCTCATTTAGATTTTTTTGATTCGACATTATAAGTCCTCATCAGGGGATTTCAGGAAACATTATGGCCTATATTACCTTAAGGGACGTCCAACTCGCATTTGGTGGACCGTACTTACTCGACGGCGCGAATTTTAGTTTAGAGCGCGGCGAACGAGTGTGTTTGATTGGCCGTAATGGTGAGGGTAAGTCTACTTTACTTAAACTCATTGATGGAAGTTTATTGCCTGACGCTGGTGAAGTTTCCCTGCAAAATGGTATTACCATTTCTATGCTGGCTCAAGACGTGCCAATGGACTCGGGACGTGTTGCAGATATTGTGGCAGATGGCGCAGGTGAAGCAGCTTCTGTTCTTAGAGCTTATCACGAAGCAAGCGAAGCTTGTGTAGTCGGCGATATGGAAGCTTGCGATCGCATGGGTAACTTGCAACATAAAATGGATCAATTAGATGGTTGGGCACTTGAAACTAAAGTGAATTCAATCCTCAGTAAAATGGGACTTGATCCTGATGCTGATTTAGCTGATCTTTCAGGTGGTCGTAAACGTCGTGTGCTTCTTGCACGCGCACTACTCACCCAACCTGATGTTTTGTTACTCGACGAACCAACGAACCATTTAGATGTTGAAAGTATCGAGTGGTTAGAAAAATTCTTACTCGATCAAAATAATCTAACATTACTCTTCATTTCGCATGACCGTTCATTTGTAGACAGTATTGCTACACGTATTGTGGAACTGGATCGTGGCATCTTACGCAGTTATGAAGGGAACTATTCACGTTACCTCGAACTCAAAGCTGCACAGATGGAAGCAGAAGAAAAACAAAATGCGCTGTTCGATAAAAAGTTAGCAGAAGAAGAAGTTTGGATTCGTCAAGGTATTAAAGCACGTCGTACCCGTAACGAAGGTCGTGTGCGTGCCTTAAAAGCATTACGAGAAGAATCTAAAGCCCGCCGTTCGCAGCAAGGCAAAGTGAGCATGGCCACCCAAGATGCTCAACGTTCAGGCAAAGTGGTCTTCGAAATTGAAAACCTCAGTGTGCAATTTGGCGACAATCCTCCAATTATCAAAAACTTTAACGCATTGGTGCTACGCGGTGACCGTATTGGTCTAGTCGGTGACAACGGTGTCGGTAAAACCACGCTGATCAAAGCAATTTTGGGTCAACAAGAACACTCAGGTACGGTCAAAACAGGGACACAACTCGAAGTGGCTTATTTTGACCAGCTTCGTAACGTGCTCGATCTTGAAAAATCGGTAAAAGACAACGTGGCCGAAGGGTCAGACTTTGTCGATATCAATGGCGGACGTCGTCATATCTATAGCTATTTACAAGATTTCTTGTTCTCCCCTGAGCGTGCTCGTACACCTGTAAAAGCCCTTTCTGGTGGTGAACGTAACCGCATTTTATTAGCGAAATTACTGCTTAAACCATCGAACCTCATCGTGATGGATGAGCCAACCAATGACTTGGATATGGTGACGCTTGAGCTGCTTGAAGAGATGCTCAGTGATTACAAAGGAACTTTATTGTTGATCTCGCATGACCGTGCCTTTATGGACAATGTCGTGACCTCAACTTGGGTATTCGATGGCAAAGGCAATATCGATGAATATGTCGGTGGTTATCAAGACTACCTCATGCAACGTCCTGATCAAACTGTAGTCGATCAGAAATCTGCGGTGAAGAAAGCAGCTGCAAAAGCTGAAGCGGCGGCAACCCCTGCACCCGCAGTTAAAAAAGTAAAACTAAGCTATAAAGATCAACGTACTTTAGAACAACTTCCTGCTGAAATGGAAGCTTTGGAAAAGGAACAAGCCGAGATTAATGCGCTTTTAGCTGATGGTTCTTTATTTGTGACAGATAGTGACAAAGCAACTCAACTTTCGATTCGCCTTACTGAAATTGATGAGTTACTTTTAGAGAAATTAGAGCGCTGGGAAGCGCTTGAAAGTCTTGCGAATGGTGGCTGATTACCCTGATGAATAAAAAACTCCGCGCTTGCGGAGTTTTTTTATTTTGCCAAGTTTGATCACGCTAAACCAATTACTGCAACCAATGCTGCTAGCACACCTACAATCTTTTTACCTTGTGGAACAAATTTCACCATCAATGCCCCTAAACCCAGTCCAAGAGCATAAATCATTGCCATGGCAGTAATCATGCCTAAAATCTGAACGCCAACATTTCCATTCATCGCTAATTCAGCTCCGTGTGCTGAACCATGAAAAACTGATAGAAACACTGCTGCAACTGGAAAAATTCTGTTCGATTTGGTCCATAAACTTACAGCTAAGATGAACAATGAACCTACAATTCCAATTTCTGCAACGCCATTCGGAATAATTCCATGCGCACCTAAACTGAATCCAGCAACAAGCGCTGTAAGCAAGCCCCATGCCCCTATCATCTTCCAAATTTTAGACATGCTCCACATCAAAACGCCGAAACTGAGTGCCATCATCAAATGATCCAATCCTGTAAACGGATGAATGAAGCCCGTCCAAAAATTAGCGTCATGGTGATGATGGCCTGGATGTGCCATTACAAGGCTCGGAACACTTGCCAGAATGAATAGACCGAATTTATTGCATTGTTTCATCCTTTAAGCCCTCTTGTTTAAGCTTTGAATAAACCTTGTTTTTCAATAAAACTGATAATCTCGTTTAAACCATCTTCAGTTTTCATGTTTGAAAACAAGAACGGTTTATCTCCTCGCATACGCTTGGCATCTTGGTCCATCACCTGCAAATTCGCTCCAACCATTGGCGCCAGATCTGTTTTATTGATAATCAGTAAGTCAGACTTGGTGATGCCTGGACCACCTTTACGTGGAATTTTTTCACCACCAGCAACATCAATCACATATAACGTCAGATCAGACAGTTCAGGGCTAAACGTTGCTGCCAAATTATCGCCACCACTTTCAATGATAATTAACTCTAGACCATCAAACTTTTCACATAAGTCATCAATCGCTGCCAAATTGATTGAGGCATCTTCACGAATAGCCGTATGAGGGCAACCGCCAGTTTCCACCCCCACAATACGATCGGGTGACATGGCTTCATGACGAGTTAAGAAGTTGGAATCTTCTTTTGTATAAATATCATTGGTCACCACCGCCATATTGTATTTATTACGTAATGCACGGCATAAATTTAAAGTCAGTGCTGTTTTACCAGAGCCGACTGGTCCACCAATTCCGACACGTAAAGGAGAACGTTCTGACATGATTGATTCCTTATGATAATTTTTAAGATCTAAATAAACGCGAATATTGTGTTTCATGGGACATGCTGAGCATGGCATATTGAGGTAAGGCACTGCTGAGTTGATGATCTTCTATACACATTGCATGCGTTATGGCATCTGGGACTAAACCATGTAAATGCCACAAAATTCGTTGACCACTCATCTGTCCGAGCGGCACAGTTTTGACTGCGCCAAGTACTTGGTTTTCTAAAACAGTAAATGTATACGCCGTTAAAACATCTTCGATATTCAGATCCAATCGCCCACATAACTGAGCATATACAGGTACAAATCCAAGTTGTTTTTTGACCGTAACGGGCATTTTCAATACATCTTTAATCCATGCGTTCAAGGAAAATGCCAACTGCTGCGATTCAGCCAATAACTCACGACTTTCACGACTGGCTCGATACAACTGCGCCCAATGATTAAACTGCTGTTCATCATCATGGGCCTGCATCAAACGCTTCAATACAGGTAGCTCAAAACGAACCAAAAGCATTTCCAGAACTTCTTCGAAGTACGCAATACTGGATTGCTCATCATGGATCAAACCTTGATCGATCGCACTTTCAACACCTTGCGAATAGCAATAAGCGCCTACAGGCAAAGCTGTAGACGACAAAGTTAACAGTTTGAGTAAGTGAGCTGCATTAGTGATGCGCATGAGCATGAATCGCTTTGATTGGGCTGAGACGATGATCATGTCCATGCTGAGCATAAGCACCACTTTCTGGCTCAAATGGATGATCCACTTCAGTCACCATTAAACCCAATCCTTCGACCATTTCTGCTAAGACATGATCAGGTTCAAAATATAATGCATGAGGAGTGAGCATAAGAGGGACATGACGATTCCCTAAATGATAGGCTGCTTTCAAAAGCTCAAAATCAGAAGAAGCTTGGGCACACATCAGGCGTTCGGGCAATGCGTCCACCCGCAGTAAGTCACCTGATTCAGTTGCAATAAATGATCCGCCGCGAAGAATACCTGTGCGCGGTAAATCTGCACCAATATCGCACCCTGAAACTAAAGTTGCACGAAAACGGCTCTTTTGTCGTGTATCAAAGTTGAGTTGCACAGTTTCGAAAGCTTGATCTTCTGTCACTGCTTCTATTCTTTGAGTATAGATTTTCATGCCTTTCCTATTGTCGCTTGAATACTTTGCTTTAATTTCAACTCGCGAAATGTCTTGTTCAACATCAATCCATTTACGCATCAAAATTAAGCATTATTCATGCCAACATGAAATCTATTGGTGCATCCCCTTCTTTCTTATTAAATAATATTTGATGATCTCTAAAAATATTTAAGCCCAAATCACCAAGATTGCTGCAATCACAACTAAGGCTAATCCCCAATGTTCGGCTTTCGCTAACTTTTCTTTAAAGAAATAAGCGGAGATCAACAAACTAAATAAGATTTCAATTTGACCAAGTGTTTTTACAACTGGGACACTCATCATACTCATGGCAGTAAACCATCCGAGAGATGCCATAAAACTACATACACTGACTTTAAAGGTCAGTCCTAGACGTTGCCACATCGCCAGCAACGTTTGATGACTGAATAAACTGAGATACAAAAGCATACTCAAACATTGTAAGCCAATCACCGACAGTAATACCCATGCAGCGCGATGAATTGTTGGCAACATTGTTAGTTCAAGACTGGCCTCTCTAACCAATAGTGAAGTGATAGCAAAACACAAACCACTTCCGATGCCAATCACCAGTGTTTTGGGTGAAAATCCTGTAAAACCATGTCCCCGACTCAACAGAAACACAGCAAAACCACCCAGTAACACCCCAAACCATACCAACCATGACAAATGATCAGAGAGAAAAGCAACGCCAATGATTGCAGCTAAGATCGCTTCACTTTTAGCCAGTCCCACGCCAATGGCATAGTTTTTTTGTTTAAATAACTGCACCATCAATGCAGTGGCTAAAATTTGGCTAATGCCTGCGATAAAAATATAAACCCAATATTTTGTCGTAAATTGAACAGTCGCTGTTACAGGTGAGAAGTGATAAAGGCTACTCAAATAAATCAATGCAAAAGGCAAGGCGAAGATAAAGCGTGCAAGGGTGACGCCCCATACATCGACAGTGGTACTCAATTGTTTTTGAAAGGCATTGCGCCAAGCCTGCATAAAAGCAGCCATGAGGGTAAAGAGAATCCAACTGAACGCCATAAAAATATCACTTTAATGAGTAGGACTGACGGGTTTTATTCTATGCCTCATCCAGTGTAATGACTAATCAAAAAAGGATTGTATGTAGATAGCATAAAGTTTGATTTTATTCGTTAGATAAAAAGATGATATTTTTTGAGCTAACATTCCTCGTGTAACTGTCACCTAAATCAGTTGAAGTAACATGGTATCTAAATTGCATAACATTGAGATCACTGATAAATTTTTCACATGAATATTTTTATATGTTAAAAGTATGTAATTAGACCCTAAGTCTAATTGCAAGATGCTGCCCCTTAATGCAGTATTTACTTATAAAAAAAATGATTTATCAGTGACGATATTTCACCCTATACCCGATAGCCGGAAGCCATCTCAGGTAAGGACCTACAATGACCAGCTTACAATATTATCAAACTATTTTTGATAAAGCGGGCGATGCAATTTTTGTACATGATATTGGCAGTGTCCAATTTATGGATGCCAATGAAGCCGCTGTAGAACTTACTGGATATAGTAAATCTGAATTGACACAAATGAACGTTGAAAAGATCAGTGCTTTTCAACATGGTTTTGATTTGCATCATGCACTCCGAAAAGTTCAACAGGCCGCCACTACAAAAGACGAAGCAATCACATTTGAATGGTTAATAGAGTCTCAAGACCAACGTCATATCCCAGTTGAAGTATGTCTTAAAAAAGTTGAGATTGAAAATAAACCAAAGCTTCTCGCTCTAGTACGTAACATCAGCGAAATCAAAAAGTATCAATATGCTCTACAGTCTAAAGATCAATATTTCAAAATGCTGCTTGAGCATTCTGGAGATGGAATTGCTATTCTCGACTTACAAGGCAAACTACTTTATGCCAGCCCATCATTACAAGGTATTCTTGGTTATCGGGATCGCTTTGTACTCAATAAGAATGTGTTAACTGCAATTCATCCTGATGATCGTATTAAAGTCAGACAGCTTCTATTTAAGAAAACGGAACAACGTGCAGTTGGTGTGATTCATTACAAAATCTTGCACCACAATGGAAAATGGCGACACCAAGAGGCAACCTATCGTAACTTATTAGATCACCCTGATATTCAGGGAGTATTGGTGAATTATCGTGATATCACTGAGCGTATTGAGGCTGAAGAAAAAGCACGTGCTCGTGAAAAGCAACTTGGTCATATGTCACGTTGCAAAACGATGGGCGAACTGGCTACAGCGCTCGCCCACGAATTAAATCAACCACTGGCTGCACTCAACAATTACGTTGGAGGTAGTATTATTCGCATTCAAAACGGTTTAGCCAACACACAAGAGACTCTTGATGCCCTCAATGCTGCTTTAAATCAAACACATCGCGTCAATGGCATTATTCACAGCATGAGAAGCTTTTTACGTAAAGGCGAAGCGAATTTCCAGATTCATTCTGTGAGTCATCTTATTCAAGAGTTACATCCTTTGATTAAGCTTAAAGCAGATCAAGGTGGATGTACCATCCATTATGAATTAAGTGTTTCGCCTATTTTTATATCAGCAGATGAAACGCTCTTTAGCCAAGTCATTATCAATCTCGTCTTCAATGCGGTCGATGCTCTACAAACTAACCCTGAGGGTGAAAGGGACATTTATATCCGCACTTGGCAACATAACCAACATGCTCGAATTGCAATTGCAGATAATGGGCCTGGACTCGAAGGGCAAAATCCAGAACAAATTTTTGAATCTTTCTATTCAAGTAAAAACAACAGCATGGGTATTGGCTTAACTCTGTCTCGAAGCATCATTGAAAACCATCATGGTTATTTATGGGTCTGTGAAGGTGAGTCCGGCGCTATTTTTAATATCTCTCTGGCAGCACAGGAGCGTACAAAATGTATTTAACCAATTCTCATGTTCCCGAGCCCATTGTGTATGTGATAGATGATGATCAAGACATTTGTAATTCACTCACATGGTTGCTCGATTCCGTGCAACTCGAAACAAAAACATTCAATAGTGCTACTGAATTCCTGAATTATCAGCGCCCGCAAACGCCTGCATGTTTGATTCTTGACATTCGTATGCGAGGAATGAGTGGCTTGCAATTACAACAACAATTGAACCAACAAAAAACCCGTATGCCGATCATTTTCATGACTGGCCACGGCGACATTCCAATGTCGGTCAATGCGATGAAAGCTGGGGCATTTGATTTTTTAGAAAAACCTTTTAATCCACAACATATGCTTAATCAAATCCAAGCCTGTCTGCAACTTGCTGAACAAGACTTTATTGAAGAAGAAAAACGTCAAGAACAGATGATTAAATTGAAATCTTTATCACCAAGAGAAAGTGAGATTATAAATTTATTGGTCGATGGACTTTCGAGTAAACATATCGCACAAATGTTGAATATCAGCCATAAAACAGTAGAAATTCACCGCACTCATATTCGTCAGAAATTAGGAACTGAATCTATCGCACAGATCGTCAATATGGTCTTGATGTGTCGTGATCGCTCAATACCGGCGATGGGTTAACCATCGCCTGAGCGGGAGAAAAATGATATCTTCGATTAAAAGAAACGATCAAAATGAATTTGTTGTTGTGGAATACCTGCTTGATGGGCCATTTGTTCAATAGATTTCACCATCGGTGGCGGACCTGCACAATAAATTTCATGCTCACGCAATTGTTCGCCTAATACATCTTGAATCACTTCATGAATAAACCCCGAACGGATACCTTCAATGAGTTCAGAGGAGGTTGCAGGTACATAATTGAGGCGTTCCCCTAACTCTGTCCAGTCACGTAATTGATTTTCAGTAAACAAATCACGTTGCTCACGACCACCATGGAAAAACCAGACTTTTTGATGTTGCAAATGTGGGTTAACTGCAACGCCACGAGCAATCGCTAACATGGGAGCAAGTCCAGAACCACCAGCCACACAGACAATAGGGCGAGGCTTCTCTTGTAAATGCGCTAACCCATATGGACCATCAATTTGAATATCAGCCTTTTCACGTAACTGTTCATCAAATAACAAATTGGTCATTTTACCATCAGGAACACGTCGAATTTGGAAGACCCATAAACCGTCGTCATTCGGCAGATTGGACATCGAATAGGCACGAAGTAACTCTTGATTCACCCAAATTAAAGCGTATTGTCCAGGAATAAATTGTGCTGGCTCATCTGATTGAAAATGTACTTCCAAAATATCATGTGTCACCAAATGAGCATGCTTCAATGTTACTTTTTTTTGTTTTGGAATAATTTTAGGAACACATTGTTCGTCTAAACGAAGCTTAATCACGCAATCCGATTTGGGGCGACACTGACACGCCAGTAACCGACCTTTACGTTTATCACGATCGCTTAATCCAGGTGCATCTGCCCATAAATTTTCTACTTCACCTGACAGGACTTCGATTTTACACGTCCCGCAACCACCCGCATTACATTCGTAAGGAATGCCTAGTCCTTCACGTAAGCCACCGCGTAGCAATACATCATTAGCTGAACAATAAAATTCGGCTTGACCGTCTATTTGGATTTTATACATCGGCATCACTCCACCAAATAAACATTATTGTCACGTACAATCGATTGATAGGTTTTCAGTGGAATCGTACAAGGTGCACCACATGGTTCACCGGTTTTGATATTAAATGCACCCGCATGAAATGGGCACTCCACTTCACAGCCATCAATCTCACCATCTGCCAATGATGCATCACCATGTGTACACGTATCATCGGTGACATAGAACTCGCCATCTTCTAAGTGAAACACTGCCAATGGAGGATAACCGTCAATAATGATTTGTAGTCCCTCACCCTGTTCCACATCAGAGGTTGAACACAAAAATTTCTCAGCAACATTGGTCATTTTAATGTTCATTGAGTTAACTCCTCTATCGGTGAATCTGTGGCTTCAGGACCTAGAATGTGATAACCACCATCGGCATGAATCACACTGCCTGTAAGTAATTTTGCTTTCGGGCTACACAATAAACTTAATGCTTGTGCGACTTCCTCTGCATCCGCAATACGTCCTAACACATGGAAACGTCCTGCCACTCGATCAGTTTTGGCGCGGTCTCCGCCGGAAATCATTTGCATTGGGACGGACCAAGTCCAACCTAATGAGAGTGCATGTACACGAATACCATCTTGTGCTAGATCCAGTGCCATGCTTTGTGTGAGTTGCTCTAAAGTTGCTTTAGATGCTGGATAGACCCAGCGTTCTTTTTGTGCAATACGTGCACTGACACTGCTGATATTAATTACGGCACCATCAGTACTTTTTTTCAAAAGTGGTCGACATGCTTGTACTAACGCTGCGTGACCAAATACCGTGACATTGAACGTGTTTTGCCAATCTTGACGTGTAGATTCAGATCCATGATCTTCATACAAACACGCTAGGTTAACCAAGACGTCTAACTGAGTGAGTTTTCCACTTAATGTGCGAATACTGTCATCATTAGCGAGATCTAGAAATTCGTACTGAGCTTGGGTTGATTGTGCAACTTGCTGTCCTTGAGTTTGATTAATATCAGCAACAATGACCTGTGCACCTAAGCCTTTCAACTCTTGGACTACGGCTTGACCAATATGTGTCGCACCACCTGTCACCAAGACGACTTTTCCATCTAAGTCTGTCATGAAACCTCCTTGTACTCAGGCCATTCATTAAATTGTCCCTTGCAAAACAGCAGAGGTCGTTGATTACTGTGGCGACATTGCTCAATTTTACCGAGGAAGATTTGATGATCACCCGCTTCAATTTGTTGAGCTCTTTTGCAAATAAATTGCACGACACATCCTTCTAAAACAGGTGCTTTCGAACCTTGAATTTTCCACGTACCATACTGAAATTTGTCCGCAATCGGCTTAGCGAAGTTTAAGCCTACTTCCTGCTGATGTGCACCTAAAATATTAATGGCGAAGTATTCAGCATTTTCAAAAATAGATCGGCTTGGAGAATGATTGACTAAACTCCATAACACCAATGCAGGATCTAAAGACACTGAACTAAAGGAATTAATCGTCAACCCTACAGGTTGTTGATCTTGGTCTAGGCAAGTGACGATCGCCACTCCTGTCGCAAAGCCACCAAATGCCTGACGGAGCGATTTCGCTTCCGCCAGATCAACATCCTGCCAAAGTAATTCAGGCAGCTGCATGTTGAAACTCCTTTCGTGACAAGTATTCTTTTGCCCCAGCTTCACCATCTACCGCTGGCCAGAAACCACATGGATTGTTGAAATGCCCCATAAAATCATCTGCAATCGCTTGGTTTTGCGATGCTGCGCCTAACACTTGCAATAAGCTTTCACTTGGTGGGTTTAACAGCAAGTTGGTAAATTCTGTGGTATAACGACCTGACTTTTCCCAGAATTGCTCGAATACTTCTGTCATCCAATCTGCACTAAAGTCTTCATCACCTCGTGCTAAAATCGCAGCTAAATAATGCTCCACCATACGAGTTGCATTGTTTGCGCCTTGTCCTGCGATTGGATCATTTACAATGACAGTGTCTCCAATCCCCCAAATTTTTGCACCGTTATCTAAGGTTGCAACAGGATCTCGAACTTCAGGGCGGAATGCACCTTTGAGCCATGCATTTGGATCACTTAATTCCATATTATCGACCATACGGAAGCTTTGATCTGGTGTTACTTTGGCAACCGCTTCTTTCATGCGTTGGACCATTTCTTCGCCAGATGTCACATCATCGAAGATATCCATTGGACCATTCGGTACACATTCAAATAAGAAACTACGACATGGACCATGCGTGTGACTGTAGAATGGCATACTGAAGTATTCACCTGCACCTGCCACGAAGTTGAAATGTAAGGTCTGTGAGGGTTGACCTTGCCAACTATTTGGACCACACAAATCATCACCTACGACGAGTGCAGCAGCCAATTTACGTGGCGGTGTTTGATGCACTGAACGTGTTTCATTACGTTTGAATAGGCTCGTGATATTGCCCTTACCTGCCGCCAAAATCGTCAGATCATTTTCAGCAGTGATTACTTCCAAATCTTCTGGACTGACATTTTGAATGATGAGCTTGCCACCACGGCGTGGATATTCTTCTAACCAACGGTGATACTTGGTTCGCTGATCCATCGCGATACCTTTGTTCTGATGCAAGAATCCTGTAAGTGGCAATGCAATTGAACCATCTGGACCACGGAAATCTACATGAATGGCTTGACCATGATGGGCTTTACCATCCCAGAAATTCAAACCAAGTTTGCGTTCAAACTCTAATGTATTGGCGAAGAACATCGTGGTACTGACCATACGACCGTGTAACAATTCATCCGCAGGGCGATCTACATATAAAGTGACATCATATTTATTTTCGAGTAGCGAGAACGCCAGTAATAAGCCTGCTTGTCCACCACCGATAATTGCGATTTTTCTCATCTTGAATTCCCCTTAGGCCGTACTGATACAGTGCCTATATTGCTGTGTTCGGATAAGGTTGATTGAAGGTCAGATTCAGTTCGACACGATCAAATTTCCATTCACCCCATTGATTCCGACGTACTTCCGTTTTATAAAAACCACCTAAACAACAGGTTGTTGGTTGGTTTTGTTGTGTTGATGAATCTGCCAGATTACAGACTTCCCAAAGCATCCATGACGCGTTTGCATGATTTTGATCAATGACTTCAATATCTGGCATCGCCATGATATGTAAGCTCCAAAGCACTTGTGCTTCTGCAATCTCTGACAATGCATTCAAGATATTTTGGCGTCCTTGATATTCTCCAAAACCATTTGCACACCATATGGCATCCTCATGAAATACATGCTGTAAAATGGCTGAATTGTTGCGCTGATCAGCCGCTGTTGCATAACGACCGATCAGGCTACGAATCGCCTCGCAGGTCTCCAGATAGTGCAAACGCTGTTCTAGATTGTGCTGGCTCATCTTCGAGATCCTTTTAAACGTTAACTACATCACCAGTTTCATAAACGAAACGCTTTTCTTCAAAGGCGTATGGCACACCTACTGAACCTTTATAAAGTTCAATATGTGGAGCAACTTCGGCAAAACTCAGGCTTAACCAGTACAACTTGTGCAGCTCTTCAGGCAAGGTACCTAAAGCGTATTGGTCAAGTGCTGCAAGGAGCTTGCGCATTTCAGGCAAAATAGCATCGTAAAAAGCTTGCAATTCAGCTGTAGTCGAATTTAAGCGTGCTGCATGACGTTGTTTCGATGTCCCTAAAGCCCATTTCGCGACATAAGGTTCTAAGCTTGAAAAGTCAGCTGGCAATTGTGAAATGATGTTTGACATGTGCATTCTCCTTATGCGCGATTCAGGTATTGTTCAAGAACGTGGTAACCGTGACGAATCAGGATTTCTTCGTCTTGTAGATGCATCACTTTTTTCGCTCGAGACTCAAGTGCTTCTTGGGTATCTTCCATGGTGGCAGTATCTTCTAACCACGCATTACGTTGTAATACTTGTGCAAACTCTTGCGCCCAACGCTCTGAATAGGTTTTCGCTTTAGGCAGGTAATAGCGACCCTCCCAACGGGTTTGGTTATGACCGACCGGCCAGAACTGATGGGTGAACCATACACCTTCAGTCACATGCACCAAGATATTCGGGAAAATGACAGATAATTCAAACGAGAAGTCATCACGATCATTTGGATTGACTGATTTAGGTAGCTGAACACGTTCATAGTGATTCACCAATGATGCGCCAGTGATCTCACCTGACAATGCAGCCGCTGGTTTTGGATTGGCGTTTTTGGTTAAGCACACAGCGCAAGTACGATGATCACCAAACAATTGCACTTCTTGTAAACCTGATGCGAATACATTCGGGAAAGAGCCTGCATGAATGGTCGCCACGTGATACGCTTCAGCAAATGCGTCATGAGCGACTTTCCAGTTACAGTTCAGAACTGTGTTATAGGCAAAGCATTCTTCCATTTCATGGAATGGATAACCGCCTAAATGCTGTCCCATACCACCTAAGAATTCTTCTACCGATTGAGTGCCATCATTATCCAAATTGATGAAAATAAAACCTTCCCAAACTTGGGTACGAATAGGTGCAAGACCGTTATGACCTTTATCAAAACAAGAAGTGAATTTTTCTTCTTCAGGTACACTAACCAAATCACCTTTAGCATCGTAAACCCAGCCATGGAAACGGCAAGTCACGACTGCAGCTTTATTTGAACCAAAAGTTTCATTGCCAGTCTCCACCACAACTTTATTGCCACGGTGTGAACAAATATTATGAAACCCACGAATTTCACCATCTTTACCGTGCATTAAAATGACTGAGGTTTTAGCAAAATCTAAGCGTTTAACTTTGTAGTCGCCTTTCTTTGGTATTTCTTCTACACGCCCCACTTTCAGCCAAACTTTTGAGAAAACTTTTTCAATTTCCTCTTGATAGATCTCTGGCGAAATACATGGTTCGGTTGGAATCGGCTCAATACCAAGTTCTGGATATAAATCGCCCCAACGGAGTTTTGCATTACTGTTCATATGACATTCCTGTTCAAGTTCTCGTTTCTAAGTTTTAAGTTCAGTAAATTTCATGCTTATTTGCGAACAGCGTTTGAATCATCTGAATCAACCGCCGTTCACGTGATGAATTAAAGTTGGTAATGTTCGCGAACTAAGTTTGCGATCCCCAATTTTTCTAAAATTGGCATTGGGCATAAGAAGGTTGCACGTACCATTCCTGGTAAACGGCTGATTTCGATAGAGCCTGTGATGGTGCAACGGTTCATAACCTCATCCACACTTAAACCTGTGACTTTTGCCGCTCGATTTAAAGCATTGTCCGTTGCATCATTGAGGTTCTTACCTGTTCCCATAAATGTGATTGGACCACTTTCCTCAATCTCAGTTTGTCCCCAACGCGCACCTAATGCTTTCACTTTTTCACGCTCTTCCTTGGTAAATGGACGTGCCATTGGTGGTAAGTCATCTGGTGCTTGAAGTAAAATTGGGCCGTCAATTGTTAAACCTTTAATCACTTCCACTTGTAATTCTGTTTCGCCTGACACGTCCGTGGCATGCCCTGCAATTTCACCATTGCCTTGTTGCGCATGCATATCTCCCATGTAGACACCTGCACCTGGTACTTTCACAGGACAAATCAAAATACAGCCTGGACGAATCGAATTGGTATCCATGTGACCGTCTGTTTTGGCTGCGATAAGTTCTTCTTCAGTCATTCCGAATTTATGCGGTGCATCAATCAAATACTGACCAAAGTCGTGGCAGTTGTGAGAGTCTGGTAAGTCACGTGAAGGTGTCGTACCAATATTTCCGAGGAATGGACGCATATGCGCAGCAACCCCAGGCATATCAGCACGTGCAAGCGACAAGATTGAATGTTGCGCTGCATGTTCAGGCAGTGCAGAAAGCTCATTGGCATTGCCTGCTAACTTGTTGGCAATCTCTTGATTGACCGTCAAGCTCACTTTGTTTTCTTCATCCAACACAATCACATAACCATGTGAAAAGCGAAAAGCACTGACTTCTGCCCCACAGTTTTTACAGTGAATCGCATCTTCACCAATTCCTTCTACATAACTTGCCGGTTGCTCTGTACCACATGCTTCACAGTATTTCGCAACAAACGGATCGCCTTTATAACGCCCTTCAACAAATTGCATCACACCCGATGAGGTTGCTGTAGAAGTGACATGCATATCCTTAATCTTTAAAGCGACAGCATCACCTACCTCTGCACCTTCAATAAAGACAGGGAGTGTCACTTCATGACCACCTTGGAATGCAGGTGTAATCATTGGACCCCAACAGCCAGGCGGTGTGCCTGTTTTTAACGTTCCACCATTTTTTAAAGGTCCCAGCATACGTTGGCTTGGTCCCACAATACCGCCTGAAAACTCATTCACCACTAAATAATCGACAGCTCCAGCACTGCCTGCTGCATATTCTTGATTCTCAATTTTCATGGCCTTACCTCTATATGCTTGCTCTAATGTTTGGGTAACAATGTTTTAAAATGGAATGGTGATATCAATTGCGAACTTCTGACCTTCTGGTCGGTTTTCAACATCAAATTCTTTTTGATATTTCGCTGCGATTGCATACCCTTTAGGGAATTGATAGCGAACCTGTGGTCCTACGCTGGCTGCTTTAGCTTTAAAATCACCTAAAACAGCACCTTCACCTGAGTCACCTTCAAGCTGACGATGTACGTAACCACCAACACCAACCGCCAAAGGTCCCATGTGTTTCGCGACTAAGTAATCGACATGCAAAGCATTACCCGACTCGTATTTGGTATCTTTATTCTCGAAATTGATGTCATACATCCACTTGGTACTGACTTCGATACCTTGTTTATTTAAGTATGTGGTCGAGATAATCGGTTGAATGGTGTAATAATTACGTCCAATATTTGCGAGTCTATTTTTGTTGTAAGAGCCAACTGGAATATAAAAGTCGACACCTGTCGCCACATGCCAATCCCCTTTATGCCAACCCAATAAGAATGGATCGATAATGAGATCACCCATTGCCATGTGATCATCTTGACGACCACCTAATGTAAGATCTGCATTGGCATATACAAGGAATGCATGCATGCCCCATGTCGCGCCTAAAAATGTTTTGTCACTGACATAGACACCACGAGCAACTGTGGCAAAAGTATCAATTTTAAAATCATCAAATACTGGATGATCATTTTTAAATTTATCTGCGTTGTAGTATTGGTTATAACTGACGAGATACATCCCAGGTGGCGGCATTGCTCCACCAAAAAAACTCTCTGTCCCATCTGGATAAGCACTTCCGCCATTTTCAGCGGCAAGCGCTAAACTTGCGCTACTGAAAAGACATGTGGTCAATGCCACAGAAGTTAGATATTTCCTTACCATTACCGCATCCCCCTCGTTGCTAAATTCCTTGCTGGCGATGTTCTAAATCGTCTAGCGCATGTCTTAATCTAGTCTTGAAAGGAGGCAGGGAAATATAAGGATGAATCTATGTTGAATTAAGGGATTATCTTGTAGAAATATTGATTTTTTCTCACCGGTATAGAGGTTTTAGAGAAATAAAATAGGTTTTCTTTACTATAGTGATAGGTAAAATCCCCTATAAATGTGAATGCTTTTTTATTTAAATTACATGTTTTGAAACATTTGAAAGTTAGCGTTGTCATATCGCTGTTGTACTTTGTAGAACACAGAGCAGCTAGATGTGCACAATCATGAATATTAAAAGTAACCCAATCATCGGCGTGGGCATCATGTTGATTGATCAACGTCAAAAAGTTCTATTGGGTTATAGAAACAAAAATGATGAACCTGCCTCATGGTGTTTTCCAGGTGGAAAAATGGATGCGCATGAATCAGTTGAGGATGCTGCAGTACGCGAATTGTTAGAGGAAACTGCTTTAGATCTGAGTCAATATATTGAGTCTATTCAACCCTTAAATACGATCATTGATCAAAATGCTGAGGCGGTGAAGATTACGTTCGGAACGATTTATCAACTTTTAGATGAACGTTTAAAAACTCAAATTTGCGTGACAGAACCTGAGATTTTTGAGCGTTGGGAATGGTTTAGCATTGATGAGCTTCCACAACCACTTTTTTCTGAAACTGAAGTCATGATTAGACATTGGCTCAAACAATTTCAAGATAAAAAATGGTCTGTATATTCCTTGTCTAAGAAAGATTAGTTTTAATAAATTAATTTCAAAATTATTTTATAAAGGTATCTTTATTTATTTCATATAAAATATGATTTTCAAGAATATGCCCTGTAGGTAATTCTGGATGCTTGAATTGCTTAACTTCGGTCATACCTAGCCTTTTCATAACTGCTTCTGAAGGCTTATTTGTCAAAGCTGTAAATGCAACTACTTTATTTAAATTAAGCTCTTCAAAAGCATATATCAATGCAGCTCTTGCACCTTCTGTTGCGTACCCCATTCCCCAATATCTTTTTAATAACCGCCATCCAATTTCAACACATGGAGAAAATTCGAATAACACTGGTTGATTGTGCAATCCAATAAAACCAATAAACTCACTAGTATCTTTCAACTCTACAGCCCAAAAGCCCCACCCGTTTCGTTCAATTAACTCATAAATTTTTTCCGCCATCTCAATACTCTGTTGTGGGGTCAAAACTTCATGAAAATATTTCATAACATCTGGATCTAAACCCATTTTTATAAAAGATGAGTAATCTGCTTCCTTCCATTGTCTTAATATTAGTCTCTCAGTTTCAATCATTAGAGTACCTCTATGAATCTATTAAATTTAATATTTTTTGTGCTTGGAAAACTTCTAATATCGATTAAATTTAAAATTTATATATTTTAATTCAGTGTTTAATTTCTTTTAGCAAACGCGTTTATTCCGCTGAAATTTTTATGTATTTAAAATAAATCGATGAATTCTATCTAATGATAAAGTCTTATTAATTACATAAGACTTTATCACCTATCACAGTAATTATCTTTTCTAGAGACAACTTTAAAACAAGAAATACCGCTGTGCCATCGGCAATACTTCCGCAGGCTCACAGGTTAGCAATTTCCCATCGGCTCGCACTTCATAAATTTCAGGATCAACCTCCATCACAGGACAGTAGGTATTCAGTTTCATATCTTTCTTCTGAATATCGCGTGTACCTTTACATGGACTGATCAACTTTTTCAGACCCAATTTTTCATGCACGCCTGCTTCAATCGCGACTTGTGACAAGAACGTAATACAGGTGTTATGCACACCGCGCGCATTTGCCCCAAACATCGGACGATAATGCACAGGCTGTGGTGTTGGAATCGAAGCGTTAATATCTCCCATCGGCGCAGCTGCAATCATGCCACCTTTAATAATCATCGACGGTTTTACCCCAAAAAATGCAGGCTTCCACAGTACCAAGTCAGCAAGTTTACCTACTTCCACCGAACCAATTTCATGGCTTAAACCATGCGTAATTGCAGGGTTAATTGTATATTTAGCGATATAACGTTTTACACGATTATTATCATGTGTCGCATTGTCACCCTCTAAAGGTCCACGCTGCACTTTCATTTTATGCGCGGTTTGCCACGTACGAATCACCACTTCACCGACACGCCCCATCGCTTGCGAGTCTGATGACATCATGGCAATGGCACCTAAGTCCTGCAAAATATCTTCTGCAGCAATGGTTTCACGGCGAATACGACTTTCCGCAAAAGCCACATCTTCAGAAATCGCAGGGTCTAAATGGTGACAAACCATCAGCATATCCAAATGCTCATCAATGGTATTGATGGTATAAGGACGAGTTGGATTGGTGGAAGATGGCAACACATTCGGCTGACCAATGGCTTTTAAAATATCAGGGGCATGTCCACCGCCTGCTCCTTCGGTATGGTAGGTGTGAATGGTACGATTTTTAAATGCAGCGAGGGTTTCTTCCAAGAAACCACTTTCATTTAAGGTATCGGTATGAATCGCCACTTGGACATCAAACTCATCGGCAACGGTCAGACACGTATCAATCGCTGCAGGGGTTGAACCCCAATCTTCATGTAGCTTTAAACCGACCACACCTGCACGAATTTGCTCACGAATTGGGTCGGGCTGACTTAGGTTTCCCTTACCGAGTAGACCAATATTCATCGGTAAATCATCTATGGCTTGAAGCATTGTCCCAATATGCCAAGGCCCCGGTGTCACTGTTGTTGCAGAAGTCCCTGCCGCAGGGCCTGTACCACCACCAATCATGGTGGTCACACCGGACATCAGTGCGGTTTCAACTTGCTGCGGGCAAATCCAATGAATATGCGTATCGACACCGCCTGCGGTGAGAATCTGTCCTTCACCAGCGATCACTTCCGTCGCTGCACCAAGTGGAATGGTGATATCGGGCTGAATATCTGGATTTCCCGCTTTCCCAATTTTCCAAATGCGACCGCTCTTTAAACCGACATCAGCTTTGACAATACCCCACCAATCCACAATCAGCGCATTGGTAATGACCGTATCCGCAACATCTTCAGCCAACAGTTGTGATTGTCCCATGCCATCACGAATCACTTTACCACCGCCAAACTTCACTTCCTCACCATAGGTAGTGAGGTCTTGCTCAACTTCAATAAACAGCTCAGTATCCGCGAGACGAACTCGATCACCTACCGTTGGACCAAACATTTCCGCATAAGCACGGCGTGACATTTTCATTATTATTTTCCCTTAATCCAACTTACCCATAACACGACCCGCAAAGCCATACACCTCACGCTTACCTGCGAGTGCAACAAGTTCAATATCTCGACTCTGTCCTGGCTCAAAACGCACCGCTGTACCTGCAGCAATATTCAGTCGATATCCTCGTGCCAACTCACGATCAAACTGCAACGCATCATTCGCTTCAGCAAAGTGATAATGTGACCCAACCTGAATCGGTCGATCCCCTGCATTTGCTACCGTCATTTTGAGCGTTGCCCGTCCGACATTCATTTCAATGTCTGTATCGGACGTAATGATTTCACCTGGAATCATATTTAATTTTTCCTCTCAGACATCACACAATCGGTTGATGTACAGTGACCAGTTTTGAACCATCAGGAAATGTCGCTTCCACTTGGACCTCTGCGATCATTTCAGCCACGCCTTCCATTACTTCATCCCGTTTTAGCAATGTTGTTCCAAAATGCATGAGGTCACTCACACTCATTCCATCACGTGCACCTTCTAATAGTGCGGCAGAAATATAAGCCACTGCTTCTGGATAATTCAGCTTTAAACCACGGGCCTTCCGTCTTTCCGCTACAAGCCCCGCAGTAAAAATCAGCATTTTGTCTTTTTCTGTAGGTGTTAGTTCCATAATGCTTTCCTCACTATCTTTAAATATTGATGCAAGATGTGTGCTCAAATATTTGTGTTAAAACAACTTAACTATGTTGCTATGACAAGAATAAATTTATGTGCGCCAAATTCTTGGGAACTCTTCATCAAGATCAAACCAATAACGACGAAGCTTTGCACGAATTGCAGCAAATGCATCATGACACTCACGTACATCATTTCCGAGATAACGTGCTGTCACGACGTAATCGAGTAACGTCAATGTGACGTTAATATTCATACGCATGATTAATTCACGAATTTGATCAATATGTTGATCAAGATAGAAATTTGACCGGTATTGTTCTGGAGGCACTGCCCAAAAACTGGCCATCACTGCATGAGCGTTCATCCCTAAACAAGACTTTAACCAACGATCATTGCCTTTAAAATTTAAACAGTCTGCAACCAATATTTTCTGATTTTGATAAAGCTGAAATTTATTTTGGTAAGCACCCTGTGAGAAAGTTTCATGTCGTGCTTGCCGTCCAATCACCAACATATCCCAACCGATAAAACTGGCAGCAGCGTCCAAATGTACGATTGTTTCTGAATTTGCATTCGCACCATTAAAGAGCATCGTCTCTTGAGGAAGCCATTCGAAAATCGCCTCATCTTGGACATGAATATGAATATGTTGAAATGCTTGTTTAAGATTGGTTTTGTACCACTTCCCTGCGCCAGGTGTGGTAACCAAAGCATGCGAATCCTGATCTATTTTTATTTCAAAGGTAAGATGATCTCCACCAGCAATTCCAGCAGGTGGATGAACAATAATGGCATGACATACTCCTGTTTTTTCAGGCCACAGCATCTTTTGCACGCGAACAGGTCCAAAGTGCTTACGATGCGCCAAAATTGTGCGATTTGAATCTTTGGTAAAACCTAACTCTAATTTAGCAAACCAATACTGTGCATTTTTGACTGGCTCATTGAACAATACTTGATTCATTCACGGTCATCTTCGTATTCATATCATTTTCAGTAAATGTTCTGCAAAAATTGCACCAAGTTTGCTCAAGCTAATTTTGGTTAAAGGTTTTTAGGCACTTAATGTTGTTATTGATGAGTAATTCATGTGAAAAATCTAAGAACGTTTTTCTAAAGAATCCGATTGTTGCCTTCGCCGAAAAAAAACAGTTCGTGCTAATATAGTGAATTACCTTAAATTGTTATCAAGTTTAAATATGAGTAAGCAGAAAAACTACCAACCGGGAGAGTTCCAGTGGTCTTTCTTAATGCCAAAATATTGGGGCATTTGGATTGGTATTATATTTCTGATGCTCCTTGCGATATTACCTTGGGCAATTCAGCATCGTTTAGCTTATCTGATGGGAAATGTAGCTTTCAAATACTTGCGTTCACGTCGTGAAACAACTTTAAGAAATTTAGAAGTCTGCTTTCCTGAATGGATGCCCGAACTTCGTTATGAAAATGCTCGCCAAGTCTTTATTGATCAAATGGTCGGTGTTTTTGAAACACTGAATGCTTGGTATTGTCCCAAATGGTTTAAAGATCGTGTAACGATTGAAGGTTTAGAACATATTCAACAAGCGCAAGCTGAAGGGCGTGGGGCTTTACTACTTGGTACACACTCTACCCTACTCGATGCAGGTGGATATGTCTGTGCCCAGTATTTTGATCCAGATGTCGTATATCGTCCGCAAAATAATCCATTGCTAGATATGCTGATTTACCGTTGTCGTGCCACGATTTATACCAATCAAATCGACCATGATGATATGCGTGGATTAATCCGTCATTTAAAAGAAGGACGACCTATTTGGTATAGTCCCGACCAAGATTTTGGTCTTAAACAAGGCGTTATGGCACCCTTTTTTGGTGTACCCGCAGCCACTGTAACTGCACATCGCCGTATATTAAAAATGACCAAAGCTGCCGCGATTCCACTTTACTTCTACCGTAAAGATGATATTACAAATCCGAAATATCATATTTTGATTGAACCTGCGTTAGACAATATGCCAAGTGAAGATGAAATTGCAGACGCGACACGAACAAATTTGATTATTGAAAATCAACTTCGTTTAGCACCAACCCAATATATGTGGTTCCACCGTAGATTTAAAACACGTCCGGAAGGTTTTGAAAAAATTTATTAAAAAAAGCGGCTGAGCCGCTTTTTTATTGTGTTTCTAATACATCTGAATTTTTATCAGTATCAGGCTTTTTCGCCTCTACCATCTTATAGCGGTTGATACGACCTAACTCATCTTTTAAAGTCATATGCTGCATGTCCAAGACATTTAATATCAGCTTTTCTGAAGTTTTATTTTGATTCTGATCTGTCCAATTTACATTGAACTCCGTACCTAAACGAGTCCATTGATTTGCATGAATTTCCCCGACAGCAACAGGGGTTATAAATTTTGGTACTTTTCCGTTGAGATCAATTTGAATCTCTTTTAAATCCACCCTTGGACATTGCTCAGCAAAACATTGATAGGCTGCTGGTTCAGGCGTTACTTTTTGAGCAAAAGACTGTGCTTTAGCTTCTTTAGCTTCTTTAGCTTCTTTAGCTTCTTTAGCTTCTTTAGCTTCTTTAGCTTCTTTAGCTTCTTTAGCTTCTTTAGCTTCTTTAGCTTCTTTAGCTTCTTTAGCTTCTTTAGCTTCTTTAGCTTCTTTAGCTTCTTTAGCTTCTTTAGCTTCTTTAGCTTC